>CAVGTO010000012.1:0-32986 GCA_963631865.1 Eggerthellaceae bacterium
GGGTTGAGGGTCTGCTCAATGGTACCCTTGCGGAGGCCCTTGATGAGTTCCTCCTCAGAGAGGTCACCAGTCTCGAGATACTTCTCCATGAGAGCCTCGTCCTGGGCTGCGACCTCCTCGAGCATCTTAGCGCGCCACTCCTCAGCCTCAGCCTGGAGAGACTCACGGATGTCGCGGTATTCATAGGTAGAACCGAGCACGTCGTGGTCGGTCCAAACCATCTCCTTCATCTTGATGAGGTCTACAACACCCTCGAAAGAGTCCTCAGCTCCGATAGGGATGACGACGGGGACAGGGTTTGCCTTGAGGACCTCGCGGATCTGGCGAACAACATCAAAGAAGTTAGCGCCGGAACGGTCCATCTTGTTGACGAACGCGATACGGGGGACGTTGTAGCGAGTAGCCTGATGCCAGACGGTCTCGGACTGGGGCTGAACGCCGCCGACAGCGCAGAAGAGTGCGACAGCGCCATCAAGGATACGGAGTGAACGCTCTACCTCGACAGTGAAGTCGACGTGACCCGGGGTGTCGATGATGTTGATCTTGTAGGTCTGGTTGTCGTACTTCCAGTTAGCGGTAACGGCAGCAGAGGTGATGGTGATACCACGCTCCTGCTCCTGGACCATCCAGTCCATCGTCGCAGCACCGTCATGGACCTCACCGATCTTGTGCGTGATACCAGTGTAGAAGAGGATACGCTCGGTGGTAGTGGTCTTACCGGCATCGATGTGGGCCATGATGCCGATGTTGCGAGTATATTTAAGGTCAGACATTGAAATTGGCTTTATTTATTAGTTAAAAACGGAAGTGGGCGAAAGCACGGTTGGCGTCAGCCATCTTGTGCATATCCTCCTTGCGCTTGAAGGCGCCGCCCTCAAGGTTGTAAGCCGAAACGATTTCGGCAGCCAGTTTCTCCGCCATAGAATGACCGCTGCGCTTGCGGGCGTAGAGGATCATATTCTTGATAGAGAGAGTGACCTTACGGTCGGGACGGATCTCAGTAGGAACCTGGAAGGTAGCGCCACCGACGCGGCGGCTCTTAACCTCGACCATAGGGGTGATGTTCTCAAGAGCCTTCTTGAAGAACTCGAGGGGCTGCTTGCCCTCTTTCTCAGCCTTGGGAGCGATGGTGTCCATAGCGTTGTAGAAGATACCGAAAGCGGTAGACTTCTTGCCATCGTACATGAGGTTGTTAACGAACTGGGTTACGAGAGTATCGCCGAACTTGGGATCGGGGAGGAGGATTCTCTTCTTTGGCTTAGACTTACGCATTTGATTACAGTCTGTTTATCAGCTTCTATATCAGCTGTCAATTAAAGGATGTCTTCAAAGGGCGCATTCGCCGATTTACTCAACCGTAAGCAACAACTGATAAACAGAAGACTGGCTTGTTATGTGTATTATGATTTACGAGTCTTGTGATAGTAGGGCTCGAAACTACTTTTTCTTTGCGCCTGCTGCGGGCTTGCCGGCCTTAGGACGCTTAGCGCCGTACTTAGAGCGACGCTGGTTGCGGCCGTCGACACCGGAAGCGTCGAGAGTGCCACGTACGAGGTGGTAACGTACGCCAGGGAGGTCCTTTACACGACCGCCACGGACGAGAACGATAGAGTGCTCCTGGAGGTTGTGGCCCTCACCAGGGATGTAGGCGTTGACCTCCTTACCATTGGTAAGACGGACACGGGCTACCTTACGCATAGCCGAGTTAGGCTTCTTAGGGGTGGTCGTGTAGACACGGACGCACACGCCTCGACGCTGCGGGCAAGAGTCGAGTGCCGGAGACTTACTGTTCACCTTGAGCTCGGCACGTCCCTTGCGGACGAGTTGTTGAATTGTTGGCATTGTAGATTTTAACTAATAAATAATCAACACTTTGCGGACAATGCACTTATGAAAAGGGCATAATTCCACACAAATTTCGGTCGCGAATTTATGTTATTTGGAGATAAAAGGCAAGAGAAGAAGGATTAAAGTTTTTGCAAAAGGTTCAGATTCAAGGGAGAGACATGTTGCCTATCGCTTTCCTCCAATTATGAGGGCAGCAGAGCCGTCGTCAGCTATACGGACATAAAGGCCATAGGGCAAATTGCTTGTAGATGCATAGTGAGAAGGGACAGGACGGCCATATATATCGATAATTCTAACCTTGACTCTCTCCTTCTTTAGGGTTTGCATTGAAGCTACCGGTTCATCATCCACGACGGATGCAACGTACTCATACAAAGCAGCTCTTTGAAAACCAGTGCGCATAAAGCCGCCAATATATTTAACATCAGGCTCATCGAGAACACCTTTGAGATAGGCATCCCACCTAAGACGATTTCCGTTGGAATCACGTTCCGGAAGACGGGTCTGCTTAACCCAAACCATCTCGAAGGCACTGTTTCCGATTCTCTTGAGAGTATTAGGGAAAACGACAGATACAGAATCGGAGAAGTCGGAATCTTCAGTAATGCGCACAATACGATAAAAAGCAGAGTCACCAATTTCTTCTATACCATCAGCAAAAGTTATAGTCGCTGATGGAGTATAAGAACAATAAGAAAAAGTATGATGACGAACCTTCTTGAGAGAACCTGGTATATAGAGATCATCTATAAGCGTCCTGCTAAAGGCATATTCTCCTAAATAAGAGAGGTATTCAGGGAGCCGATAATCGCTAAGATTTTTGCAATTATCAAAGGCGTAGTTACCTATGAATTTGAGATTATCATTGAAGACAATAGAAGTAAGATTTGAGCATTCACTAAAGGCTAAGTTGCCAAGCGAATCGAGGCTCTCGGGCAGAAGAACTCCTTGCAATTTACCACAGCCACGGAAAGCAGCCCTATCAATCTTCCTAAGCGAATCACCAAAATTGATTTCAGAAAGATTTACTTGCCCTGCGAAAGCCCCAGGGCCAATGTAAGAGAGGGAATTCGGGAAGTCTAGTTGATTAAAGAGGCTGAAATCTACCTTTGTACCATATGACTGAGAATAAAGGAAAGCATTAGCACAAATAGAATCCAAACCCTCATTAAAATGCAAGGACTCGAGAGGTGTCCCGCCAAAGGCGCCAGAGCCAATCGATTTCACATTGGCAGGGATCTCAACATTTCTCAATGTAAGGATGTAATCAAACCCCGATATACGAGAGATAGGGACAGTAGGCCAACGTATTTCAACTATAGGATTTCCGCTGAAAGCGCAATTGCAACACACTGAAAGTTTTTCTGGAAGAAGGACAGACTGTAGCTTATTTCGAGCGAAAGCCTGATAGCCAATGAATTCGAGTTGTTCATTAAAGTCGACGTATTCGAGTTTACAATTTGCGAATGCTCCGTCACTTATCCTTCTTAAGGTCGAAGGCAGAGTCACCCTCTTTAGTGTCCCGCCGCCATATTTTTCCTTGTCATGAAATCCGAAAAAGGTTATCTCCGTGACATTCATATCATCAGGGATAACCACCCACTCAGGGTCATTTCCTTCCCCAGAATATCGGAACTCTTCAAGTATACCATCCTGAAGATCCACATCTTCGTAGGTTAAGACATATGGAGACTGAGCGGAAGACAAGAAACAGAAAATATTGACAAAAAACATGACAAGCAAACACCTCATTGCTCTATTATGATCAATAATACGACAAGCTATCGGCTTCATAGAAGATAGGTTTTACTTTTTGGAACAACTTAATAGGGGCATGTAAAGTCGTATCAACATTTGTATTTACGTGACCGAACGTGAACTGATCTGTCGTAACTCCATCACTTGCATATCCGACATTCCAATAAATATAATCTTTAGTCACATTCTCATACTCAAGAAAGAATGCTGCGATATCAGGGAAAAGGCTGTTCAACTCACCCTTTTTGTAATACAATACGCCAGTAAACGGCATCTCGAGATTATCTAATAGCAGCTGGCACCTCTGAACAGTATTGCATCTTCTTGCTGTCATAAGGCAAAGGTCACCCCATTCATCAAGAGTTGGTATTTTCCAATCCGACAGTTCTTCAAAACCAGAAGGCAGATACTTGTTCTTCTTAGTCTTGACAGAAGTAAGAGTCTTTGCAAAATCGTAATGATAATAGTAGACAGGTTCATCGTCAACCAACACTTGGAAAACAGTATCATGCGGAGCCAATCAGTCTTTCCAATCAACGCCATTGCCGTCAACAGTTGAATGGTAGAAGCCTGTAATCCAGCGATGGTTTCCCGCAATCACAGTATTGTACCATTTGCCATTAATGTAAGCCATACCGCCATCGTGGAATTTAGACCCAGAGTAGCGTTGTCCATCGACAAGTTCATCTTAATCATTAGCAATGAGCGACTTGTTAGTCTGGCTGTCGAAATTAAAACAATCGAAATCTGCACTCAAATCAACAGGGATGTTCTCTAAATGGGGCAAGTCACCTTTTGACATCTCGGGAGAAGAAGTTTCCAACATACCCGCATCTTCAGAACAAGCGGCGAAAGCAAGCAGAGACGCCACTAAAATTAGAAATCTGCAAATCATAACGATAAAAGTTAGTTATAGAACAGGGCACATAGAGGTAGGGGTATAAGACGAGAAGGGTGCCGCCTCGTCCTATTTCCCGTTTATGCGCAATTTAAGCAAAATCCGCCCAAAAAGCAAATGTCACGAAAGGAGAATCAAGCTGTCATGAGTATAAAAGAGAAGCGTCCGTCACCAGGCTTGAGGCCTAACGACGGACGCTATTGGGATGGAAATTATATTGCTACCCAGCTAGAGCGACATTGCAGCGAGGAGAGCAAACACGAGAGGCGCATTCCAATTGATGGCGATCTCGTTGGTCGAGTAGCTGCACAGTTCGTCGGCATAAGCGCGGGCGGGGTACTGGCTACGAGTGGGTTGATCTCCACAATCTGTAGGGACAACGGTATTAGGTCCGCCTGCGAGGAAACCAGGTATGGGTTCCATAATGCCATCAGCAGCTGAAGGGCGATGATGGATGTGCATCGGGTAGTAGTAACCGACACCCGTCACAAATGAGTACGCAGTTGCGTTGCGACCAAAGATATAATGGAGGTCGTTGCGCAGAGAGGCGACGTAGTCAGAAGGCTTGTCGGCAGAAGCCTTATAGGCCATAACCTTGAGCATAGCGTGGTTCACAATGGTTGAGTTGCTGCCCCAATCGAAGTCTCCGAGACTGAGGTTGATTGGCGAAGCCGCCTCGATTGCAAGGAGTGAATCGGCGAGAGACTTGAGCTCGGCCGCGGGGTCGATGCCCGGAACGGCTTTACCAGCATCAACCATCGAGTAGTAGGCAAGAGTGCCGACACTGCCCCATGAAGGGACACAGAAATGGGCATGATGAGCCACAGCATCAGCGGCATACTTCTTGTCGCCCGTCATAAGCCACATCTCGGAGGCAGCCCAGAACCACTCATCGTTTATGTCAATATCGCCGTACTCACCAGTCGACACATCCTCAGGGTTGTGGAAGATAACATCAGGATTAGCCTTAGCCCATTTGTAAGCGGCCAAAGAGACTTGCTCACAAGTTTTGGCGAGGCGGCGGAGAGAATGGGAACGCTTGCGGAGAGTGCGGCTAGCGTAGGCAGCCGTGGCGGCAAGATCGAGTGCGGCGGCAGTGCTCTTGGCAACGACGTAGCGAGTCTTGTGGCAATCGGCAGGCATTATGAAACCCTCGAAACTGAGAGCAGTCAGTTTGGCATAGACACCACCATCGTTAGGGTCTTGCATAGTCAGCATCCAACGGAGGTTGTAGAGCGTCTCGCTTGTCAGGTCAGGGAGGTCGGAGCCACTCTCAGGTATATTGAGAGAGAGGGTATCGGTAATGGGAGCGAAAACATTGGACGCCAGGAGAAGAGTATAGGTAGAGATGGCGCTATTGATAATATACTTATTATAGTCGCCGGCGTCATACCATCCGCCAGAAGATGATATCACGGTACCCTCAGGGCGAGCCGCAGAGGCCGCAGACTTATGGACAAGCACGCTATCGTCGGGATGACCAGCGGGACGAGCCCACTTGCCGCCGAACTCCTTCTCGATGGACATGGACGCGCGATTGTAGTAGAACGCGCGGGCGGCCTTACGGAGAGCGCCTTGATAGATAGTGTCGCTTATCACAAACGGATAAGACATAAGGGTGTCATCGACCGAAATGATGTATTCACCAGGTAGATTGATGGATGAGAAATCGATAATTCGGACAGAATCGCCATATTCGGGCCAAAAGACAGGCACTCCGACATTGCCAGAGAGGACAACTTTCAGGGTAGAGTCGCGGACTTCAAATTTCGAGCCCCGAGTGAGGAGTAGTGCCGTTTTGGATTCGGAAGGCACATAGCCACACTGATCGGCAACAACATAGCCGAAGCCAGATTCTCTGCCGCCATTGCCGCCCTCGCCACATGCCGAGAGGGCAACAGCGCAAAGGATTGCGCCGAAAGCGTTTCTTTTGGTCATAAAAATTTCTCTAACTTGGTTTATGGGGAGATAGGCAAACTATATTCTGTCGGAAATTTTAATCCTTGACGGCACCGACGAGCCCACCTTTTACAGTCTTACGGAACCAAAGGGCGAAGAGCACGGCGGCAACGACGGCCGCAGACCCGCCGACGACGGGAGCGAACCAAGCGCAGCCCGGCATAAGAGCGAGACACTCAGGGGCGACAAAAATATAAGAGGTGCAGACGGCGGTCATCCAAAGGGCAGGGATGAGCGTGATTACAAACGGCTTATGATTGAGTACAAAGAAAACCGTAATTGACCAAAGAGTAAACACGGAGAGAGCTTGATTGCACCAAGCGAAGTAACGCCAAATGATATTGAAGCCATTCTTATCCTCAAGGCTGTAGAGGAGCACGCCGAAGGTTAGGAGGAATATGGGAATGGAGATCATAAGGCGTTTTGGGGTGGACTTCTGCTCGATGTGGAGAAAATCAGCAATGATAAGGCGAGCGGAGCGGAGGGCGGTGTCGCCAGAAGTGATAGGAGCTGCGACAATGCCAAGGATGGCCAAGATGCTACCGAAATAGCCGAGCCATTCTCGCGAAATAGTAGTAGCTACGCCTGCACCTGTATACGCGTTACCAGTAGCGGCATCAACAGTACCATGCTCACCAAAGAAAGCAGTAGCCGCGGCTGCCCAGATAAGAGCCACCACACCCTCAGTTACCATTGCGCCATAAAAAACAGGGCGACCGTGGCGCGCATCCTTGAGACAGCGAGCCATAAGAGGGCTCTGAGTGGCATGGAAACCAGATATCGCACCGCAAGCAATGGAGACGAACATCATGGGAAAGATGGGGTTAGTCTCGTACTTCGTGCCGAAGCCATCCCACATCTCGGGGAGTGCAGGATGATAATAGAAAAGGCCGAAGAGGATGCCTACAGCCATGAAAATGAGGGCAAAGGCAAAAATCGGATAGAAACGGCCAATCACCTTATCGATAGGAAGCATTGTGGCGGCAATGTAATACAAGAAGACCACAATAATCCAGAAAATGGGATCGGCCCATGCGGGAGTCATACCAGCCAAAAGTTCGGCAGGACCAGAAATAAAGACAGCGCCCACGAGGATCATCAACACCATAGTGAAGATGCCGAAAACGACCTTGGTACGGTTGCCGAGGTAACGACCAATAATTTCAGGGAGGCTCTCACCGCCGTGGGCGAGACTCATCATTGCCGACACAAAGTCATGGACAGCGCCGGCGAAAATGGTGCCGAATACAATCCACAGATAGCTGGCGGTTCCGAACTTGGCCCCCATGATGGCTCCGAAGATGGGGCCGAGGCCGGCTATGTTGAGGAACTGAATCATATAGACCTTCCACGTCGGAAGGGGTAGATAGTCTACGCCATCGGGGTGGGAAATGGCGGGCGTAGGCTTGCTGTAGTCGTAACCAATTACACGTTCGACGAATCGACCGTAGAAGAGATAGCCCACGACGAGAGCCGCAAGGGCGATTATGAAAGTAATCATTTCAGAAAGCAAATATTTGTAAATGCAAATATAGAAAATTTCGCGGGCAGATATACGTATAAAATAGGCTTGCAATTTGACATAACGAGAACAAAGGTGCAATAAGATTGAAAATCACGGGAAACCTTTGCATAATTATGCGTATTTTTGGCTTAAAAGCCGACAAGGCTACAATAATGCAACTGACGATGAAAAGAATATTTTTAACACATTTTCCTATACTTGTAGCCATACTTATCATGGCAACCATCCTCCCTGCCTCAGCCTATGCTCAGCATTCGACGGCAAAGGAGGTAGCCGCATTGCGACATATTGGCAACGGCATAGGCAAGAGCCTAGAGGCCTTCACGCAAAACGCAAAAGCCGCAGGATTCACGCCCGGCAAGAAACAAACAGCCGACGGGCTGACAACTCTTACAATGAGCGGCCGCATCGGAGACCAGCGACGTTGTAAACTACTGACAGCGGTGAGCACAGAGGGAGACAAGAACGTGCACCACGCCGGGATATTCCTACAGAAACGGGACAAGTGGGACGACCTAACGGAAGACTACAACAACGTGCGAGCCATCCTGACAGAAATCTATGGCAAAGCGACGGAGTGCGCAGAGACCTTTATTGGGGAAGAGCCATCGGACAACGCAGGACGAATGGAGGCTCTCAAAACGGATATGACGGACTTCACGACTAAATTCGACAGTGGAGACTTGACCATTATGCTCAGCATAACGTACACCGAAGAACAGGGTGCACATGTGGGACTGTTGTACATCGATGCTAAACTTTCGGAGATAATCTCCGCAGGGAAATAGAGACTTAACCGACAAAAAAGTAATCCGTCGTCAACGTGGTTCATTTCAAAAAACTGCGCTGACGACGGATTATTTATTGACGGAGGTAAGGCTTTATGGTCTTACGAAAGTCTCGAAATAGAAGGAGAGACCGGTCTTGGAATCTTGATATAGGTCTGATTTTTCAACTGACACCCATTCGCTGAAAGCGGGGAAAAAGGTGTCGGCCTCGGGAAATGCTGTTTCAATAACAGTCAAGACGATGGTATCCGCCACAGGCAGGAAAGCCTCGTAGATTTGTGCGCCACCTATTACGAACACACGCGGTTCATCCTTAACGAGAGCAAGAGCCTCATCGACCGACTTGACAACCTCGACGCCTTCGACACCTGCCACTTCGGCCGCGAAATCGGCAGAGCGAGAGAGGACAATATTGCGGCGGCCAGGAAGACGGCGCTTGGGGAGGGCACGATTTGTGCGGCTACCCATAATTACGGGGCAGCCCATAGTGGTCTCCTTGAAATGCTTAAGGTCTTGACTGATATACGCTAACTGGTCGCCGCCTAGACCTATGGCACGGTTGAGGTCGATGGCGGCTATTAGGCTGATTGACATTGGGGTGTGTTTGTATGAATATTATTTTGCGAGTACTCGCCAAGAGCGTTTACCTATGCGGACGGAGTAGACACCGGGTTTGGGGGCAGAGAGAGTTGAGCCTGTAGTTTCACAAATCTTGATGCCGGTGACAGTGTAGAGGCCTTTAACCTGCTTGCCTGCACCGGAAACGGAGATGAGAGAGCCTTTGGTTGTGATCTCCACACCAGGTGTTTTGGGTTTCTCTGTTGGCACGAAATTGGCATTTGTCCAAGAGATGGCCACAACCGCGCCAGCGGAGTATGAGATGACAGTGCTGCCGCTGACTGGAGTAACTTTCTGTCCGCCGACAGAGATAGAGACGGGAGTCTTGGAATATGAGAGTGTAATGCGGTCGCCACCATTGGCAAATTCGGGAGCCGACGTAAGGAAGGACTCTCCATCGAGTGCGTAATCGACTTTGCAAAGAGTACGCGACACGTTCGTCTCGGCCTCGGGATGCGCAAGGCCTTGACGCCAAGTAGGCTTATAGTCGCCCGAGAAACCAAGTCCACGGAAATTTAGCCAATAGGCCACGAGACCCGAAGCGAACTCCTCATCGGTGAATGCGCATGTAGTGTAACGGAAACGCTCGGCGTCGGGGTCGAAACTTGTCTCGCCTGGCTTTGTTTTCTTTACGGAAGATTGTTGTTTATCGGGGTTGGCCCGGATTGCCACTTTGGAGGCGAGGCTCTCATCTTTGCCGACACCTGCGCAATCGGTGATGTATTGCACAGAGCGAGATTGCGAAACCTGATTTTCGAGATACAGGAAACCATTGACAGCACCAGAGACAGTCTGACGGCCGACAAGGGAGACCACTACTTTCTCAACGCCGTCCGGCAAAGAGCCCTTGCTCATTACGACGGAGCCCGCAAAGCCAACCGTCCTAAGGGCACCATGGTTACGAGCGGCGAAAACAGAGACATAGAGAGTACGTCCGTCGTCGCTCCTCTCGAAAACCTCATCCTCTGGGTCAACGAGCAAATATGCATTATCGAGCACGAGATTTTCAACTTTCGAGCCAGCCTTGAGAGTGCCGAAAACGCCGTTGGTTCGAGTGGCGAGGTTATTGACCTGTTGGCCACGGAAAGTAGCAGAGTAAGATTGAATTGTCGGGAGGATACGCAAGCGCGCCGCTATCGTCTTATAGTCCGCAGAAGCTCCGAAAGAGACAACGGGGAAGTTGAGCGAGTGGGTCATTGAGACATCCGTGCGGGCAGAGACGCCAGAAGTCTCATCGGAAAAGACGTAAAAAAGATCGGCGAAATTGACGGGTGTGGATACAGATGCACAGATTGGGCTGCCGCCACCAGAATGAGAGAGCGAAAAAGTATAGAGCGGGAAGATATTCTCACCAATCTTGCCCCATGGAGAATCTTTGTATACCTCGACAGCGGATGCGGGGACGAAAAGGGAGTCCACCTTAGTCTTTAGGAAAGCACCACGGCCAAGTTGTGGAGGCTCCGCAGCTGATACATTAACACGTTTGAGTCCCGAACAGAGGCTGAAAGCCGTAGGTGCAACTGACTTAACAGACTGCGGGATAGATATGCCTGAAAGATTTGCATCGTGAACAAACGGAACAGCACTGCCATCACCTATTGATACCACTTGGAACTTTCGCTCGTCGGACGTCACGAATTCAGGAATCAAGACGTAAGTGCCAATTAACTTGGAGTGCTTGAAAGAGGAGAGGGAGCAAGTAGTGCTGTCGGAGTTGAGCAAGAAAGAGAGCACCCCACCCGACCCGTTTACATCTACGGACTGGGCGGAAGCTACAACAGGGAGAAAAGCAGCGACGCAAGAGAGAAAAATGGAGAGCCTCGCCATCGGGAGAAAGATAGTTTTGCCGTTAAAAGAGTGTAGAAAGAGGGGGGCCGTAGTAATCTAATTAACAGACCTTAGGCAAAAAAAAGGAAAAAACATCAGAAATGCAATATTTGCACAGGGTGATTTGCACAGAATGGTTGCATTTAATACGCATAAAATACAAAAACCGCCCGACAGAACGGCAGTTCAAGTCGGGCGGATGAATAATTATTTATCTTACGGGCGAAAGATTACTTCTGCTTGCCACCGCGGTCGCGATGACGGCGATCGGCGCGGTTGGGGCGAGGAGAGGGGAAGTAGTCGTCCTTGAAGTTGCGGCTGTCGCGGCGATCCTCGCGACGGCGGCGACCACCACCGAAGCCGAAGCCGCCACGGTTGCCATTCTTGTGGCCATCACGACGTGGAGCATCGTCCTCGTCACCCTCGCGACGTGGCTCAGCCTTCTCGACGATGAGACGGTAACCATCGACAACCTTGCCATTGATTGCGTTGACGATGTCCTCTGAGTACTGATTGTCAACATCGACGAACGAGAAGTTGCGCATGATGTCGATATGGCCGATGTTGACCTTGACATTAAGCTCGCGAGTGAACTTATTGATGAGTCCGATGAGGTCGGCGGGACGGATGGCATCGATCTTTCCGACGTTGATGAAGAGGCGATCCATGTTCTCATCACCAGGACGACGCTCACCACGCTCGGGACGGTCGCCCTTGACGCGGACTTCCTCGGTGATGTTGAGGTCGTTGGCAGCCTGGTAATACTTGTTGACGCTGTCGAACTCGGCAGAGATGAACTTGGCGATGATGTCCTCCTTGGAGAACTCAGCGAGTTTCTCGATTGCCTCGGGGATGAACTTAGAGACAGCGGTATCCTCCTCGACTTGCTGGTCGGCAATACCCTGAACGAAATGCTGGAGCTTGATTTGGCAAATCTCGTCGGCATTGGGCACCATCTTGCGCTCGAACTTCTTTCCGGAGATTTTCTCAATCTGCTTAATCTTGGTGAGATCCTTCTTGCAGACTATAGCCACAGAGACTCCTTCCTTGCCGGCACGGCCGGTACGGCCGGAACGGTGGATGTAGACCTCGATGTCGTCGGGGAGGTTGTAGTTGATGACGTGGGTAAGGTCATGGACATCAATACCACGAGCTGCGACATCGGTAGCGACAAGGATCTGAAGGTGCTTCATCTTGAAGCGCTGCATAACCATATCGCGCTGAGCCTGAGAGAGGTCGCCATGGAGAGCATCGGCATTGTAACCGTCGGCGATGAGTTTCTCTGCAACCTCCTTAGTCTCCTCGCGGGTGCGGCAGAAGACGATGGAGTAGATGTCGGGGACCATGTCGACGATGCGCTTGAGGGCGAGGTAGCGATCGGAAGGACGCACGAGGTAGTAGTTATGCTCGACGGTATCGGCACCTTGGTTGGTCTTACCGATCTTGATCTCGATGGGGTCGTTCATATATTTGCTAGCGACCTTTGCGATGAAGGGAGGCATAGTGGCCGAGAAGAGGAGGGTCTGACGCTCCTCGGGGGTCTCGTTGAGGATGGTCTCAAGGTCGTCCTTGAAACCCATATCGAGCATCTCGTCGGCCTCGTCGAGAACAAGCCAACGGATTTGGTCGATCTTGAGGACACCGCGCTCGAGGAGGTCGATCACACGGCCTGGGGTGCCGACAACGATCTGAGGATTAGAGCGGAGCTGCTTAATCTGCTTACGGATATCAGAGCCACCGTAGACAGGACAGACGTCAACTTGAGACTTATATTTAGAGAAGTTAGCGAGATCCTTAGCAATCTGGAGGCAGAGTTCACGGGTTGGGCTGAGGATCATAGCCTGAACGTGGTCAATGGAAGGATCTACCATCTGAACGATGGGGAGACCGAAAGCCCCGGTCTTGCCAGTACCAGTCTGAGCGAGTGAGACAATGTCCTTGCCACAATTAAGGATTTCGGGGATGCTTTTCTCTTGAACGGGAGTAGGCTCAACGAAGCCGAGTTCGGAAATGGCCTGGAGCATCTGCTCGTCGAGGCCTGTTTCTTGGAAAGTTGCCATTAAAAAACCTTTAGGATTTTGGAACTGATGATAAAAAAAATGGAGAACACGGGGCTTCAGGCTCACGCCTGACGGACAGTCACAAAGTGCGAGAACACACGTAAAAAAGTGAGAGGACGAATGACCGACCAGCCCGCCGGTCGTTTCAGGAGAACGCCCGACACAGCCCGCTTTCCCAAGTGCCTTCATTTCCCAAGGAGGCGAAACGAGAGCCTCCGCGACGAAAACCTAAAGAGAGACAACCAATCATAGCCCGCGCCAGCTAAAAAAATACAGATTAAAATCTGAAGCGCGGGACGCCCACGACGGCGGTTTTTTCTTGAAGACTTGAGAATTTCGGCGATGCCGATGTTCCGAAAAGACAGCGCGAAGATAAAGTAAGAGTTTAGAAATACCACTCGTAGCACATTGACATTGTGTTTATTTAACAACAAATCACTATATTTGCCTAGTAAAATCGGATGTTATGGAGTCTCTCATCCTGGCGACAGGCTTGATATATTTCATAGGTCACCTGCTGACCCACTTCTTCGAGCGGTCGAAGATACCGGACGTGCTGATGCTCATACTCTTCGGCATTGTCATGGGGCCCATTATGGGCATAATGACGGTGGACCGGATTGGGGACGCCGGGCGACTCTTTACGCAGTTCGCACTTATAATAATCCTCTTTCAAGGAGGATTGGACATTGAGCTCGGGCATCTCTTGCGGTCGGCTCGGCAGAGTGTTGTTATGACGGTCTCGTTTTTCGCCGTATCGGCAGGGGCCATCTGGCTGATAATGCGCTATGGGTTTGACTATTCGCCTATGGCTGCGGCCGTCACGGGATTTATCTGTGGCGGCACGTCGTCGGCCGTGGTTATACCCTTGCTGCGCATGATACGGGCGAGCAAGAAAGCCGGAGCGATGCTCGTTATCGAGTCGGCGTTGACGGACGTATTGTGTATCGTCTTCACGCTCGGCGTGTTGCAGAGCATTGCCAGCGGCGAGTTCAAGTTCGGGCGGATAATCTACACCTTGGCCACATCACTCATTGTGGCATCGGCCATTGGGTTTGTCGGTGGAGTTTTTTGGCTGAAAGTCATTAATTGGGTGCGGAGATTCAAGAACACGCAGTTCGCGTCATGTTTCTTCATGTTCTGCATATACGGCTTGGCCGAGCTAGCCGGGTTCAGCGGGGCTATTGCGGTATTGGCATTTGGCATTGGCATTGGCAACGCGAGGATGGTCAGCCACAGGCTTAGCAAGATATATAAGGACAACTATCCCGTGGGCGTAATCTCGGACGCGGAGAAGAACTTGTATGAGGAGCTTGCTTTCCTTGTCAAGATATTCTTCTTCCTTTACCTTGGCATATCGATACCTTTCGAGAGTGTCGGCATAGTATCCGTAGCATTGGCCATTGTCATTTCCCTATTCGCCCTCAGGCCAGCATGCGCAATGTTCCTTACAGGCAATCAGATGACGGCGCATGATAAGAGCATAACAGCCGTAATGCTGCCCAAGGGGCTTGCGGCGGCCGTGCTTGCAGGATTGCCCGCCCAATATGGCATGGTAGAGGGGGCTGACATTCAAGCTATAACATATCACGTCGTCCTCGACAGCATAATATTGACCTCCATCCTAATACCCATAGTCGAGCGCACCGCCATCGGTCATCGGCTAGACAGCATGTACTCCCGCAGCCGAGTAGCGGAAGAGGAAGAAGATGGCGAAACCGACAACAACAGCGACACAGGAAAATGAGCAATACAGACAATCCGCAGCTGATAGTCGTGGTAGGGCCCACGGCATGCGGCAAGACAGCTTTCGCCACGAGATTGGCACTGCGAACTGGCGGCGAGATACTGAGCGGCGACTCGCGACAAGTGTATCGCGGGATGGACATCGGAACAGGCAAAGACCTAGGCGATTACGTTGTAGACGGCACAGCCATACCATATCACCTGATAGACATAGCCGAGCCTGGCGAGAAATATAACGTCTACCGCTATCAGCAGGACTTTGCAGAAGCATATGCCGACATCGTAGCCCGAGGTCGGCAGCCCATACTGTGCGGAGGCTCGGGGCTCTACGTCGAGGCCGTGCTCAAGAATTACAGCCTGCTCT
This sequence comes from Eggerthellaceae bacterium, assembly GCA_963631865.1. Taxonomy (GTDB): domain Bacteria; phylum Bacteroidota; class Bacteroidia; order Bacteroidales; family Marinilabiliaceae; genus W3P20-009. The sequence goes on from CAVGTO010000012.1 coordinate 15,392, forward strand.
CCGTCCCGCCATGCCCCACTCTACGCGCCGAGCTTGAGAGCAAGACGCAAGACGAGTTGGCTGCCATCCTCTCATCGTACCAGGAGCTGCATAACACGACGGACCTAGACAACCGCCGCCGCACGATACGCGCCATAGAGATAGCAGCCTACCTGCATGACCACCCCGGCGAGACGGGGCCCACGGCAGGACTGCGATACACAGTCCTGGGGCTCGACATTCCGCGCGAACTGCGCCGAGAGCGAATCACGAGGCGACTCCGCTCCAGGCTGCGCGAAGGAATGACGGACGAGATACAAGGTTTATTGGATAAAGGCGTAAAGCCAGAGGACCTTATATATTATGGCCTCGAATACAAGTACGTCACAATGTACTGCACCGGCCAGCTCTCATTCGACGACATGACGCAGCAACTTGAGATAGCCATCCATCAGTTTGCCAAACGCCAAATGACGTGGTTCAGGGGGATGGAGCGTCGCGGCACAAAAATAAATTGGATTGACGCAAGTCAGCCTATGGACGCAATGTTGCGGCAGGCAGAGGAGATACTGGGGAAGGAAGAATAGGACCGCCCAACAACGATTGCAAAGCATATAAAGCCTCTTAAATTGGAATTAAAAATTTTTCATACTACTTTTGTGTTGCTTAAGTAGGTATGTACGCTTGGGCGGAACAAAATGAGCAGTGTCTTAAAGAATTTCATCACGCGCGCTGTGACGGGCATATTGTTTGTGCTCGTCGTGGCTGCTATGTTCATTTTAGGGGCATGGACGGATGCGTGGACCTTTGCGGCGATAATGATCGCCATAATTATCATTGCCACCCACGAGTACTACAGGATGCTCAAGGCCGGCGGAATGTCGCCACATTACCTCACGGCGATGTGCACCAACCTTGCGGCCTTCGTACTTGGCTTCCTCGTGTGCAAGCACGTGTTGGACTACAGGTACCTGCTCATCATTGTGGGGCTCGTATGGGTAATGTTCCTTGTCGAGCTTTTCAGCAAAAACAAGAAACCTCTTGAGAACATCGCGCTGACGATGCTCGGTTGCGTATATATAGGTCTCCCGTTCGCACTTTTCAACCTCTTGGCATTCAAGACTGGCGATTACGACTACTGGCCTATTATTGGCATTTTCGTACTTGTTTGGGTCAACGACACTGGCGCATATCTTTGCGGCGTCACGATGGGCAAGCATAAGCTCTACGAGCGCATCTCGCCCAAGAAGACCATCGAAGGCTTTGTTGGCGGCGTGCTGCTGACCGTAATTGTAGGCATCGTCTCGTACGTATGTCTTGGCGACTGTTTCTTCCACGCAGGATTCTCGTTCACCATCGTCACCACGGCTATCGTGGCGATAATCGGAACTTGCGGCGACTTGGTGGAGTCGATGTTCAAGAGGTCGGTCAACATCAAGGACTCGGGAACTTTGTTGCCAGGTCATGGCGGCATACTCGACCGTTTTGATGCCGTGATGTTTGCGGCTCCCATTGTCAGCCTACTCTATTATTTCTTCATATAAAGATTACATTCTAAAATGCTTTTACACAAGGAAGGCAAAGCGACAATCATAACATCGTTTGTATTATTCTTCGTGGTCAACGCTGCGGCATGGTATTCCCTGCCTAAGGTTGCTGCGCAGATTATAACGGTCGTTACGCTCATCCCCCTTTGCATGGCAATAAACTTCTATCGTCGCCCAGCTCGCAACAAGGTGAAGATGGAGGGTGCCATTGTGGCTCCGTGTGATGGCACTGTAGTGACCATCGAGGAGGTATACGAGCCCGAGGTACTCAAGACGCAGGTACTCCAGGTCTCCATTTTCATGTCACCATTCAACGTCCACATCAACTGGTTCCCAGTTGGTGGCGAGATTGAATATTACCGTCATCACAACGGCAACAAGAGCGCAGCGTATCTGCCAAAGTCGTCTACCGACAATGAGCGTTCGAGCGTTGTAATTCGCACAAACGCTGGCCAGCGTGTACTCGTGAGACAGGTTGCGGGTGCAATGGCCCGCCGTGTCGTGACCTACGCCAAAGAGGGTCAGGTCGTCAGTCAGTCTGACGAGATGGGCTTTATAAAACTTGGCTCGAGGGTTGACCTTTACCTTCCACTCGGCACCATGATAGATGTCAAGCTCAAAGACGCGACAACCGGCAGCCAGACAATCCTCGGTTGGCTGAAGTGACAAGAATAGCCACGGAAAACCAAGGGAAAAGAATAAAAAAAGCATACGGAGCCCGTCTTTTTTGAGTAAGTCAAAAAAAGGCGGGTTCCGTTTTTCTGATATATGCAAAATCCTGATTTACTAACAACCAAATTTAAACTGTGACGTCACGGTGAAAACAAGAGGTAGCTATTTTGAGCTGATCGATCAGACTTACTACTTCCCTCAGGAAGGGTTTGACCTTGAGAATGGGAACCTGTTCTTTAACAACATATCGCTCAGATATATAATAAGTAAGTACGGCACGCCCGTCAAGATCACCTACCTGCCCAAGATAGGCGACCAGATAAAACGCGCCCGCAACCTCTTCAGCAAGGCCATACGAAGTAACGGCTACCACGGAGAGTACAAGTACTGCTACTGCACCAAGAGCTGCCACTTCAGCTTCGTCGTAAAAGAGTGCCTCCGCTACGGAGTCCAGCTCGAGACCTCGTCGGCCTACGACATTGACATCGTCAAGGAGCTCTACAAAGAGGGCTCCATCCAGAACGACATCATCATCATCAACAACGGCTACAAGAGCGACCTCTACCTCCGCAAGATTAAAGAGCTTGTGGATATGGGCTTCACGAACTGCATAACGGTGCTCGACAGCACGTATGAGCTCGACAGACTCACATCCATCATGGAGGGCAAGCACGTCAACATCGGCATCCGCATGGCCATCGACGAGGAGCCGCAGGCGGCGTACTACACCAGCCGCCTTGGCATCCGCTCATCCGAAATCATCAATTTCTATAACGAGAAGATAAAGGACAACCCAGCCGTCAGCCTCACCCTCTTCCACTTCTTCGTGGACTCGGGAATCAAAGACAACCTCTACTTCTGGGGCGTCTATCAGAAAGCTATCGGTCTCTACGCCGAGCTCAAGAAGCAATGCGACTCGCTTCACATCATCGACCTCGGCGGCGGCATGCCCATCCGCAGCAACCTGGCCTTCGAGTACGACTACAAATATATGGTCAGCGAACTCGTCCGCTCCCTCAAAGAGGTATGCCAAAATGAAGACATCGACGACCCGGACATCGTAACCGAATTCGGCAAATATACCGTAGGAGAGACCGGTGCCGTAATATTCAAAGTCGTGGAGGCCAAGCGTCAGAACGACACCGAGCTATGGTACCTCATCGACAACAGCCTCATGACGACGATACCCGACAGTTGGGGCATAGCCGAGAAGTTCATCCTCCTGCCTATCAACAAGTGGGACAAGCCATACCAACGCATCAACATTGGCGGCATCACTTGCGACCACGCCGACTATTACAACACCGAGGACCTCAACCAACAGGTTTTCATGCCCGTAGTGGAGAATGGAGACCCCGAGCCACTCTACATCGGCTTCTTCCACACGGGAGCCTACCAGGACTCCATTAGCGGCTACGGCGGCATCAAGCATTGCCTCATCCCGAGCCCCAAGCATGTCGTGATAGACCGCGACGAGAATGGCCAGATTGTGGATTATCTCTTCAACGACGAGCAGCGCCCCGAGGACATGCTCAAGATCCTCGGCTACAACAACCAATAAAAGCCCAAGCCCCATGACAGACACCAAGCTTCTACGCAGCCTTCGCACAACGTACACCACCGACGGCAATATGGGACGCGCCAGCAAGTTTGGTGGCGTCATGACAGGCTCGGATGCGGAAGGCCAACGTGTTACGATCAAGGCACTCGACCGCACACGCGAGGGGTTGGAGACTGTAGCCGCGAGGCTGAGTAAGATAGACCGCCGCGACGTGGCTAAAGTGCTGGACGTATTCACAGGCGAGGATGGTCGTATGTACATAGTCCGTGAGATGGTCGAGGGAACTGACCTCAAGACAATCTTCGCGGACAAGAAAGTCTACGGTAAGATTGACGAGGACAAGTATATCGCAATGGGCTGCGCAGTGCTTCGTGCACTCTCTGCAGTACACGAGGCGGGCATCATCCACCGCGACATCAAGCCATCCAACATCATCCTGCGCCACAAAGCGGGAGCGGACATCATGGCTTGCGACTTTGCGGACATTGCGCTGATAGACTTCGAGCAAGGCATGGCCTACCCGCCCGAAGGCACGCAGCGCACGCAATTCGCCCTCATCTACTCTCCGCCCGAGATGCTCTTGAAGCACAACGAGCTCGTTGGTCCGCAGGCCGATATCTTTGCACTCTCGACAACGATATACCACCTCGTGATGGGCAAAACGCCTTATACGGACTGCAACCCCGAGGTGCTTATAAACCTGCAGCTCACCTACCCGATGAAGAAGCCTGGCCGTATGACCGACGAGCTTTTCGCGGTACTGAGCAAAGCTGCATATAAAGCTTCATTCCGCCTCCCTCCGCGACGACTGAGTCAAGAGGAGACGGTAGAGACGCTCCGCAACGGAATAGCGGGCAGATATGCCACGGCCTCCGAAATGCTGACGGACCTGGAGAAAGTGGAGCATGCACTGAAACCAGCCAACTGGTGGCAACGTACATTCGGCGACTGACATATGCGCATTGAGTGCCAACTCACCTGCAGTCAGAAGAAAAAAGAACCAACTAACAGACACTTTCCGACAAAATGCAACAATATCTCGACCTCGCCAGGCGAATCCTCAGCGAGGGCAACAAGCGCGGCGACCGCACAGGCACGGGTACGATAAGCGTCTTCGGACATCAAATGACCTTCGACCTCGCCGACGGATTTCCACTGCTCACAACCAAGAAACTCCACACCAAATCTATAATCTACGAGCTCCTGTGGTTCTTGCGAGGCGACACCAACGTGCACTACTTGCAGGAGCACGGGGTAAGGATTTGGAACGAATGGGCCGACGAGAATGGCGAGCTTGGACCAGTTTATGGACACCAATGGCGTTCGTGGCCCGCGCATGACGGCAGCACCATCGACCAGATAAAGAACGTCGTAGAGATGATAAAGACGAACCCCGAGAGTCGTCGCCTAATCGTCTCGGCATGGAATGTGGCCGACATTGACCAAATGAAATTGCCGCCTTGCCATACAATGTTCCAGTTCTACGTGGCCGACGGGCGACTGAGTTGCCAGCTCTACCAGCGTTCGGGAGACGTATTTCTTGGCGTGCCCTTTAACATCGCGTCCTATGCTCTCCTAACGATGATGATGGCGCAGGTTTGTGGTCTCAAGCCCGGTAAATTCGTGCACACACTCGGCGATGCGCATATCTACCTCAACCACATCGACCAGATAAATTTGCAGCTCACTCGCGAGCCTTATCCCCTGCCCACAATGAAGATAAACCCCGACGTGAAGGACATCTTCAGCTTCCAATACGAGGACTTCGAGCTCGAGAACTACCAATGCTGGCCACATATCAAGGGCGAGGTAGCTGTTTAACACAAGACTAATATCATCAGCAGATGAAAGCTAAGATAGGAGACACCGTACGCTTCCTCAACCAAGAGGGCGGCGGCAAAGTGGCCAAAGTAGAGGGTCACACTGTTTACGTAGAGGACGAGGACGGCTTCCAGATACCAGTACTCGACAACGACATAGTCATAATAGACGCCTCTGAGGTTAAACTGCAGGGCGACGCCTACAACCGTTCCGCACGCAACGCACAGAGGGCAGCGCAGGGACTGCCACCAAAAGGTAAGAGCAGCCTCCCCGAAGGCAGCAGTTGGCGCGAACGCATTAAGGCCGACGAAGATGAGGAAGATGACGAGGAAGATGAAATCGTAATACCAGCCCCCCGACCAACACAGCAGCCCAAGCAGGCAGAGCAGCCCAAAGAGGAGCGTTACACATTCGATGCCGACGCTACCGACGACGCCGACCCGCATTTCTACATAGCCCTCACGCACGCCGACGGCGGCAACACCGGCACACTAGATCTCCACGTGGTGAACGACTCGAACTACTTCGCAAGTTACGCCATTATGCGTACCGACTCGAAAGGACAGTCGACACTCATCGCGGCCTCCACCATCGAGCCAAACACCAAGGAGAAGATTGACACTCTCAACCCGATGCAGGTAGACGGTCAGACGTGGACTGTTCAGCTCTTGATGTATAAGAAGATACGCAGTTTCAAGCCGCAGCCAGTCTACAATACCGAGATTAAGCCACGTGGAGTGAAGATGCTCCGCGACGGAAGTTTCACGGACAATGATTTCTTCGATTGTAAGGCACTTTTGATGCCCGTCATAAAAGACGAGTTCGCCAAGAAACTTGAGCAACTGACGGACAAAGAGGCAGCAAAGGGCGCAAGCGAAGGCCGCCATCCCGAGCCTGCCAAGGTGTCCAAGCCAAGCCGTTCGACAGGCATCATAGAGGTGGACCTCCACATAGACAGCCTGTTGCCCGACACCCGCGGGCTCGACAACAAGGACATGCTGGAGGTGCAGATGAAGCACGTGCGCACAACGATGGAGCAGAATTGCCACACCCAGGGACTGCGCATTGTATTTATCCATGGCGTTGGCGCAGGCGTCCTCAAGGGTGAGCTTCGTCGCTTCCTGGAGCGCAAATACCCCAAGTGCCAATACCAAGATGCCTCGTTCCGCGAATATGGATTTGGGGCAACAATGGTGACAATCGCCTAACAATTGACAATTTGCAGTTGACAATTACCATTTTCGCAAACCATAATTCACCATTTTGAACACGGACAACACGAATATTCGGTAATTGGATTATAGGAAAAGGCATCCGCCCTTGCGATGATAATATGTTATCACAAGGGCGGACGCTATTTTTTTGGGGTGTGCCGACTTATGGGACAAGCTGTGTGTTTCTTTGTATCAAGAAACAAAACAATAACACATACACAATTAAATGGAGTCTATACTTATTCTTACACCCCAAAGAAAAGAGAAAATTTCATTCTCACAGCAGAGTTTTAGTCTAGCTCCACAACCTTAGTGTACTTTGAGAAAAGATATTTTGAAGAATATTCAGCATCATCAAACAAGTCTCTCGACCTTAGTTTGGAGAACTTGATGCCCGAATTTGACTTAGAGTAATATCGGCATAGAGTAAAAATCACAAGACAGCCACCTCACCGACCAGAGATTAGTACTTTTTACCTGCACTGCCACCCGCCTCTCCGCATAGGACATTGCTGAGGGGCGGGTGATTTGTTTTAGACACAAGAAGCCCGCCAGGTTGCAGAACCTGGCGGGCTTGCTCAAAACCAATAAATGAACTTATGATTTATCTCATATCGACGTACTTGATCTCATCCTTATCGGAGTACATGAGGTTCTCGCCACCCATACCCCAGATAAAGGTGTAGTTCTTGGTGCCAGCGGCAGCGTGGATGCTCCACTCAGGCGAAGTGATGGCCTGCTCGTTGTGGAGCCAAACAAGGCGCTCCTGCTGAGGCTCACCCATAAGATGGCAGATGGCGTGACCTTCGGGTACATCGAAATAGAAATAAGCCTCCATGCGGCGCGTATGAGTATGAGCCGGCATGGTATTCCATACAGAGCCGGGCATAAGCTCAGTCATGCCCATCTGGAGCTGATTCGTGCCGCCGTCCTTGACCTGCTCGAGCACCTTCTTGGTGATCATGTGGTTGCAGTAACGGTCGTTGCTATCCTCGGCCTTGCCATAGTGGTCGGTGATGCCGAGGGTGTATTTCTTCTTGTTCTTCTCGTATTTCTGCTTGTCGAGAGTGATGACCTGAGTGCAGTACTGCTTATAGGCGGGAGCCGAGTTGATGTAGAACTTGGCGGGGTTCTGAGCATCCTTGCTCTTGAAGACGATGTCCTTGTGGCCGCAACCCACATAGATGGCATCGCGGGTGTCGAGGTCGTAGTCCACGCCATCGACAGAGACAATGCCGTCACCGCCAACGTTGATGACGCCGAGCTCGCGGCGCTCAAGGAAGTAGGTGATCTCGGGGCCAAGCTCGCGGAAAGTCTCAAGCTTGAGAGACTTGGTCACGGGGACTGCGCCGCCGTAGATGAGACGGTCGTAGAGGGTGTAGGTGAGGTTGATCTCGTCGGCTACCATGACCTTTTCCATTACGAAACGCTCACGGAGTTTCTCGGTGTCGTAGTGCTTGACGTCGTCGGGATGGCAGGCGGTCTGCACCTTATAGTTCTGCTGCGCATTGGCCGTGAGGGCCATTGCGGCGAAAGCAATCAGGGCAAAAGTCTTTTTCATTTTCGAGCTGAATATTTTATGTGTTGTCACTTTGTTTTTCTATTTGTTGGCCTTGATGCGCATACGGTTCCAAACCACCATTGCGAGGGTCAGGACAGAGAGGCAAACAACGCCGACGGCCGAACCGAGGAAACGCATTGCGCTGTAGATAACCGTAGCGAGTGGCGAAGAGCAGAAGTCCAGCGAACCAGCGCTGAAACCTTCGGGCACCGCAACGGCCTTATCCTGGGTATTGGCATAGACATCGGCGGCAGCCTTAGAGAAGTCGGGAGCCATAAGGGTGACGAAGTAGAGGCCGAGGACCATAACCACGAGACCCACAATGAAGCTGCGGAGGACATTGCCCTTGGTGAACGGGAGAACCATCACAAAGACGTAGAACATGCCGGCAAGGCTGGCAAGGGGGAGGAACTGATTGCCCGGTAGAGCCACAGCGAGGACGAGGGTAACAGGGATGAGGAGGAGAGAGACCACGAGAGTGGTGGGGTGACCAATGACGAGGGCAGGGCTCATGCCGATATAGAGTTCCTTGTCAGCACCGAACTTCTTTGCCACTAGAGCGCGGGTGGCTTCGGAAATAGGCTTAAGACCCTCAATAAAGAGACTGGTTATGCGGGGGATAAGTTCCATCACGGCACCCATCTTGATGCCGAGACCAAGGGTGGAAGGGATATTGTCTACGAGCTCGGCCGCATCCTTGCAAGCGAGGCAACCAATGATGATGCCAATGATGACCCCGAGGAAGAGGGGCTCACCGAAGAGGCCGAATTTCTTCTTCATGCCCTCGGCATCGATATTGACTTTATTGATACCAGGGACGTAGTCGAGGCCCTTGTCAATAGCGAGAGCGAAAGGCATAAAACCTTGGCAGAAAGGTTGTGGAATGCTGATGCCTTCCATGCCAGGGTAGAAGTTCTGGAACTTCTTGGCAGTCATATCGGCAAGTACGAGGGTAATGATGTAGCAAACGATTGCAGCAAAGAAACCGAGAGCGACGCTATCAGTCATAAAATAGACCACGGCGCCGATGAAGGCGAAATGCCAGTAGTTCCAAAGGTCGATGTTGACAGTACGAGTGCAACCGATAAGGAGGAGCAAGAGATTGACGCCGAGGCAGACGGGGATTATGAACGAGCCGACGAGAGTATTGTAGGCCACAGAGGCGGCGGCAGGCCAACCCATGTCGAAGACTTGGAGTTCGAGACCATAGATCTCAGTAACCTTAGAGAGCGCGGGGCCAAGGCTACTGGTGAGGAGGGCGGTGACGATGCTGAGGCCGACGAAACCAACGCCGACGTAGAGACCGCTCTTGAGAGCCTTAGAGAAATTGATGCCGATGCAGACGCCGAGGATGGTGAAGATGATAGGCATCATCACGGCGGCGCCGAGGCCGATGATATAAGAGAAAACTCCTTCCATATGTGAATTTTGTGGTATGACTAAAGACGCTCTGATGGAGGCCTGCGCAAGATTGTCTTGCCGTGCGCAAATTTAACAAATATTTTGTACAAACGTGTGCACTTTGCGACATTTTAAGACAATGGGCAATTGTACAAGTGGGGGAAGAGAGAGAAATAGAGAAGTGAAATATACGGGATAAAGGTGAAGGGCGGCGGGAATAAAGTTGTGACAATGTGATTGAAAAAGAAAGTGAATGCAAATAAATCGTGCTTAATGATGCATATTTGTCATTTGGTTTTTATAGTTTTGCACGTGAATTTGTAAAATACTACTTCAGAGTAAACAACCAATATGGCAACTACTGCAGATTTTCGCAACGGTATGTGCATCGAGTACAACGGTCAGTTGTACTTCATCGTCAAGTTCCTCCATGTCAAGCCCGGCAAAGGCCCGGCTTTCGTACGCACCACTCTCAAGAACGTCAAGACTGGCAAGGTGATCGACAACACCTTCAACTCTGGTGTCAAGATTGACGAGGCTCGCGTAGAGCATCGTCAGTACCAGTACACCTACAAGGAGGGTTCTGATTACCATTTGATGAATACCGAGACCTACGAGGAGATCGTCCTCAGCGAGGAGCAGATCCCCAACGCCGACCTTATGAAGGAGGGCGAGAACATCCAGGTCCTCGTACACGCAGAGACCGAGACCGTCCTCACCGCCGAGCTCCCCGTCAACATGACCTACGAGGTAACTTATACCGAGCCGGGTGTACGTGGCGATACGTCTTCTACCACCTCCCTCAAGCCTGCCACCATCGAGACTGGCGCAACCGTAATGGTTCCCCTCTTCGTCAACACTGGTGACAAGATCAAGGTGGACACCCGCGATCGTTCATACGTCGAGCGCGTCAAATAATCAAGGCGTAAGCCCGACAGGAGGCTCCCGCCTCGTGATTTGAACAGACACCATTACGGCCGCGGGGCGCGTATCATTACGCAACCCCGCGGCCTTTTGCCTTATAAGGCAGCAAACAACAGTCCCAGATAACATTCACACCCACATCCCATGGCAAACGAGAGGAATGTGGTGCGCCTCTACAAGGAGAAGATAAACCTTCTGCTTGACGTCACTCAGACGATAAACGAGGACAGCACCGTCGAGGAGCTCATGCAGGAGTTCGAGATACTCCTGAAGGAGGACTTGCTGGTCAGCAAGATACTCGTCTTCACACTCACAGACGGGACATGGAAGTGCCTCTTGCAGAGCAACGTGACGGAGGCCGAGAAGAACTCTATCGACGTGGAGAGCGGCCTAAGGAGCTACACGTCGATCCAGAGCCTCGGAATGGACGAGACCAGCATAATCAAAGGTTTCGACGCCGTGATTCCTCTCCGCCACAAGTACCGCATCATGGGCTACGTCCTTGTGGGCGACGGCAACCTTGGCGACGGCATCAGTCCGACGCTGCGCAACCTCAAGTTCATCCAGATTCTCTCGAACCTCATCATTGTGGCCATCGAGAACAAGAAGATGCAGGCCAAGCTCATCAAACAAGAGTCGCTTAGGCAAGAGCTCGCCCTCGCTTCGAGAATCCAGACGGGGCTCATCCCGCCCGACGGAATGCTGCTCCAGACGGGACACACGCGCGCTCGCTCATATTACCATCCGCATGACCAGGTGGGAGGCGACTACTTCGACATCCTACAGCTTTCGCCGCGTCGCATAGGCTTCTGCATTGCGGACGTCAGCGGCAAAGGCGTGGCGGCGGCTTTGCTTATGAGCAACTTCCAGGCCATGGTGCGAGCCCTCTTCACGGACAAGAAGGACCTCAAGGAGCTCGTGATGGAGCTCAACCGTCGCGTCTGCCAGAACACCAAGGGCGAAAAATTCATCACCCTTTTCATTGGTCGCTACGACTGCCTTACGGGCCATATGACTTACGTCAACGCCGGTCACCTGCCGCCACTGCTAAACAGGCGCGGACATGTCTGCGAACTCCTGAGCGGTTCGATAGGACTCGGAATGCTGGACGAGCTGCCGGGCATTGATGAGGGAGAGATGCGGCTGCATAAGGGCGATTTGCTCGTTGCCTATACCGACGGCCTCGTCGAGATTGAAGAGGCCGCGGGCATTGGCAGCAATGCCGAGAAACTCCTTGAGATAATGAAAAAGGGCGCGGGCATAGACCTCACAATGAAAGAGATTTGTGAACTTGCGGAAGACACTATAAGCAAGGGCAAAGCCTTTGACGACACATCGGTCATGGCCATAGAGATTACCAAGGACCGAATACTGCCATTCTAACAACAAAAAGCGAAAATCAACAGCGGAAACAATGTCAATCAAACGATATATCCCGAACACGATAACCTCGATGAACCTCCTGTGCGGCGTACTTGCCACGGCTTGCGCCTTTGGAGGACAACTCAGGGCGGCTGCCCTCTTCATTATCGCCGGTGCGGTGTTCGACTTCTTCGACGGCTTTGCGGCGCGTGCACTTGGTGTGAGCGGACCGATGGGCAAGGAACTTGACTCACTTGCGGACAACATCTCGTTTGGCCTTGCGCCAGCCGCCATTTGGTCCACCTATATCCGTTGGTATCTCACAAATTCTTTCGAGACGCCCATCTCGGCTATGAGCGCAGATCAGATTGCACTTACAGCGGCTCCGCTTATATTGAGCGTCTTCGCAGGTTTGCGCCTTGCTAAGTTCAATATCGACACTCGCCAGACGGAGAGTTTCCTTGGCCTCACGACCACGGCAACCGGCCTTTTCACCGCATCGCTCATTTGGATGTTGGCAGACAATGAGGAGATTTTCCGCTCTGTTTTGTCGCCTGCAGTTGTCATTGTCATGGTACTCGTTTTCTGCGGACTCCTCGTAAGCGAGATACCCATGTTCTCGCTCAAGGTAAAGCACTGGACGTGGGCAGGTAACGAGCTCAAGGTGATACTCTTGGCTGTTGGCCTCGCGTCAATCATACTTATGGGCTTGGGCGGCATTGCCGTAACAATTGCGCTCTACACGATCTTCTCCATTGTCAAGGCACTTACCCCTTCTAAAAAATAGGATAAGCGAGAAAGCCCGCCCATCAGAAACAAAAGTGGGACGGCACACAAGAGAGAAGTAACACACAATAATCAAACGTAAAAACACGAAATGACAGCGTCGGCGAAAAGGATTATCATCACAGGCGTGGCCATGGCCGTAGTTATGGTCGCAGCCGCAGCAGCAGTGTGGATAGGCCTCAACAGGCGATATAAAGCCCCATCGCCGATGCGTTGTCTGCCCTCGCAGACTGCTATAGTCGTAAGGCTGGGAGACAGGCGATTGCTGCCCTCTCTTGCCGGAGGCGCGTACGGCAGCGAGATGACCGACGTAATGGGAGGCGAGAGGGCGCGACAACTAGCCGAACGTGTTGATACTCTCTTTGGTGGCGACGTAATAAGTGACCCGTCACTTGGCAAGAGGGACATCTATATATCTTATTCGCTCAATGCCAAAGGTGAGATAGACCAGTTGGCGGCCTCATTCTGCCTTAGGAACAGGATGGAGTGGCACAAGGCGATGAGCGAGCTCCGCAACCGAGAGGGTGTCTCCGTGAGAGACACGGCGTTTAACGGTCACGGACTTTTCCTGCTTCGCGAAGAGGGATATAGCGAGCCGCTGTATATGGCTGCGGGTGGCGGATGCCTCTTTGCATCTACCACGCCGGATTTGCTGATGTCGTTTGGCAAGGACAGTGTAACGCCAATGTGCGAAGACCCGTACTTTGCGCAGATTGAGCGCACCACATCGCCCTCGGCTATAGCATCTATCTACGTCAATGGCAAGGAGATAGGAAAATCGAAGATTCTGAGCGTAAGTTTTTGTCAGACCTTTGCCAACGTAATATCAGAAGAGAGCAAAGGAGCGGACTGGATGGCCTTCGACCTTGGAATGGACGACGAAGGAATGTCGGCCGACGGATTTGCCGTGGCGCAAAAGCCATCTCTGGCCATGCTCACATCGCGAGAGAACTCCTCGGCCATAGGGTTGGCACGCCGATTGCCAAAGGGCTTGGCGTGGTTCAACCGCATAGGTGCCGGGCGCAGAGGCATATCGTCTCCAGCATTCTCGGATTTTCTTTCGCAAGATACTATTGGCAGTACATACCGCAATGCGCAGAGCGAGGTTTACGCTCACACGGGTGTGGACATCGAGGCATTGCTATCCCAAGTATTTGAATCAGAATTGGCGCTTTGCCAATATAAGACCTCCAAAAGCGACAGTACAAAGACGGGCGACGGCACTTTCTTCGTTGTCGACACGCATGGAGGAACTAAGGCTCATGCCCTTATAACTCAAGCGCTCACGGCTCTTCATGGCGGCGCATCGCCAATGGTCATAGGAGAGATACAGCCGGGGGCGAGCGCAGTGCCTCAAGGTGTGGTATCTGTCCGCGCCGACGCCGAGCAGGTATCTAACGTATCGATACCCGTCTATGGCGGTTTCGAGAAATCGGACAACACTTTCTTTCTCAATATAATATTTGGTCGGAAAGTGCCGGGTAAACTCTTCTTCCGATATGAAGATGCATTGGTATTTGCCAACGACATGGCCACGTTGAGGCGCGTCCTTGTTGACTACGTGACAGGCAACACACTAGAGGGCGACCCGCATTTTGAGCAGTTGATGGTCCACTTTGGTAATGACTGTTCAACATTCACTTACGACGCCACGACAGGTCAGAGCGTAAAGCGGACGGACAACCGCAAGGGAGCGTTCGACATCATCTGCCACCAGATGACCCGCACAGGCAACCTGCCATATATCAGCGTCTACGCCCACGTAAAGCAGACCAATGCCGAGGAGAGCGTAGAGACGATAGAGACCACATGGCGCACCCGCGTAGACTCCGTACGAAACGGATGGCTATGGGGCGTTGCAAACCACTATACTAAGCTTACCGAGTGCCTTACGCAGGATGCCGAGAATAAGGTATGCCTTATTGGCGCGGACGGTATGCTCTTGTGGCGCAGGCCGGTAGATGGAGGTATAGTAGGCAACGTTAGCCAAATTGATTACTACAACAACGGCAAACTTCAGTACCTATTCACCACAGAGAACTCCCTTTACGTCATAGACCGCCTTGGCAACGACGTAGGACCTTTCCCGGTTCGTTTGCCCTCTAAATCGCAGAGTGGAGCATCACATGCCCAGTATTCCGACGGAAGCCCGATGCGACTTTTTGTCGGATGTAAAAACGGGCCTGTAGTCTATGGTCCAGACGGGAAACTCGTAGACGGATGGAAGGCCACCAAGCCAGAAGGCATAATGCGCGGAGCACCGAAGCACCTTGTTTGTGCACAGAAAGACTACATTGTCTATCACGACCAATATGCATATTACTACGCTGATCGTCGCGGCAACCGACGCCTGGCAACAACGCCACTCGACCCGAGTGACCGCGGCGAAATGAGCATAAACGGCAACGGACAATACTTTGTCACGACATCATCAAGTGGCAACGTAGTGGCCATAAATGGCGACACGGGCGACGTAACGAGACTCGAACTGGACAGCGTCGGCAGCAGCTTTATCTCCCGCTCACTCTCCAGCAGCACGTACGCCGTGTTGGGCAACAAGATGGCGTACCTCGTAGACGTGAGTGGCGACAACCCACGGATAATATCCAAGTGGGCTACAGGCCTCGAAAGCCTTATGCAGATAGAGAGTCTGGACGGCCTTATAATAGCCCTCGACGGCAAGGCAGGACAAGCGCACGTGTACACGGCTGTAGACGGATGCGAGATAGCGGCATCGCCCTTCAGAGCCCGTGGCAGCGTGGCACTGGGCTACGGATGTGACGGCATTGTGGCCTTTACTCTTGGCGAGACTGGCGAGATAATACAAGTAAACCTCACACGAGGCAGACAGAAATAAACAGAAGAAACAGAACGGCAGACCCCCGCAACAAAAAATGGCAGAAGAACAGAACGAATTAATACTCATAAACTTACAGGGGCCAGACAAGCCAGGCCAGACAGCCACGATAACCAGCGTCTTGGCCAATCACAAGGTGGACATACTCGACATTGGCCAGGCCGTCATCCACAACGACCTCAGCCTCGGCATCCTCATAAGCATATCCGACAAGACAGAGGACTCGTCCTCACTCCTCAAAGACCTTCTCTTCAAAGCCTACGAGGTAGGCCTACAGATCAAGTTCCACCCCATTTCACATCCCGACTACGAAGAGTGGGTAGGCCAGCAGGGCAAGAGCCGCAACATCATAACCCTCATGGCCCGCAAACTTGAGGGAAGGCACGTGGCCGAAGTGACCCGCCTCATAAAAGAGCAGGGACTCAATATCGATAAGATCGCACGCCTCACTGGCCGCCGGTCGTTGCATGACAGTGGCAGCACTAACTCATCAATGAGCGTGGTGGAGTTCTCGGTGCGAGGCGAGCCGAAAGATGTGGAGCGACTGAAACTCGACTTTATTGAGGTGTCTAAGGAGTGCGATGTGGACATAGCATTCCAAGCGGATAATATCTTCCGTCGCAACCGCCGTCTCGTTTGCTTTGATATGGACTCCACACTCATTCAGACGGAGGTCATTGACGAGCTTGCGCGTCGTGCGGGAGTCTTCGATGAAGTGTCCGCCATAACGGCATCGGCAATGCGTGGCGAGATAGACTTCAAGGAGAGCTTTCAGAGGCGCATTGGATTGCTTAAGGGACTGGACGTAAGCGTCATGAAGGATATAGCCGAAAATCTGCCCCTCACAGAAGGAGCGGAGCGACTTTTCCGCACGCTCAAGAAGAGCGGATATAAGACGGCCATACTCTCCGGCGGTTTTAACTACTTTGGCAATTACCTCAAGCAGAAATTGGGCATTGATTATGTCTTTGCCAATGAGCTGGAGGTGGAGAATGGCAAACTCACAGGTCGCCACGTTGGAGACATCGTGGATGGAGCCAAGAAAGCCGAGTTGCTTAAGTTATTGGCTTTCAAGGAGGACATTCACCTTGAGCAATGCATTGCCGTGGGCGACGGAGCCAACGACTTGCCTATGATTCAGTTGGCGGGGCTTGGTATTGCCTTCCATGCCAAGCCAAAGGTCAAAGCTACGGCGCAGCACTCAATATCGCAGAACGGACTGGACACCATACTTTACCTTATCGGATTCCGAGATCGGGAGATAAATTTCAGTTAGCAGTTCACAGTGCACAGTTCACAGTTACCGGGGTTTGCCTGGGGCTGTGAATTTTTTTTTGTGTGGAGTTTTAGGCTTTCGGGGGGGGAAGATAATGCAGGGATTGCGATTACGTATCGCAATTTTATAGCCCGGGGCTCACACCCCGGGCTAACTTACCACGCCCCGTTGGGGCTACATTTCCTCGCAGACGGGATTTTGAGACAAAATTTTAGACACATAACTTTCACATAAAATTCCCGAGATGAAGCCCGGGGATGCGCACGCCACGCACATTGTCGGGGGCGACGATGCTCCGCAGATGGGATTTGGCGACATCGTTTTGAGGAATAACGTTCATTCAGAGAAAAAAGCAGCAGAATGATTTCCATAGCATTTTATATAAAAAACCCCGCGGTTGCCGTTTGGCAACCGCGGGGTCTGTTATTTAGGTTATGCCTTTCCTCTTTCGAGGAGGGAAGCGAGATTTACTTTACGAGCATCTTCTTGCCGTTGACGATTACGATGCCACGGTAGTTGTTGGAGACGCGGCGGCCGTCGAGTGAATAGCGGATGCCATCGTTGGTCTCGTTAGAGAGCTTGGTCTTATCGATTGCAGTTGGGTCGGTAGGATCGGGCTCAGTCTCATCAACCT
>CAVGTO010000013.1:0-32000 GCA_963631865.1 Eggerthellaceae bacterium
AGATGGTAGGCCGCTCTATACTTATAAAGGACTACTTTGTCCGCACTGACCCGTTCGAGAAAGGCCTCCGCAAGGCACTTAACTTCGGCCACACCTTTGGCCATGCATTCGAGACCTTCGGCATGCGCCACAACCGTCCTGTTCTCCATGGCATAGCAGTGGGCTTCGGCATGGCATGCGAATTGCAACTCAGTGTCAGCAAGGCTGGGCTCGCCCCCGTCCGCGGTGCGGCAATCATCAAGCGCATAGATGAGCTTTATGGCACTCCGAACGCCACAATGGCCGACGCGGATGAACTTGTAGAGCTTATGCGTCATGACAAGAAGAACGACGGCAAGGGCATCAACTTCACCCTCCTCCCGAAAGTTGGCGAAGTGATAGTAAACCAGATCGCCGCACCCGAGGAGATAAAAAGCATCCTAGCTTCTTACCTCAAGTAAGGTTGGGATGCCCCCCCCTACTCCCTTTCCCCCGGCAGGACACACCAAAGGGGAAAAATCAACAAGAAATTAACCCAAACACATCACAGAAATGTCAGCATATTTCGTCAAGGCTCCGCAGACTCTCGGCGGAGAGATACAATTGCCAACATCCAAGAGCATAAGCAACAGGCTCTTGCTACTCTCGGCCCTCAGTGGTTCGGAGAATATGCCCGACTTGCTATCGGACTCCGACGACACACGGGTTATGCTCGACGCATTGGCATCTGACTTGTCGCACGTAGACGTAGGTGCTGCAGGCACGTCCATGCGTTTCCTCACCGCTTACCTTGCCACACGCCCTGGCACGCACATCATAACAGGTTCTGAGCGAATGAAGAAGAGGCCAATTGGCCTTCTCGTCGACGCATTACGTATGCTCGGGGCTGAGATTGAATACGTTGGCGAGACTGGTTTCCCACCCCTTAAAATTACGGGAGGCTCGATGGCAGGTGGACATCTTACACTGCCGGGCGGCGTAAGTAGCCAATATATTTCGGCCCTTATGATGATAGGTCCCACACTCAAGGGCGGGCTTCGCCTGACGCTTGAGGGGCGCATTGTCTCCGTTCCTTACATCGCCATGACGCAGAAACTCATGTCGCTCTTCGGGGCCGAGGTTGTCCGCACGGGTGGCGTGATTGCCGTAAAGGAGAAGCCATACACATATAAGCAGATGCGGGTAGAGGCCGATTGGAGCGCAGCATCTTATTGGTACTCTATGGCAGCTCTTCGCCCGGGAACAACATTCAAACTCAAAGGGCTCGACAAAATCAGCACACAAGGAGATTCTGCCGTTGCCAAAATAGCAGAGCCATTGGGAGTTGAGACTGCCTACAATGAAGACGGTGTCACAATCACGTCGAAGGCAGAGCACGTGGAAGAGTATTCCTATTGTTTTGTAGACCAGCCAGATTTAGCACAGACATTTGTGGTTCTTTGCTGCCTTATGGGCGTCAAGTTCAACTTCACAGGTCTGCAATCTTTGCGCATCAAAGAGACAGACAGGATAGCGGCACTCGAGGCCGAGACACGCAAGTTGGGTTACGTCATCGAGGCTGTAGGCGACGACTGCATCCGTTGGGATGGCGCACGTTGTGAACCCTCCAAGAGTCCCATTTCCACATATAAGGACCATCGCATGGCAATGGCCTTCGCCCCTGCAGCGCTTACGCACGGCAGCACCGCAATTGCCGAGCCCGATGTCGTATCCAAGTCATACCCAGGTTTTTGGAACGACCTCCGTCAAGTTGGCTTCTCCATCGACGAAGTAAATTAGCAACTGAATATATGAAAAACAGACTAACCTCTCTCGTCCTGTTTGCCGCCGCCGCATTCTCCGCAACGGCCACAGCGCAGGACGCAAAGAATGTAACGGCAAGTCCCGACGGTCGCCTCAAAGTGGAGTATGACGTAAATGGCGGCAAGCCCACCTATGCCATAAGTTACGACGGGCAGACTGTAGTGACGCCCTCGCGCCTCGGACTCGTAGCCAACTTTGGCGACCTCTCGCAGGACCTGAAGCTCGACAGCCTCCGCCAATATCATTGGACCGATGCATATACGCTGAACAAGATTAAGGCGAGCGACATAAAAGTCGACGCCGAGCGAACAATGCTTTGGTACAGCAATGCGGCTGGCCAACGCATAGCAGCCGAATTCGTTGTAGAGAACAATTCCGTCGCCTTCCGCTACGTCATCCCCAAACAGGGCGAGACGGGCAGCATCCGCGTAATGGACGAGGCTACAGAGTTCCGTTTCCCGGACGGCACGACCACATATCTCTGCCCTCAGAGCGACGCCATGATTGGCTGGAAACGCACAAAACCTTCATATGAAGAGGAGTATGACCTCGACATGCCTATGGACCGCAAGTCAAAGTTCGGCCATGGCTTCACCTTTCCTTGCCTCTTCAAAGTGAACGACAGCAAGGCTTGGGCTCTCGTATCCGAGACTGGTGTATCGAGCCGATATTGCGCATCACACCTCTCCGACTATGCGGATGGCACATACAAAATTGCCTATCCGATGCCCGAGGAGAATAACGGCAACGGAACAGTAGAGCCCGCAATGAGTTTGCCAGGCGAGACGCCTTGGAGGACAATCTCTGTGGGCAGCACTCCCGGCATCGTGGCAGAGCAGACCATCACGTGGGACGTCGTAGAGCCTCAGTATGAGATAGATTGGAAGCCTGAGTTTGGCAAAGGCGTGTGGAGCTGGATTCTTTGGCAAGATGGCAGCATCAACTACAACGACCAAAAGACTTATGTCGACTTCGCCAAGGCTATGGGTTACAAATATGTACTCGTGGACAACTGGTGGGACACCAACATTGGCAGCAAAGGCATTGAGGAGCTTTCCAACTACGCCAAGAGCCAAGGAGTCGCACTCAACATGTGGTACTCATCGTCAGGATATTGGAATGACATTGTCCAAGGGCCTACCAACCTTATGGATCGTTCCATTCCACGCAAGCAACAGATGCGTTGGCTCCATAAGATTGGCGTAAAGGGAATCAAAGTAGACTTCTTCGGTGGCGACAAACAAGAGACCATGCGCCTCTATGAGGAAATTTTGTCCGATGCCGCCGACAATGGCATAACAGTCATCTTCCACGGCGCAACGCTCCCCCGCGGATGGGAACGCATGTATCCCAACTACGTCGGATCGGAAGCCGTATTGGCATCGGAGAACCTCATTTTCGACCAGCATTTCTGTGACAATGAGGCACTTTGCGCAACTCTCCATCCGTTCATTCGCAATGCCACGGGCTGCATGGAGTACGGTGGCTCATTCCTCAACCGCCATATGAGCCGCGACAACAAAAGTGGCAACACCCGCCTGACAAGCCAAGCCTTCTCACTTGCCACGTCCGTCCTCTTCCAGAACCCGATGCAGTTCTTCGCCCTCGCGCCCAACAACCTTACCGACGCTCCAAAGGAATGCATCGACTTCCTCAAAGATGTGCCGACGACGTGGGACGAGACCAAGATTCTCGCAGGTGAGCCGGGCAAATACATTGTCCTCGCACGCCGCAACGGCACCAAGTGGTACGTGGCCGCCGTAAATGGCACAAGCGAAAATATTAGCGTAAATATCCAACTTCCCGTAGGAGACAAAGCACAGGTGAGCGTATACGCCGACGGCAAGACCATAGACGACGTAGTACTCACAACAACTACTGCCAAGAAGGCCCGCAAGGCCACCATCAAACCCAATGGCGGACTCGTCATTGTAGGAGAGTAGTGAACCACAATACAGCAAGCCAATAATAGAAAATCCCGCGCTACGGAAACGTAGCGCGGGATTTCTTTGTTTTACCGGGTGTGCCAGGAAAAGGAACAATCTCAATCCGCCATACTTGCGAACTTACGCCACCAAGCGGACAAAGCGCATTCGGAAGAGACAAGCATGAAATGAACGTAACTGCCAATCATAGCACCAATGACGTCGGCGCACCAATCGTCGAAAGTGCAACTGCGCCCAGGAGTAAAACTCTGGTGAATCTCATCAATGCAACCATAGATGGCCACAAGAATCACGGGAGTGATCCACAGCCAAATGCGAGAGCCTCGTGAGACGCGCCATGTGGGTCGGCTACAGCCGAACGCCATCCAAAAAGCGAGACCAGCAAAGCAAATAATATGCACAAGCTTATCGGCATTCCAAAAAGTCGGCATTTCCTCAATTCGAGAGAGCGAAGAGAGATAGCAGCTCGTGGCAATGATGGCCGCGGCAGGGATGAACCTAAGAATCTGACGCATAGGAAGAATTACTTCTTCTGGCCCTCGAAAGACATCGAGATGGTAATGGCCTCTGGCATAGCCTCGTGAGCCTTGACGCCAGAGAGGCTAACTTTGAGAACGCCATCCTTTACGGTAGCGCCGTCGAAAGTGCCAGAGATAACCTGAGCAGACTCCTGACCTGCGAGGCTAACATTGATGCCCTCGATTGCGAAAGCCTTAGCACGGGTGAGGGCGTAGTCATCTGCAGTGCCAGTGCAGGTGAGGCTGTCGATTGTGAAGGCGTCCATCGTTACGGCAATCAAGCCAAAAGAGAGCTCACGGGCAGCCAAGGTGATCTGAGCGTAATTTGCATCCTTCTCCATGGGAGCAACGGTGAGAACATCGTTCTCCATAGGTACTTCCACACCCATGACAGAAGCCGTGGTGGTGCCGGTGTACTCAGTCGCGGAGGTTACAATCTGAGACACAGCGTCGTCATCGTCGTCGGAGCAGGCGACGAAAGAGAGAGAGCTGGCGAGAGCCAGCATAAGAGCGAATTTTGCTTTCATTAGGTAAGTTGTATTTCTTCTTAAGAAGAACGTTATGTGGACAAAGTTAGTCAAAACTTCCATATCAGTCGTTGGGAAGTGGACGATGCTTAGTATTTTTACACTATGGATATAATACTCAAGTATGTTCGGCCATTGTGGCCATTGGCATTGCTCGCGCCGATAAGCGTGCTGATAGAGACATGGGCCGAGCTTGCGCAGCCAGACCTCATGGCCAGCATTGTGGACCGCGGCATTTTGGGGTCGGAGCAGGATATCATTGTACCCACGGGAGTCAAGATGGTGGCTATCATGCTGTTTGGTGTGGTAGCCGGACTATTCTCCATTTATGCTGCGGGCAAGGTTTCCTACAGGTTGGGAGCCGACTTGCGATCGGACATTTACGGACGCGTGTCGCGAATGTCCTTTTCGGACATCGACAGGTTGGAAGTGCCGAGCCTCATCACGCGTTTGGGCGACGACGTCAACCGAGTACAGAGCGTGGTGCAGCAGGCAATGCGACTTCTTTTCCGCGCACCGCTCATGTTCGTCGGATCGGTGGTCATGGCGCTTATGATAAATGTAGACATCTCCGTCATCATTATCGGTGTCATGGTAATATCCTTCGGCCTCGTCCTTAATATTATGCGACGCACCGTCAAGATGTTCACCGACCTCCAGACGCGGCGCGACAAGTTCACGAGTGTAGTTCAGGAGATCCTGACCGGCGTTCGCGTGACCAAAGCATACACCAACGAGGAACTTGAGAGAGAGAGATTTGGCGAAGCTAATGATGCGCTGTCCGACCAATCGATACTCGTAGGCAAAACGATGGCATGGATGATGCCAATAGTGTCCTTCGCACTCAACGCAGGCACAATACTCATCATATATTTCGGAGCAGGCCAGGTGGCCATCGGGGGAATGAAAGTGGGCGGCATAATGGCGGCCATTAACTATATGGCGCAGATTCAGATGGCCCTTATGATGGCACAGCACGTCATAATGAGCATCACGCAAGCCAAGGCATCGCTAACCAGAATAAAAGAGGTACTCGCCACGCCCACAGAAGACGAGCGCGACGAGGCGGCAATGGGCGGCAAACCACTCTTGCCCTTCACAAATGGCGACATCGAATTCCACAACGTATCGTTTGCCTACACAGTCGGCGGCCCCAACCAACTTGAGAACATATCCATAAAGATAGGCCGCGGCAAGACACTTGCCATAATGGGCGAGACGGGCTCTGGCAAAACGACACTCATCAACCTCATAGCCAGATTCTACGAGCCCACGCAAGGCACGGTGACAATCAACGGAGTAGACCTCCGCGAGATTGAGCGCGCCGACCTTCAAACACACGTGGGCGTGGTACTACAGACATCCTTGCTCTTTAGCGGCACACTGCGCGAGAACCTGCGCATGGGACGCATATCGGCCACGGACGACGAGATTATGGAAGCCGCCGAGACGGCCGACATAGCCGACTACATACTCAGCCAAGCCGATGGGCTCGACGCCAAGGTGGAGCAGGGCGGAAAAAACCTCTCTGGCGGACAGAGACAACGAATGTGCATTGCCCGAGCCCTCATTATGAGGCCCGACATCCTCGTGCTGGACGACAGCCTTTGCGCCCTCGACACAGTTACCGAGAGCCGTATCCGCAAGAAACTCGCCTCGACAGACGCCACTAAAGTGATTGTCTCGCAACGCATATCATCCATTTGCCAAGCGGACAACATCGTCGTCCTCAGCTCCGGACGGGTCATAGCCCAAGGCAAACATGACGAACTACTAAAAACCTGCGACACATACAGCGAGACATATCTCGCTCAAACAAGATAATACAATGCCGGGACCAATGACAGGCGGCGGCCCACAACACAATATGGGTCAGCCTAAAGCCAGCATAAAAAACGGATATAAAACCGTAATGCGCCTCATGCCCTACTGGGCAAGACATTGGCGCGCACTGTCGGGCATAGCCTTATGCGCAGCCATCTCGGCCGCAGTATCCGTGGTTACGCCTCTTGTGATAGCCAACACAATAGACCTCGCCATAAAAGTATCCAACGGCACAACTATCTCGGGCATAGTAGGTCTCTACGGCAACGCAAGTTCACTCATGGAGAGCGTCAGCATAGACTACTCCATTTTGGCTCAGCGACTTGCCGTATTGGGCGTAATATATCTCATAGGTATGGCGGCCGGGTGGGTACAGGATTATGGGATGACAGTGGTTTCGCAGCGCGTGGTCAACAGAATGAAGAGCGAGATGATGAACCACATGCTCAAGATGGACGTGGCGTATTACGACACCAACAGCCGCGGCGACCTCCTGAGCCGCTTCGTCAACGATGCCGAGATGATACGCGACGGCATGGGGCAGACACTTGTGCAGTTGCTCACGACGGTGGTATCGATGATCGGTATGATTGTGTGCATGGGGGCAATGTCGTTCAAGCTCACGGTGCTCGTCTGCCTCAGCGTGCCATTCGTAGTCCTCTTGTCTCGCATTGTCGTTAGCCGCTCCCGAAAATTATTCCGCCGTCAGCAGGACGCCACGGGTGGGCTTAACTCCGTCATTGACGAGAGCGTAGGCGGCATACGTGCCATACGCACTCTTGGGGCCGAGTCTCTTTGGCGCAAGAAGTTCGAGAAAGTAAATGGAGAGGTCAAGGACGTGGGCGTCAAGGCACAGATTAATAGCGGAGTGCTGATGCCTATGCTGCGACTTTTGGACAACCTCACATATATTATGGTGGCCGTAGCGGGTGGACTTTTTGCCATTGGCGGAGCCATCACCGTTGGCACAATCCAGGCATTCCTACTTTACACGCGTCAGTTCTTGCGACCTGTAAATATGATAGCCACGCAGTTGAACTCCCTCCAGAGTGCCGTGGCGGGAGCAGAACGCATCTTCGAGATGCTTGACGAGCAGCCCAAGATTGTCAATTGCGACGGGGCACTATTGCCCAACGCTGACGTGGCGGGACGAGTAGTATTCACCGACGTCACGTTTGGTTACGTTCCTGGAAAAGATATCCTCCACGGCGTAAGTTTCACTGCCGAGCCAGGCGACATAGTGGCCATAGTAGGCGGGACGGGAGCAGGCAAGACGACCATGATGAACCTGCTGAGCCGTTTCTACGACGTCGGCGGTGGCAGTATCACGATAGATGGCATTGACGTGCGCGACTACGACATCACGTACCTCCGCGACTCCATGGCCATAGTACTCCAGGAGCCAACACTCTTCAGCGACACCGTGGCATACAACATATCGTATGGCGATCCGGCACGCAACAGCATTGACGACATAAGGGAGAGCGCAAGCCAAGCCCTTGCTGATACCTTTATCGAACGCCTGCCACAGACCTACGACACCGTATTAGTGCGTCAAGGCGAAGGAATAAGCAACGGACAGCGGCAGCTACTCACCATTGCCAGAGCCATACACAGCCACGCACCCATGCTCGTGCTCGACGAAGCCACAAGTAACATCGACACCCACACCGAGTCCATGCTACAGAGTGCGATTGGCAACCTTACAAAGAACCGCACGTGCTTCATCATTGCCCATCGACTGAGCACCATACGCAACGCCGACAAGATTATAGTCCTCGAACATGGAAAGATTGCCGAAATAGGTCGCCACGAAGAGCTGATTGCTCAAGGCGGAATATACAAAGGACTGTTCGAGAGCCAATTCGGGGAATAAGATTTGCAGAAATGCAGATTATCCCCGAGATAATCTGCATAAATAAAACCCGCCTGCCGCATAGGTTATGAGACCTGCGGCAGGCGGGATTTTTATATGATTACATTTCTTACGCGTCTACTCCGCTTTGACAGCCTGGGGCTTTCCGCCCTTAAAGACAACCGCGAAGACGATTCCGACAATGAGGGAATAGGCGGAGAAGATGAGCCAAGACGTTCGCCAACCGTCCATTTGGAGAGCGGCATCAGCCTGCGAATAGACAAAATGGTTGACAACGGCCTGAGCTGCGAGAGTACCGATAGCAGCACCCAAGCCATTTGTCATAAGCATAAAGAGACCTTGCGCACTCGAACGCATCGAAGGTTCGACCTCGCCATCGACAAAGAGCGATCCCGAGATATTGAAGAAATCGAAGGCCACGCCATAGACAATCATCGAGAGGATAAGGGCTATGATGCCAGGGAAGGCGGGCGATCCGATGCCAAAGAACCCGAAGCGTAAGAACCAGGCCATCATAGAGATAAGCATAACGACCTTGATGCCATAACGCTTGAGGAAGAAAGGAATGAGCAATATGCAAAGCGTCTCGGAAATCTGCGAGAGAGAGATAAGGAGGTTGGCATGATCCACAAAGAAGACATCCTTAAACTCGGGCAATTTTCCAAAAGAGTCGATAAAAGGACTGGCGTAGCCATTGGTTATCTGGAGAGCCATACCGAGCATCATCGAAAAGATGAAGAAAAGGAACATTCGCGGGGTCTTCATAAGCTTGAAGGCGTCGAGGCCCATACGCTGGCGGAGGCTCTGCCCCTCGGTGGCCGTAGACACAGGACAATGAGGCATCGAGAAAGCATAGAGGCCAAGCGCGATGCTCCACACGCCACTAACAAGGAACTGGAGTGGGCTGTGCTGGAAACCGACTAAATCGACAAACCACATCGCGACAAGGAAACCGATGGTGCCGAAGATGCGGATACGAGGGAAATCATTGACCTTATCGAGACCCGAACCTTGCATAGCAGTGTAAGACACTGAATTCGCAAGGCCAAGGGTAGGCATATAGAAAGCCACAGCCAAAGCATAAAGAGGGAAGACACTCTCGAAAGTAACGTTCTCCGAAGCCATACACACGCCACAGACAGAAAACATCAGCAGACCCGAAGCGAGATGCGAAAGGCCTAGCAGACGCTGCGCCTCAATCTTGCGGTCGGCAAGAATGCCGAAAAGCGTGGGCATAAAGATAGAGACAAGGCCCTGAACAGAATAAAAATAACCGATATTCTCACCCAAACCGACAGAGCCGAGGTAATTGCCCATCGAAGTCAAGTATGAGCCCCAAGCTGCGAACTGGAGGAAGAAAAGAATTATAAGACGTATTTTAAGAGACACGCTATTTTGAATTTAAGGTGGGAAAAACCGTCCGAAAGAGGGGGAACCGCAAGGGAACGGCGTTAGAGAAAGTTGACTACAAATATAAGCAAATAGTGGTTTAGTCGTGTTTTTAATTATCGGGATTATGGTGAATATTTTAGAATATATTTCACAAAAGGGGCTCAACGGGTTCAGTTTTGCCGTTTTAGGCGGACAAGCAGATGACAAATAACAATATTGGCCTTCACAGTTGAATGTGTCATAATTTGCATAACGGTAGGCAAGTTAGGGGGTGTTGGACGAGTCAAAATTTAGTCACCGCAAAATCATCAGAAGGAGGCGAAAAAGAGAGAAAATTGGCTTTGAAGGTCTTCAAGGGGTGAAAATCGCATATGGAGACTACGTATTTTTACCTTTAGCATAATCAATTTGCTATCAGATATTTAAATAGCAAAAACATATAACAACAGATGTTACTAAGGCATTTTTTTCTCGTTAAAGTTTGAATTTTCCTAACCTATTTATTTTCTTTGCGGTGCTATTCACGCCGAAAAGACATGTCGGCGTGGGGCCCGAGTGCGCATAACGGTCATGACGGGAGGCGAGGGCAAGACCCCTGTCGCCCCGGAAAAAAATGGCAGTGGCTCGGTCAATCAAGGAACAACAAACAATTAACCAAAACAGAAAACTATGTCAGAGGTTGCAGAAAGAGTAACAGCAATTATCGTAGACAAGCTCGGAGTAGACGAGAACCAGGTAACTGAGAGCGCAAGCTTCACCAACGATCTTGGTGCAGACTCTCTCGACACCGTAGAGCTCATCATGGAGTTCGAGAAGGCATTCTCCATCACCATTCCCGATGACGCATCGGAGAAGATCCAGACTGTCGGCGACGCTATCGCATACATCGAGGCACAGCAGGCCTAACAATTGACTTCTAAAACGAATTTATGGAGCTGAAAAGAGTAGTAGTTACGGGCTTAGGAGCGCTTTCGCCCCTGGGCAACAACCTCGCCGACACCTGGCAAGGCCTCGTCTCCGGCGTGAGTGGTGCTGCGCCCATAACACACTTCGACGCCACTAAATTCAAGACCAGGTTCGCCTGTGAAGTCAAGAATTTCGACGGGACACAGCTTATTGGCAAAGAGGCTCGCAAGATGGACCTCTTCACCCAATATGCCGTTGTGGCGTCAGAAGAAGCGATAAAGGATTCCAAGCTCGACCTCCCCAACGAGGACCGCGACCGCATTGGCGTAGTCTGGGGCACGGGTATCGGTGGCATCAAGACGTATTTCGAGGAGGCGAGAGATTTCGTCCTCGGCGACGGCACACCGCGTTTCAGCCCGTTCTTCATCCCTAAGATTATTGCCGACATCGCGCCGGGCCATATCTCTATTCGCAATGGTCTTGGTGGCCCCAACTTCGGCACTGTATCGGCGTGCGCTTCGTCCACGTCGGCGCTTGTCGTAGCGTTCGACCTTATCCGCCTTGGCCGTGCCACCGCTGTTGTCAGCGGCGGTTCCGAGGCGCCGATAACCGTGTCGGGCGTAGGTGGTTTCACCTCGATGAAGGCCCTCTCAGGTCGCAACGACGACCCCAAGACGGCGTCCAGGCCTTTCGACAAGGACCGCGACGGTTTCGTCATTGGCGAGGGCGCAGCCTGCCTCGTGCTTGAGGAGTATGAGCATGCGGTAAAGCGCGGCGCTCACATCTACTGCGAGCTTGCAGGCGGCGGACATTCTGGTGACGCTTACCACATCACTGCCCCCCATCCGGAAGGCAATGGCGCGGCGCGCGTTATGGCAGATGCCCTTCGTGATGCAAACCTGACCCCTGCGGACATCGACTACATCAATGTCCACGGCACGTCGACCCCTCTCGGCGACAAGGGCGAGCTCATTGCTATCGGCAAGGTCTTCGGCGACGAAGCTTACCGTCTCAACATCAGCTCCACCAAGTCAATGACGGGCCACTTGCTCGGCGCTACTGGCGCTCTCGAGGCCATCGTCTGCGTCAAGAGCATCGAGACTGGCATCATACCTCCGACCATCAACCACTTCACAGACGACCCCGAAATTGATTCGAAGCTCAACCTCACGTTCAATGAGGCTCAGTCTCGTAAGGTAAGGGCTGCAATGTCCAACACCTTCGGTTTCGGTGGGCATAACGGCACTGTCGTGTTCAAAGCCATCTGATTTTGACAGTGGGTATACCGGACATAATAAAACTTTTTTCCCGAGAGGGAAGAAAGTTTTATTTTTTTTTGGTCAAAACCGCAGGCTACTGGCCACGGTCGACTGACATATATCGCACGGCATTCATCCACCGCTCGATAAGCATGGGCCGCCATACAGGCGATCATGATGCCGACAACGAGCGCATGGAGTATCTTGGTGATGCCGTGATTGAGACTGTGGTATCGGATATCCTGTACCACAAGTATCCTTGTGCAGATGAGGGCTTCCTCTCGCGCATAAGGTCCAATATGGTGTGCCGTGCAAGGCTCAATGCCATATCCTTTGAACTCGAATTGGACAAGTTCATTGTCCTCAGTTCGCGCAAGGACTTGGCCAACAGCCATATCTCGGGCGACGTGCTAGAAGCATTCGTGGCAGCCATCTACCTCGACGGCGGAATGAAGAGGGCGTTCAAGTTCGTGGAGCGCGCCATTGCCAACCCCGCAAGGATAGACGAAGCGTTGCACGACTCGTCGCAGACCAACTACAAGAGTTTACTCGTAAATCTCGGCGAACAGAACGGCGTAGAGATAATCTTCGAGACAAGGCGGGCCGACACTCATAAGGACTCTAATGGCGAAGAGATAAACTTTGTCTCGGAAATCATATTGGGCACCAACGTAGTAGGCAAGGGCCTCGGTCGCTCGAAGAAACAAGCCGAGCAGAAAGCCGCTGAGATTGTATACAAAAGCATAAGCGACGGCGAACTGAGCCTCAAGAAGACCAAAGAGGATGCCGATGCCGAGTGCAAAGAGAACATCAACAGCGAGGACTGCAAACCAGAGATAAACACCGAAGACGGGCAGACGGCTCAAGAGACCGCCATAGCCCCTGAGGCAACAACAAACTCCAGTGTTCTCGGCGAGAAAGAGCCATCAGAAAAAAAGCAAGAGCAGAAAACTGAGTCTAAAGACAAAAATGCCCCCAAATGCTCACTGAGAAACGAGCAGAAAAAAATTGACGAAAGAGCCACTTCCGTCCCCGCAATCAAAATTGAGGAGCTACTAGGCAAGCCCGGTCAAACAAAAAATGCTGATTGGTGGATGCCATACGTGGTAAAAGCAGATCACGCATCATACTCTGGCACACAAGAAGAGATCATAGACATCCGATTTGGATTGCTTTACTTTACGGGGATTGAACTGCCTGCGATTGGGAATTAGCGGCACAGATTTATTCTGCCAACTGATTGATCAGGCTCGCAATAAAGGTGCAAGGACTACCCTACTATTTTGTATCGGGGTACTAGAAACAGAATTGGAGACGATAATGAATATTAGCGGGAGTAGATATTTTTCTCGATCGAAGGAGGAGACATTTCCCTCTAAATCATTTCACCGGCGTTAAGGCCGTGTATCTCAGTCTGATTTAGGAAACGCTCGTAGAAAGTAACGAGCTCGCGATATTGAAGGCGGACGAGAGTGGGCTTCATTAGGTATTTGCGCATATCGCTATCGTAGAAAGAGTTGAGGTCAACCATTTGGAGTCCCTTGATTTTGAGATAGTAGTCGAGCATCTCGTCCTCGGTGAAGCGGTTATTGGTAAGCTCCATCATCTGGGCAATAACGTTGCTCCGCACCACCCTTCCATCTTCGCCAGGAAAGAGGAAATCGCAGAGCTTATTGATTGTCTTTCGTTTGCGCCCCTGCTCCCAAAATCTATAGATATGGAAAGAGAGCGGGATAGAGACGCAGATTAGTACAACGATGGCAATGAAAGTCCAAGTTATTTCGGCCATTTTTGAGGTGTGTTCCTATGTGTGCTATAATGTTACGCGAAAGTAGCACTTTTTTACACAAAATTACAACAAGCCCCGCTTTTTATCCTTTCTGCTAAAAATTCTTGTTCCGCCTGGCCTGGAGTCGGAATAAGCTCAACACTGTTATCGAGACGACCGATAGCCGCAAGATCCATAATAGTGGAATAGCCAGACCGGCATACAATGTGACGCGAATTAAGCATAAGTCCCTTGAGCAGAGACGCTGAAGCAAAGCCTATGACCTCCACCCCACCCTCTGAAATGCAATCAGCGCGCGCCGAATCTGCGCACACCACAACCCGCCGTCCAGCTAAACCATCGAAACGACGAATAAGTACCTCAGCAAAAGCAGAACGTTGCGGTTCGGGGCCCGACACGACGCCAAGCCATTCGACGGGCTCAGCGCACACATTTCTATCTGCCTCGACAAAACTCATCCTCGACAAGACGCCGACGCAATGAGCCACAACATCCTTGGGAACAGGGACTGAAAGATCACCACTAAGGGCTCCAAAGGCTACGTCAGGCACAAGACAAGCATCGAACTTGCGGACGAAAAAAGTGAGAATTGTGGATACAAAGCGCTCCGCCCAACGAGGTGCGACAGGTGCAATGTGCGGATGAAATTGGTGAGTGATAAAAACGTTGCGGCAAGAGCGAGACCAGACACCGTACCTGTTGTCCGATATAATAAGATCGGGTTTCAGTTCGGATGAGATCTTCTCGACCTCAATATGTTCACGCCAAACTCGGAAAAGGAATTCGGGTGTTTGAAACGCAATCTGGAGCCACTGGCATCGGCCGCCACTGAGTCGAGGGGAAAAAGAGAGCAGATGGCGCACTGGCAAATCGGGGAAATCTGCGGAGAGAAGCTCAAGCGACCGGCCACTACCAGCGAGCGTGACACTGCAACCACGGTCCACAAGACGGCGCACCACAACCGAAGTACGGCTTGCATGGCCGAGCCCCCAGTCGAGCACACTTACCAACACTTTACTATGACGGCTCAAAATCATACCCTAAGATAGTCATATCGTCTAAGATTAACGACAAAAAGATTAAATTCGCGCACGAAAAAGCGACGGAGCAGAACAGCGCTCATAAAGAGATGCCGGAAAGCCGAGCCGCGCCAAACGGACAGAGACAATGCCAATACGAATTCCAGACAGCCTCCCAGCCAAGCAGATACTTGAGTCGGAGCGAGTGTTTATCATGGGTGAGCAGCGCGCCATGACGCAAGACATACGCACACTGCGCATCCTGATACTCAACCTGATGCCCAACAAGGTGGCCACAGAGACCCAACTTCTCCGCGCGCTCTCGAACTCGCCACTCCAGGTGAGCCCAGAGCTCCTTATGGTCAAGAGTCACAGTTCGAAAAACACATCGGCCGAGCACCTCAGTTCTTTCTACAAGACGTTCGATGACGTCAAGGACAAGAGATATGACGGGCTCATAATAACAGGCGCCCCCGTGGAGCAGATGCCGTTTGAGGAGGTTGACTACTGGGATGAGCTTTGCCAGATAATGGATTGGAGTCGCACAAACGTCACCAGCACATTGCACATCTGTTGGGGAGCGCAAGCTGGCCTCTACCACCACTACGGCATAAACAAGTATGCGCTGCCCGAGAAGATGTTCGGCGTATTCCACCACCGCGTGATGGACCTTCGAGTGCCCCTAGTACGCGGCTTCGACGACGTATTCTGCGCACCACACTCTCGCCACACTGGCACACGCCGTGAGGACGTCGAGAGCAATCCCAACCTACGGATGTTGGCTTACTCTGATATTGCCGGTCCGTATATCGTAATTTCATGCGACGGGCGACAGGTCTTCGTCATGGGACACTCAGAATACGACCGCGACACACTCAAAGACGAGTATTTCCGCGACCTCAACAAGGGGCTGCCAATCAAGGTGCCATACAACTACTTCCCCAACGACGACCCAACGCAGACACCACCCAAGAGCTGGCGCGCCCACAGCCACCTGCTTTTCTCCAATTGGCTGAACTACTACGTATATCAGCAGACGCCGTATGAACTGTAAGCAGTTCACAGTGCCCAGTTCACAGTCCACAGTTGAGTGGGATTTGAGATATTTTTCAAAAAAAGGGGCTCGGGCTCTTGCATTGTAAAAGGAAAGCACTAATTTTGCACTCGGATTAGCCGAAGAGGCATCCGAATAGAGGTAGATCCGTTAGCTCAGCTGGTAGAGCACAACACTTTTAATGTTGGGGTCCTGGGTTCGAGCCCCAGACGGATCACCGAGACGCAGCCTTGCTGAGGAAACTCAGTAAGGCTGTTTTTTTGTGTCGCGGATTAAATGGAGACAGAACGACTGGTTCTGTATTTGTTTTTGAGGAGTCAAGAGACTCTTAAAATCGGCCTCCGCACAATAACTGCTGAAGCGTAATGGCGAGACGGAGTAAAAAAAATTGTTTAACAAGAAATATTGGTCTATCACGCTATAAGTCAAGTTAAATTTTTCTACCAACAGTATATAAAAGCAGAGAAAGAGAGACAGGAAAGAGAAGAAAGAGGAAACGGAAAGGACGGAATGACGTATATAACCACCGGAAGACGTGAAACATCCGAGAGGAAAGACTCCGAGAAAGGCGCCAGTGGCAAATAAAAGCAAAAAGAAATCAAAAAAGTCGCGAGCGTAAGGCCTTGAGATAAAGGCTAAAATTGGAGAAAATGGCGGCAAAAATCGTCAACGTTAAAAAAAAGTGATATTTTTTTGCGTGTAATACCGAATGTTTCTAACTTTGTTTGTATGAGCAAAAAAATTATAACGTGGGTCTGTATTGTCTTGCCCTTCGCCTTCATAGGTCTCGTCTTTATGCAGGTGAGATGGATTGTGGAGGCATGCAAGCTCAGAGACAGCATGTTCAACCAGACCGTGGTTAGATGTGTGGACAACGTTATATCCCGGTTGGAGACAGACGAGTTGGTGGAGAGTCGCAACAGAGGCGCAGCCCCGACGCGCAACTTCACGACTTTCAACAACCAGAACAACGCCAACCGCAAGGTGACGGACGAGATATGCCTCACCTTCAGACTCGACAACTTCGGATTTTATAAATTCGACGCGACCAAGAGCGGCACGCTCGCATCTATAGAGACTGGCGTGGTGGACGCAGGCAGTGTCTTTGGCAACGATATGGTAGCCAATTCGTACACCGCACTGAACAGCGTACTCTCGCGCAAGCTTCGCTACCTCAACATACAGGCAAGCAAAAGCATATACGAGGAGAGCCCAATCGAGGTGAGAATCAACCCGCAAAGGCTCGACGCACTCCTTATGCAGCAGTTTTCGGATAACGGAATCAGTTCGCCATACGAGTATGCCGTATACAACGCATCAGGACAGAGGGCATTCTCGAGTCCCGCATTCGATGAAGAGTACGACGGAGAAGTTTTCTCTAAGAGGCTCTACCCCAACGATGTGCACACCAAGGCGCACTACGTCAAGGTGTACTTTCCGCATAGGCCGAATGTCGTGAGGGGTCTTATGGTCCAGATTATCCCCACCACATTCTTCTGCCTTGTGGTGATGATACTCTCGGCATACATTGTGGTGATTATCTTCCGACAGAAGAAATTGGACGTCATAAAGAACGACTTCATCAGCAATATGACGCACGAGTTCAAGACACCAATTTCGACAATGTCCCTCTCCGCACAAATGCTCCGCGACCTTGCAGACACAGTGAAGCCCGACTTCATCCGTCGCAACACGAACATCATCATCGACGAGGCTAAGCGACTCACCATACAGGTGGAGAAGATCCTCCAGATGTCCACCTTCGACCGCGGCAAAGGCAGGCTCAAGCTTGAGGAGCGGAACATCAACGAGCTCGTGGACAAGGTGGTTAACAACTTCAGAGTGAAGGTTGAGAGCGCCAACGGCGAGATTAACGAGCGGCTCGACGCCACAGACCCGATAGCGATGGTAGACAACGTCCACTTCACGAACGTAATCTACAACTTGCTGGACAACGCATTCAAATATCGCCGCGACGCACCAATGCTCCACGTCTGGACGCGCAACGCCAACGGCGGCATAATAATATCAGTAAAAGACAACGGACTGGGCATCTCGAAGGAGGACCAGAAACGAATATTTGAGAAGTTCTACCGCGTCTCGACGGGCGACAAGCATGACATCAAGGGCTTCGGACTGGGTCTCGCATACGTCAAAAAGATCGTAGAGGACCACGGAGGCCAAATATCAGTTGAGAGCGAGTTGAACGTTGGAACGAAATTTGACATATATTTGCCCTTAATAAAGTAATAAGATATGGATGACAAGAAGAAGCACAAGATTCTTTTAGCCGAGGACGACAGCAACCTGGGCGTCTTGCTGTGCGAATACCTGCAGGCCAAGGATTATGCGGCCGAATTGGCTCACGACGGTGAGGAGGCATACAACATGTTCATCAATGACAAGTACGACCTCTGCATCTTCGACGTCATGATGCCCAAGAAAGACGGCTTTACGCTTGCAAAGGAAGTCAGGATGGCCAACGTTGAGGTGCCCATCATCTTCCTCACCGCTCGCAACGTCAAAGAGGACATCCTCCAAGGCTTCAAGATTGGCGCGGACGATTACCTTACGAAGCCCTTCTCTATGGAAGAGCTCACTATGCGTATCGAGGCCATCTTGCGCCGCACGAGTGGCGAGAGCCCCGTGCTGGATACATATAAGCTCGGCCGCTTCAAGTTCGACACTCAGAAGCAGCAGCTCATCGACGGCGAGAACGTCATCAAGTTGACCACCAAGGAGAGCGAGCTCCTCAAGCTCCTCTGCTCCAACGCCAACAAGGTTCTCGAGCGCAACGTCGCCCTCAAGACCATCTGGGTAGACGACAACTACTTCAACGCCCGCAGCATGGACGTTTACATTACCAAGCTGCGCAAGCATCTCAAAGACGATCCCTCAGTAGAGATTATAAACGTACACGGCAAGGGTTATAAGCTCGTCATGTAATTAGACCCAAAATCCCCTCGAGCGTCAGGGCAAACAAAAACTTCCAAAACTACTACTTAAGCGCCTGGCGATATGCCTCGTGATGCGTGAAGCATGGCGAGGCACCCCATACAAAAGCGAGCCTCGATGAGAATCGGGAGCAGGCTGTCGAGGAGGAAAAAACCGCACACAATGTGGGCCACTCACCCACGACAAAGAGACGAGCCGCCACCCGAGCGACTTCTTTCAAAGCGTCGACGTCCGACGACACATCATGTGTCGAGCGGGCGTCGCTTTTTTGTGCATATACAAAAATCCCGAGACATTTGCCTCGGGATTTTATATGATGGGTTAAGATTTTAGACTAGGAAGAGGGAAAGCCTAGCTTAGTGCATTTTCTGACCGAGAATATTGAAGAACTCCTCACGTGTCGCATCGCGGGTTAGGAAAGCGCCAGAGAAATCGGACGTAGTGGTCACGGCATTTTGCTTTTGGACACCGCGCATCTGCATACACATATGGCGGCATTCGATTACCACGGCCACGCCGAGCGGGTTGAGTGTGTTCTGAATGCACTCCTTAATCTGAGTAGTCAGACGTTCCTGAACCTGCAGACGACGTGCGAAGGCATCGACAACGCGCGGAAGCTTGGAGAGACCCGTGATGTAGTCGCGAGGAATATAGCCCACGTGGGCCTTGCCAAAGAAGGGGAGCATATGGTGCTCGCACATAGAGTATATCTCAATATCCTTGACCACAACCATTTGCTGATATTGCTCACGGAACATGGCCTGCTTCAGGATAGCCTCGGGGTCCTCATTATACCCCTTGAGGAGGAACTGCATGGCCTTTGCCACACGCTGCGGAGTCTTGATAAGGCCCTCGCGGTGTACGTCCTCGCCAAGTTCGCTGATGATGCCAGTGTAATAACCGGCAAGGCGCTCCGTGCGCCCCTCGTCATATATATTCGGGTCGTCCTGAAGTTCGGACGCGCTTACTATTGTTGCCATTGCCTTATTGGGAATGATTTATGGGAATTGAGAAGCAAAAGTAAGACTTTTCTGCCGAGATAGGTTGCCATAGGCTGATAGATTGCACATAAAGGGGCTAAGAGTTTAGCGAAGCGTTATGGCCGTATGAGATTTTTTATATTTTTGCCTAAAACACAAAACAGAGCAAAAGATGGAAAGCAAAAGCCTCACGTTGACATACAAAGTGACAGCCGACAAGACGGCAGAGATGATGGGTTCGGGCGACATGCCAGTACTCGCCACGCCCGCCATGGTGGCCATGATGGAGAATGCGGCAATGACCCTCGCCAAGCCGCTTTGCGCAGAAGGCGACACCACAGTGGGCAGCCTCATCAACACAACCCACCTTCGCCCGTCGGCAGTAGAAGCCACGATAACCGTTTGCGCCACACTGACAGAGCAGGAGGGCCGCAAACTCAGTTTCAGCATCGTAGCCAAGGATGGCGAGAACGTCATAGGCGAGGCCACGCACGTGCGCTACATCGTGACCCGCGACAGATTTCTTGCAAAGCTTGGCAAGTAAGCCTATGAGCATCAGAGGCATAATAACGGCCATATTCTTCGCGCTCGCCATATCGGCGTGCTCCGAGCAACCGCAAGCCATGGCCGCCGACCGTTCAAAATCGGCATACACAGAGAGCGCAGACCTGATAAAACAGCTGCGCAAAAGCTCGGCAGGCGAGATAAGTGGCATCCACGTTACGGGTGACCTCGATTTTACGCAAATCGGAACGGACAAGAAACTCACTGAGCGAGAGAAGATACGCATCGGCGAGGCCATAGTGTTCCGCAATTGCGTTTTCGAGGGCAAAGTATTTACGCACAAAGTGGATGCGGAAGGGAAATGCACACTGACGTGTGACTTTGACGCCGACGTGCGTTTCGTCGGGTGCGTCTTCATGAGCGATGTAGACATGAGCTACACCCTTTTTAGGGGTGAACTGAGGATGGAGCATTGCGCATTCAAGGGCAAAGTACGGATGGACGGAATGCGCGTATGGGACTCCGTGGTGCTAGGGCACAATGAGTTCGAGGGCGACGCATCGTTTGACGGCGCTCGGTTCTATGGCAATTCGTCACTCAACGGGATGAAGTTTTGGGGCATGGCCATTTGGCAGAACGTATGGTTGGACGGCAATGCGCTCATGGCGGACTGCCAGTTTGGCGGGAATGTGGACATGTCTCATCTGCATGCCGCAGGTAGCCTGAATATGTCGAATTGCCACTTTGGCAGTCGCTTGGAATGCCGCGACGCACAATTTTTCGGACAATTGCGCCTGTCGAATGCCGTATTCGGAGGCAACCTGACGTGCGAGAATTGCGTAATGATGGGAAGGGTGGACTTGCGCGGAGTGTCGATAGAGAAAGACGTCGAGATAACTCGCTGCTCATTCATCGAAAAACCAGACCTTAAAAATCTCAAGAAATCAGAGAACACCAACGTGTCGGAGAGTGGCAACGCCATTATGACACAGCCAATAAGCATAGCGCAATGAAAAAAGCGAAGATAACAGCGGCTCTCTGCGCCGCAATACTGTCCGGCTCGGTACTCACCGCCTGCGACGAAGACACGCTGAACATGCTCATGAGCATAGTATCAGTAATCTCGGGCGACTCAGGCGAGGAAGTGGCCATATCTGTGGATGATAAAGGCCTCGGATACCTTGAGCCAGAAGAGGATACCAGCACCATTGAGGACGACATCCACATCAACACGGACAATGGCGACGGCACAGTAACCACCAACTTGCCGAGCAAAGTGGACCTCTCGGCATATCTGCCCCCCGTGGGAGACCAAGGCAACTACGGCACTTGCGTGGCATGGGCCACGGCATACAACTGCCGCACATGGCTGGATGCGCACAAGAATGGTCGCAAGACAAGCCAGTTGACTAACAGTGAGATATACAGCCCTTCCGACATTTGGAAAGGCATAGCGTCGGGCAGCAAGAACAAGGGTTGCCAAGGAACATCTTTCCAACCCGCCTTCAACGCCATGATCAGCCGCGGCGTGGCATCATGGGCAACGGCGCCTTATTTCTCCTCGACATCGGAATGCGACTGCTCAGTAACCCAGAGCGAGACCACCGATGCCAACAAGCACAAAATCAAATCGTATCGCGAGATTCAGATATCGGACATCAACACCGTCAAGCGTTACCTTGCAGAGGGTCATCCCGTGGTTCTTGGCGCATGCCTTGGCGACAATTACATGAACGCCTCGGGTAGCTCTGTAATCTATAGCAAAGGCACGACCAACAGCACCGGCATGCACGCCTACCACGCCATGATGTGCGTGGGCTACGACAACAGCCGCGGCGGCTCGAATGGCGCATTCCGAATTATCAACTCATGGGGCGACGGCTGGGGCGACAATGGCTTCATATGGCTCGACGCCGACTACATGTGCAGCAGCGACTTTGCATATACAGGTCTCGTGGCTTACCTTGACGACGACGACACCACGGCCTATGGCGACGACGCGAGCACTGTGGACCTCCAGCCCACCAAAGTGACCGATGAGGACTATTACGAGGCAGGCGACGATGACTCAAACGACCCGAGATGGCGCACTTTGACCTACGACGTTTACAATGCCGGCGAAGGCACAGTAAAAGCCTCATCGACATGGGGTAACGCATACGTGCTCTACAATGCTTACAACGCCAACGAAATGACAGTGGTCCTCGTGGACCTCTATACCGACCAACTTGGCATAGGCAAGAACAAAGTGAACTTCAATTGGGATGCAACGGAAGCATACTCAACCCTCGGACTTGAGGCGCAAGGATATTCCCTCTCGAACGTAGACATCCCAGGCAACAGTTCTGTGGCAACCGTCGTGACCAAGGCGACAGACTCTTCGGCCAAAGACAGCGAATATAACTTCTCATGGAGCTATAAGTTGCCGGACGTCACTGGCAAGTATTACCTCGTAATGATAGCCGACGCCTTCAGCTCGGTAAGCGAAAGCAACGAGAACAACAACTACTACTTCCTTATGGGCTCGGACAATGGCCCTCTGACCATCAGCAACGGCGTAATTCAGACTGAGATAGCGAACAACAAGGCCCTCAGCATCAACGCCAAACCCAAGAAGAACGCCAACCACGCCCAGCAAACGGCAGTTTGCGAAGCTGCGCCCAACACCTACTCGCCCGCCGAAATCTCGGAGGTCATAGACAGGATGCGCAACTCAGGCGAGCTCACCAACAAAGCCCTCGAATGGATTGACGCCAACAACGCCACACCGATGGTCAAGGTAAAGAAGACCGTAAAGCAATAAAAGAGGAGAACAGACTAAAAAGAAAAGAAATGAAGATAAACGACATAATCAAAAAGTGCGTTGGCGTAGCAGCCATCGTAATCTGCGCCGCCAGCCTCACGTCATGCGCCGAGCTCCTCTCGACACAGTCATCAGGCAAGAAGAAAACGACGACAACGCAGACGACGACCAAGACAACCACGCAGGCAACCAGCTCAACTTCGACAAGCACGAGCACCTCGACAACCACCACCGTAGGCCAGGCAAAATCGGACGGCAGCACGTCCAAAGGCCGCAAGACGGTGACGAAATAATTTAACAAGCCGCACCGCAAGTGTTTATTATACACGGCGGAAAGCTACGTAAAACACGGAACTAAGTAGCCCACCCCCATCATCGAGGGGGTGGGTTTTTATATTTCCCGATAAATAAGTAACTTTACCCGAAAGGCGGGAGACATAGCACACAAAAGATAAGCCTCCACGTCTTTCCCTCCAAAGAAAGAGCATGTCGATAAGCATACGCGATATAACCAAACGGTACGGCACACAGTTGGCGCTCGACAGCGTCTCGGCCGAGATTGGCGACGGACAGATTGTGGGATTGCTTGGCCCGAACGGCGCAGGCAAATCGACCATGATGAAGATTGTCACCGGGCTCGTTAAAGCCGACGGCGGCGCGGTCAGCGTATGTGGCCACGACATAGAGAGAGAGCCGATGGAGGTACGCCGTCTGATAGGCTACCTGCCGGAGAGCAACCCTCTGAACGCCGATATGTACGTTCGCGAGTACTTGACGATGATGGCTTCGCTGAGCGGAGTTGCGGACAAGGCAAAGCGAGTGGACGAGATGATTGAGCTCACAGGTCTCTCACCCGAAGCACACAAGCGTATCGGAGCACTTTCGAAAGGCTACAAGCAGCGAGTAGGCATATCCCAAGCTTTGATAAGCGACCCTAAGGTTGTAATACTCGACGAGCCTACAACGGGACTCGACCCCAATCAGATAATAGAGATACGCGAGTTGATCCGCGGACTGGCAAAAGACAGGACCGTGGTGCTCTCAACACATATAATGCAGGAGGTCGAAGCCACTTGCGACCACATCATAATCATCGACCACGGGCACATACGCACTCAAGGGACGGTGAACGAGGTACTAAGCCTCGCAGGTGAGGGCACACAGGTGGTGGACGTGGAATTCGACGCCGACATAGACCCCGAACGGCTGGCGCACGAACTCAACGCCAAAGTGACATCCACAGGCCCGAGGAAATTCCGCCTTGCGGCATGCGCCACAGACGACGACCTCCGCCTCACGACATTCCGCTTCGCCACGCGCCACAATGCGCCACTGCTGCACCTCTCGGCCGGATGCGAAGACATGGAGGAAGTGTTTAGGCAGTTAACAGTGCACAGTTAACTGTGCTCAGTGCACAATTCTCGGCGCACAATTCTCTCAGCGCATTGGGATTTTCGTCTTACAGAAAC
Source organism: Eggerthellaceae bacterium (assembly GCA_963631865.1). GTDB lineage: Bacteria > Bacteroidota > Bacteroidia > Bacteroidales > Marinilabiliaceae > W3P20-009. Next base: position 24,604 of record CAVGTO010000013.1, read on the forward strand.
CGGTTAGCACCTAAATGCATTATCAAGGTAAAGAGACTGTTTTAATTTTTCTTGTTCACAGGGAATTGGGACAGACAGCAATAGATAGAGCCGGCGACGGCGAGCAGACAAAAAATCATTAAACAACATAAAACGATATGGCAGACAAATTGATCGTGAAAGAGCTTGACGACGTAGCAGTACGTTTCTCCGGCGACTCGGGCGACGGCATGCAGTTGGCAGGTAATATCTTTTCAACAGTGTCGGCTACCGTAGGAAACAGCATCAGCACTTTCCCCGACTATCCGGCCGACATTCGCGCCCCGCAGGGCTCACTGACGGGCGTATCGGGCTTCCAGGTACACATTGGAGCAGGCGTGGTATACACCCCGGGCGACCAGTGCGACGTGCTCGTTGCAATGAACGCAGCAGCTCTCAAGACCCAATATCGCTACGCTAAGCCGGGCGCAACAATCATCATAGACACCGACGCATTCAAGTCAGCCGACCTCAAGAAGGCCGCATTCGAGACCGAAGATCCCATTGCAGAGATGGGCATCGACCCGGATCGCGTTATCGCCTGCCCTATCACCCAGATTGTCAAGGATTGCCTTGCGGACAGCGGTATGGACGTCAAGAGCATGGTCAAGTGCCGCAATATGTTCGCCCTCGGCCTTGTCTGCTGGCTCTTCGACCGCGACCTCAACATTGTCTATAACTTCCTGCGCGAGAAGTTTGCCAAGAAGCCCGGCGTTGCCGACGCCAACATAAAGGTTGTCCAGGCGGGATATGACTATGGCCACAACACACATTCGTCGGCCATGAACGTCTACCGTATCGAGAGCAAAGTAAAAGTTCCTGGTCGTTACATGGACATCACCGGCAACAAGGCCACAGCCTACGGCCTCATTGCCGCAGCAGAGAAGGCAGGCCTCCGCCTCTTCCTCGGCTCATACCCCATCACCCCCGCCACGGATATTCTCCATGAGCTCTCGAAGCACAAGAGCTGCGGCGTCATCACCGTGCAGTGCGAAGACGAGCTCGCTGGTTGTTGCTCGGCTCTCGGTGCATCATTTGCTGGAGCTCTTGCCGTAACATCCACATCCGGTCCTGGTATCTGCCTCAAGAGCGAGGCCATGAACCTTGCCGTCATTATGGAGCTCCCGCTCGTCGTAGTAGACGTACAGCGCGGCGGTCCAGCAACAGGTCTCCCCACCAAGAGTGAGCAAACGGACCTCCTGCAGGTACTCTTCGGCCGCAATGGCGAGAGCCCAATGCCCGTTATTGCAGCCACTTCGCCAGTAGACTGCTTCGATGCGGCTTATCAGGCAGCCAAGATTGCCCTTGAGCATATGACCCCCGTAGTCCTGCTCACCGACGCATACGTAGCCAACGGCTCGGGCGCATTCCGCCTCCCCGAACTTGCAAAGGCAGACGCCATCAACCCGCCATACGTGCCCGAGGAGCTCAAAGGCAAGTGGGCACCTTATCTCCGCAACGAGGAGACCGGCGTACGCTATTGGGCTGTACCTGGTCGCGAAGGATTCCAACACATCCTTGGTGGTCTTGAGAAAGACAACAAGACAGGCGCCATCTCCACCAACCCGGAGAACCACGACCTCATGTGCCATCTTCGCCAGGCCAAGATTGACAAAATTCATGTACCCGACGTCGAAGTGCTCGGCGACAAGGATGACGCAGACCTTCTCATTGTAGGTTTTGGCGGAACATTTGGTCACCTCCATGCCGCAATGGACGAGATGCGCGCAGCCGGCAAGAAGGTTGCCCTCGCCCACTTCAAGTACATCAACCCTCTGCCAGCCAACACGGCAGAGGTTATGAAGAAATACAAGAAGGTTGTCGTAGCCGAGCAGAACCTCGGTCAGTTCGCCTCCTTCCTGCGCATGAAGGTCGATTGCTTCGCACCGTATCAGTTCAACCAGGTCAAGGGTCAGCCTTTCGTCGTCAACGAGCTTGTTGAGGCGTTCAACAAAATCCTTCTCGGCTAGCAGTTAACAGAGTCATCAGTTAACAGTTAAGAAAACAAAAGAAAAAAGAGAATCATGAGCGAATTCACTATAAACGACTATAAGAAAGGGCAGCCGCGCTGGTGCCCTGGTTGCGGCGACCACTTCTTTCTGGCATCGCTCCACAAGGCTATGGCCGAGCTTGGCGTAGCACCTTGGGACACTGCTGTAATCTCTGGCATCGGTTGCTCTAGCCGTCTGCCGCACTATATGGCCACGTATGGCATGAACACCATCCACGGCCGTGCGGCAGCCATAGCCACAGGCACCAAGGTTGTAAACCCCAACCTCACAGTTTGGCAGGTTAGCGGCGACGGCGACGGTCTCGCCATTGGAGGTAACCACTTCATCCATGCCAATAGGCGCAATATCGACCTCAACATGATATTGCTTAACAACCGCATCTACGGCCTCACGAAGGGACAGTACAGCCCGACGTCGCCCCGCGGTTTCGTCTCCAAGTCGTCACCTTACGGCACCGTAGAGGATCCGTTCCGCCCCGCAGAGCTCTGCTTCGGCGCACGCGGCCACTTCTTTGCCCGTGCCGTGGCCACTGATGCGGCAGGCACTGTAGACATTCTCAAGGCAGCATATAAGCACAAAGGCGCATCGGTCTGCGAGATTCTCCAGAACTGCGTAATCTTCAACAACGGCACACACGACGCAGTCTACAGCCGTGAGGGCCGCGAGCTCAACGCCATATACGTAGAGCACGGCAAGCCCCTAGTCTTCGGCAAGGACAACGAATTCGGCCTCGTACAGGATGGCTTCGGGCTCAAGGTTGTCAAGATTGGCGAGAACGGCGTGACCATTGACGACATCCTCGTCCACGACGCTCATTGCGAAGACAACACCCTGCAGCTCAAGCTCGCCCTTATGGAGGGGCCCGACTTCCCTGTTGCACTCGGCGTAATCCGCGACGTCGAGGCTCCCACCTACAACGATGCCGTCTGGGCACAGCTTGAGGAGGTTTCCGAGAAGAAGAAGTACCACAACTTCGCAGAGTTGCTGGAGACCAACGACATTTGGGAAGTCAAATAACAGTTGACAGTGAAAAGTTAACCGTTCACTGTCGGCTGTCAGTTAACAGTTTTATGCGTTCGCGGCTTGGAAGGTGTTTCCTTTTGCCGCGAACGTTTTTTATGTTTACACGCCCCCCCCTAAAGTTTGGTGTTTAATTTTTTGACGCAAAACGAGCGACCGCTTCAGATAAATGACTATTTTAGCAGAATATAGCTATGAATGTCGGATTGCCTTCCGGCATAAATTAGAAGAGGATTCAGATGAACTTCCTAGACTTAACATACGATTACCTGATATTTGCCGTTATAGGGATCCTTATTTCGCTGTGCGCTGTGCTGATGGTGTTGCGCGTGTCGAACGACAAAGAGTATGAGCCATATCGCAAGGCGCGTAAGAGTCTGGCGATGGTCTTTGCTGTTATCGCCGTTGATTTGTCGCTCAGCCTTGCGGCATATAAGATGCAGTTGCATGGCCATGTGGATACCATTATTGACGTACTCTTCTACACTCCAGTGGCTTTTTTGTTCTGGAATCTTGTGGATACGCTTGTGGATATGGACACGCTTGGCAAGTTTCGGAAGACGCTGCTCATTATATGGGCGGCTATTATAGTCGTTGGCATTGCCAATGAGTTGGCGCCGGTCGAGGAGTTGTCGCAATTAATCTTCACCATTGTGGCAGCGGTATGGGCTGGACTCATTATCTTTATGGGTATCAATATCATAGTAACTCTCCACAAGGCTGTTGTCACGATGGATAATTACTATTCGGAGAGTGTCGCCAATCGCCTGACATGGCTGCGCAAAGGCTTCTCGACGTTCCTTGTTTGGGGTATATTCAGCCCATTGGCGGCAGTCGGCCCTAGTTGGTTCAATGCTCTCTACGCCTCGTTGGGTGGCGTGATTTACGTATACCTCGCGGCTTCATTCATCAACTACGGATATAACTACCGCAACCTTAAGATTCTCAGCGACGACGAGACACCAGACAACACGTCGGTAGAAGTGAGCACTGGCAACAAGGATGTCAGTGAATCAATCAAGGAGTGGGAGAAGAACAAAGAGTATCGCCACCAGGGCATAACGGTGCGCTCGATGGCCGAGCAACTCCAGACATCCACATCGTCCATCATTACGACCATCTACAATGAGCATAATTGCTCATTCCACGAATACGTGTGCCGACTGAGGGTACGCGACGCACAGGAATTGCTGGTGCACTTTGCCGATAAGGACATAACAGAGATAGCCCACATGGTAGGCTTCGAGAGCCTTAAGGACATAGAGACGAGCTTCCGCAACACGGTGTACGTAACGCCAGAGGAATGGCGTGCAGGCGTGCTCCGCCTCATAAACTAATCATCAAAGGATGAGTCACATAGAGATAAGCGAGGAGGCACGAATACTCCCCGCCTATGGCATTGCAGAACAAGTAAACAAATCTCTCAAAGAGAACCACCAACTAGTAGTAACAGCCCCGCCGGGTGCCGGGAAGTCGACGCTCCTACCGCTCACCATAGCCCAGAGCCTCACGGACAACGGTCGCGTGATAATGCTGGAGCCTCGTCGTTTGGCAGCACGGCAAATAGCCGAGCGCATGGCACACTTGGCAGGCGAAGAAGTGGGGCGCAGAGTAGGTTACAGCATAAGATTCGAGAGTCGGACATCGGCCGAAACGCGTATTGAGGTGGTTACGGAAGGCATATTGACGCGCAAACTCATAGCCGACCCGACCCTTGAAGGCGTATCAGTAATCATCTTCGACGAGTTCCACGAACGCAGCATATTTGCAGACACAGCTCTCGCCTTGGCCCGTGAAGCGCAACAGGTATTGCGCCCCGACCTGCGGATAGTCATAATGTCCGCAACAATAGACGCCACAGCCATCTGCCGCCTCCTCGACGCTCCCCTCATCGAGAGCGAGGGACGAATGTACCCAGTAGACATACGCCGAGCCGAAGAATGCGACGCTCGCTCATGCGCCGAGGCCGTGGCACGCACCGTAATCCAAGCCCACAACGAGAGCGAAGGCGACATATTGGCATTCCTACCTGGCGAAGGCGAGATACGCCGTGCCGAGAGTTTACTGAGCGGACGACTCGGAGATACGGACGTCATGCCACTCTACGGAATGCTACCACAAGCGGCGCAACGACGAGCCATTGCGCCCAGTCGCCCCGGAGAGCGCAAAGTGGTTCTCGCCACGCCTATTGCCGAGACTTCGCTAACCATCGAGGGTGTGCGGATTGTTGTGGACTCCGGTTTTTGCCGACAGATGGTCTTCGACCCGGGCAACGGACTCAGTCATCTCGAGACGGTAAGGATCTCGATGGACATGGCCGACCAGCGCACAGGACGCGCTGGCCGTGTAGCTGCAGGCACGTGTTACCGCCTGTGGAGCCTCGGCACGGAGCACCGCATGGCAGCGACACGCAAACCTGAGATTGAAGTGGCGGACCTCGCCCCCCTGACGTTGGACATAGCCGCATGGGGAGAACGAGAGCCCGAACGACTGACGTGGCTCACCCCACCGCCACGAGCACACGTGGAGCAAGCACGCACACTACTGCGGATGCTCGGTGCAATAGACGACGACAACCGACTCACGAAGCACGGACAGACGCTCAGCCGCATGCCATGCCACCCGCGCATGGCACAGATGATGACCACGGCCACGACAACGCCACTCCGCAACTTGGCGGCCGACATTGCCGCCACGCTCGAAGAGAAAGACCCGATGAGCAAAACAAGGCCAGGGGAGACGCCGAGCACCGATATCAACCTACGCATAGACGCCCTGCGCAGCTACCGCAGCAACGGTAAAAACGGCGGGCGAGCGTGGGACCGCATAGCCAAGATTGCCGAGCAATATCGCCGCATAGGCAAGATAAAAGAGGAGGATAACACTCCTTTCGCCTCTACCGACACAGGCATGCTGCTTGCCGCGGCATACCCCGAGCGCATAGCCTCGGCCCGAGAAGGCAAGTCGGGCCTTTTCATGCTCAGCAGTGGAGACTTGGCCCAACTGCCTAAGGACGACGACCTCGCAAGCGAGAAATGGATTGTGGCGGCCAACGTCAACGCTCGCGACGGCATCGGCACCATATTCCTCGCCTCACCACTCGACCCTGTCGACCTAAAGCCCCTCGTACGCGAGAGGGACAACGTGGCGTGGGACATGAAACGAGGCACGATAGTGGCCCAGCGCGAGTACCGCATAGGCAGCTTAATACTCGGCTCGAAACAGATTCGCGAAGACAACCGCGAACTAATTGCCGACACCATATGCCGAGCGACACAAAAAGACGGAGAACGGATGCTCGACTTCAACGACGACGTACGGACTCTCCAACAACGAGTGGCCATAGTGTCCGAATGGCACCCCGAGCTGGAGCTACCAGACCTCTCGACAGAAGCCGTCCTCGCCACGGCACCCGATTGGCTACCTATGTACCTCGGGCGCGCAACTACCGTAGCAGAGCTCAAGAAGATAGATATGGCACAAGTCCTGCGCTCAATGCTGACCTATGAGCAGCAACAGACTGTAGACCGCCTGGCACCCGAGAGAATAGAGGTGCCGACGGGCAGTCACATAAAGGTGGAGTATAGGGCGGCGGCCGAAGCCCCAGTTCTGCGAGTGCGACTGCAAGAGTGCTTCGGAATGGAGCGCACGCCATGTGTGGATGGTGGACATCGCCCCGTACTTATGGAACTGCTCTCGCCTGGCTACAAGCCAGTGCAGTTGACCCAAGACCTTGCGAATTTCTGGAAAGAGACGTATTTCGAGGTTCGTAAAGAGCTCAAGCGCAGATACCCCAAGCATTCGTGGCCAGACAATCCACTCGAAGCGGAAGCCGTAAGGGGCGTGAGAAGGAAAACGCAAGAATAAAGTGATTACGTTTCGCTAAAGAGGTTTTTCACTGTTCAAACGTGAACTCACGTAGAAAAGAGAAAGCTAATTAAGCGCGAAAGGAGTATATTTGCCGCTCGAAAAGCAACAATACTAACCGCCCTCTCCCCAAGGGCTAAAGCTGTTATAATTGAAAAAGATAAGCTATGCCATAGGCATGAACATCGGCGCTAACCTGAAAGCCGAGGGAGCAACCAACGTCGACTTCGACGAACTCTACAAAGGTCTCAAAGCAGTCCTCACGGGCGAGCAGACCGAGATTAGCAACCGCGAGTGCGCCGAGCTCCTCAACAAATACTTCACTGAGCTCGAGGAGAACAAGATGAAGGCAGCCATGGAAGAGGGCAAGGCATTCCTTGCAGCCAACGCTGTTCGTCCCGAGGTAACCACCCTCCCGAGCGGTCTCCAGTATGAGGTGATCAAGGCAGGCACTGGCGATAAGCCCAAGGCCACCAGCAC
>CAVGTO010000014.1:0-7443 GCA_963631865.1 Eggerthellaceae bacterium
GGGTGAGGTCGTGGCCGTACCCGACGCGCACTATGGCGAGATTGTGGCCGCCTTCATCATTCCTAAACTCGGAGCAACACTCACAGAGGAGGGCGTAAAGGCATACTGCAACAAGCTTATGGCCAAGTTTAAGGTGCCTAAGTACGTCTTCTTTGTACGCGACTACCCCAAGACGGGCAGCGGCAAGGTACAAAAATTCAAGCTCCGCGAGATTGGCAAGCAGCTCGTGGACGAAATTCTCGAGAAACAAAAAGCCTAATTCGCTACAGCCCATTGCGCTACTTCATAGAACTAGCCTACGACGGCACCGAATACCACGGATGGCAGTTGCAACCCAACGCGTCGTCCGTCCAGGAGGTAATGACCGATGCCTTGCGCAAACTGACGCGGGACAAGGAGCTCACCATCATGGGCTGCGGACGCACGGACACGGGAGTCCACGCCGATTACTTCGTGGCGCACTTCGACACCGAAACCCTCGTATGCGACGAGACGCCCGAAGATGAGGGCAAAGCCATCTTCAAGCTCAACTCCATCTTGCCGCCCGACGTGGCGGTATACTCCATACAGCGCGTAGATGCCAAGCTCCACAGCCGTTTCTCGGCTCGCAGTCGCACGTACCACTACCGCCTGACGATGGACAAGCAGCCCATGCTGCGCCATATGACCTTCCGCCCCTTCTTCGCGCTCGACTTCGACAAGATGAACGAGGCGGCCGAGATACTCAAAAGCGTGAGCGACTTCACGAGTTTCAGCAAACTGGGCACACAGGTCAAGACCAACATATGCGACGTCACAGTGGCCCATTGGTTTGAGGAGGCTCCGGGGCGCATGACATTCGAGATCAAAGCCAACCGTTTTCTCCGCAACATGGTGAGAGCCGTGGTCGGCACACTCTTCGAGGTCGGCAAAGGCAAGATGAGCATGGATGAGTTCCGCGACGTAATTGAGCGGCATGACCGTTGTGCGGCGGGCTCGTCGGTGTCGGCTGCCGGGCTCTCGCTGGTCGATATTGAGTATCCCGAGGGGCATGGCTTTGTGCCGCGGGCTCGCAAGGTGATTGTTTAAAGAGGCTGGAATATAGGGCATCCCCACCCCACAATTTCAAATATAAGCCAAAAAAATTGGCGCCAAGGACGGCAGGAAATCCTTGGCGCCAATTATGTTTTACGGCATATTTAGTATACACATCCCTCACGAAAGAAGCTGAAGGCGCAAGATAGAAAAAAGCACGAACATATATCAAAAAAGCACCAATAATGCCACATCGGGATAGCAAAAATGGCATAAATATGCCACGTAGGCATAAAAAAACAAGGCATAAAGTAAGAAACGCCCTTTGCAAAGTAAACGTTTGCACAATTTGGAGAAATTTTAAAAAGATTTAAATCGTATAACGCAACCCGCTAATCAACAAAACGTTATATGAAATTTAGATTTATTGACGTTATTTGAACAGTCTACAAATTAGGAAAGATGTGCATCAAGTTGCAAGATGTGTTTTATTTTTGATGTTGAGATTTGCCCGGAGTGGGCTGAAGAACGATAGGATAAAGACATGTCCGACGCTAAGAAAATAACGCATGACGGAACGGTGATAGCCGTCAACGGCGACCTGCTGAAAGTCGAGATAATCAACGTCTCGGCGTGTAGCTCGTGCTCCGCGGCCAACCTTTGCTCAGCTTCCGAGAAGGAGGCTAAGGTGGTGGACGTCGTGGCTGGGCCGGGCGAGAGTTACGCGGTTGGCGACACTGTGACGTTCGAGGGGGACGAGAGTATGGGCATCCGCGCGGTGGCTGTGGCCTACGTAACGCCGCTGGCGCTTGTCGTGGCAGGCCTCCTGATAGGCCGTGCGGCGGGGCTTGGCGACGCCGGGTGCGCGCTTACGGCCTTGGCACCGCTTGTCCCGTTCTACATTGGCCTCTATCTCTTGCGAGATAAAGTAGACAAGACATTCAAGTTCAAAACAAAAAACCTATAAAACAAATAATCAAAAGAAGACATGGATGTTTCATTTATTCTCATAACTGTTGCGGCATTGGCTGTCACGGGCTGCGTAGCGGCTGTGATACTCTACTTCGTGTCGCAAAAGTTCAAGGTATACGAAGATCCGCGCGTAGGAGAGGTTGAGGCCGCCCTGCCGGGTGCCAACTGCGGTGGCTGCGGCTTCCCTGGCTGCCACGGTATGGCCGACGCCCTGGTCAAGGCCGACGACATCAGCACGATGCTCTGCCCCGTTGGCGGTGCTCCCGTCATGGCCAAGATTGCCGGCATACTTGGCAAGGAGGTCGTAGCCAGCGCGCCTAAGGTGGCTGTTGTACGATGCAACGGCACTTGCGAGGCACGCCCGAGGAACTTGGAGTACGACGGCGCAAAGCGTTGCTCAATCCTTGCGGCCAACTTCGCAGGTGAGACCGGCTGCTCCTACGGTTGCCTCGGTTGTGGCGACTGCGTAAGCGCATGCCAGTTCGACGCCATCAAGATGAACAAGGAGACCGGTCTTCCCGAGGTTGACGAGGAGAAGTGCGTAGCCTGCGGCGCATGTGCCAAGGCTTGCCCGAAGAGCATCATCGAGCTCAGGAACAAGGGACCCAAGAGCCGTCGCCTCTTCGTATCTTGCGTCAACAAGGACAAGGGCGCAGTGGCAATGAAGGCCTGCAAGAACGCCTGCATCGGTTGCGGCAAGTGCCAGAAGGAGTGCCAGTTCGACGCCATCACGGTCGAGAACAACGTGGCCTACATCGACTACACGAAGTGCAAGATGTGCCGCAAGTGCGCAGCCGTATGCCCGACGCACGCCATCCACGAGCTCAACTTCCCGCCCCGCCCCGCGGCAAAGCCCGCAGCCCCCAAGCCAGCAGCGGAGGGTGCTACGGCACAGCCCGCACAGGCGCAGCAGCAAGCCCAGCAGCCCGCCGAGGCTCAGCAGCCCCAGCAGCAGCAGTCCGCAGCAAAAGAGTAAGAGCGGCAAGAACACAGAACACCTCAACAACATAACGATACATCACAGTGTTGAAGACATTTAAAATAGGCGGCATCCACCCGAACGACATGAAGCTTTCGGCGGGCAGCTCCATCCGCGAGCTCCCGGTGCCAGCAGAAGTTAAGATCCCTGTCGGGCAGCACATTGGCGCTCCCGCGGTACCCATCGTCAAGGCTGGCGACGCAGTCAAGGTAGGTCAGCTCATCGCGCAGGCCGGCGGATTTGTCTCGGCCAACATCCACTCGCCCGTATCCGGCAAAGTGAAGAAGATTGAGGACTTCGTAGACGCCAACGGCTACCGCAAGCCCTGCATCACCATCACCGTCGAGGGCGACGAGTGGGAAGAGTCCATCGACCGCAGCCCCGCTATCCGTCGCGAGATAACCATGGAGCCGGCGGAGATCATCAACCGCGTCAAGGAGATGGGTATCGTAGGTATGGGTGGCGCGACCTTCCCAGCCCACGTAAAGCTCTCCGTGCCTCCTGGCAAGAAGTGCGAAGCCCTCATCATCAACGGCGTCGAGTGTGAGCCTTACCTCACATCGGACCACCGACTGATGCTTGAGCATGGCGAGGAGATCCTCATCGGCGTCAAGATCCTCATGCATGCTCTCAGCGTAGACAAGGCATATATCGGCATCGAGAACAACAAGCCAGACGCCATAGAGAACCTCAGCCGCCTGGCTACCAGCTTCGAGGGCATCACCGTCCAGCCGCTCAAGCTCCGCTACCCGCAGGGTGGTGAGAAGCAGCTCATCGACGCATGCATCGGCCGCCAGGTACCCAGTGGCAAGTTGCCTATCGACGTAGGCGCCGTGGTCCAGAACGTCGGCACCGTCTACGCCATCTACGAGGCCGTGCAGAAGAACAAGCCCCTCATCGAGCGCGTTGTCTGCGTAACAGGCAAGCCCCTCCGCGAGCCGAGCAACCTGCTTGTCCGCATCGGTACCCCCGTCAAGAACCTCATCGAGGCCGCCGGCGGAATGCCCGAGGACTGTGGCAAGGTCATTGGCGGTGGCCCAATGATGGGTCGCCCCTACTCCAACCTCGACGTGCCCATCGTAAAGGGTTCGTCTGGCGTAACGCTCATGAACAAAGAGGACTCGAAGCGTCCGGAGCCACAGGCATGTATCCGCTGCGCCAAGTGCGTAGGCGTATGCCCAATGGGTCTCGAGCCGTTCCTCATGTCGAAACTCGCCATGCTTGGCCGCTTTGACGACCTTCGCGCCGAGAACGTCATGGACTGCATCGAGTGCGGTTGCTGCTCCTTCACATGCCCGAGCGCACGCCCCCTCCTGGACTTCATCCGCGTAGGCAAGGCACGCGTTGGCGCACAGCTCCGCGCCGAGGCCGCAGCCAAGAAAGCCGCCGCCGAGGCTGCCAAGAAGGCCGAGGAGGAGAAGAAGGCCGCAGATGCCAAGTAATCCACCCGAATTAAACTAAATAGCAAACCATTAGCTTTTAACTTTCAGCATAGTAAGATGGAAAAGTTAACCATAGCACCATCGCCACATGTCCACACCACCGACACGGTGAGGCGCAACATGCTCGGCGTTGCGATAGCTCTCATCCCGACCCTCGCCACCTCGCTCTGGTTCTTCGGGCTCGGCGCGCTGTCCGTCATCCTGACGTCGGTCATCGCGTGCGTGGCTGTAGAGTATCTCATCCAGAAATTCATCCTCAAGGTCCCGACCACCATCACCGACGGCTCGGCCATCGTGACCGGTCTCATCTTGGCGTTCAACCTTCCGGCAGGCATTTCATGGTGGATTGTCGTCATTGGCGCCATCTTTGCCATTGGCGTATGTAAGCTCACCTTTGGCGGCCTTGGTCAGAACATCGTCAACCCCGCGATTGGCGGCCGCGTGTTCCTGCTCATGTCTTTCCCAGCTCAGATGACCTCGTGGGTAGACCCGAACGCGGTAGACGGCAGCACTGGCGCAACTCCTCTCGGCCTCCTCAAGGAGTCGATCAAGAGCGGCAAGAGCGTGAGTGAGATTGTAGACCTTCCCTCAACATCGGACCTCTTCTTTGGCAGCATCGGCGGCTCATTTGGTGAGGTATCGGCCATCGCGCTCATCATCGGCTTCATCATCCTCCTCGTGGCTAAGATTATCACTTGGCACATCCCCGTGGCTGTTCTCGGCTCGATGTTCGTATTCCAGGGCATCCTCTACGTTTGCAACCCCGACGCCTTCATCGACCCGTTGTTCTCAATCCTCGCTGGCGGCTCTCTCCTCGGCGCAATCTTCATGGCTACGGACTACGTAACCTCGCCAATGACCCACAAGGGCATGATCATCTACGGTTGCGGCATTGGCATCATCACGATCCTCATCCGTAACTTTGGCGCATACCCCGAAGGCATGTCTTTCGCCATCCTCTTGATGAACATCGTCACGCCACTCATTAACCGTTACTGCAAACCGAAAAGATTTGGGGAGATAGCAAAATGAAAAAGTTAGAATCGACTCTGCCAAACATGGTGATCGTCCTGACGGGCGTCACCCTCGTAGCGGCCGCCCTGCTCGGCGTAATGCAGCAGCTGACCAAGGACCCTATCGCCAAGATTGAGGAGCAGACCCTCAACGACGGCATCAAGAAGGTTATCCTCGCAGGCCAGGATGGCGACCTCACTGTCACTAATACCGAGACCATAGAGAACGAGAACGGCAAGTTCACCGTCTACACCGCAGCCGTTGGTGGCGAGGTTGTAGGCAAGGCCGTCAAGACCGCCGTCACGGGCTTCTCGCCCAACCTCACAGTGCTGACCGGTTTCGACAACCAGGGCAACATCCTTGGTTACGAGATCCTCAACACTGCCGAGACTCCGGGCCTCGGCGCCAAGGCTGGCGAATGGTTCCAGAAAGGCGGCAAGGGCAACATCATCGGCATGAACCCTGGCACGAACAACATGACCGTGTCGAAAGACGGAGGTGAGGTGGACGCCATCACGGCATCGACCATCACGAGCCGCGCTTTCCTCAAGGCTGTCAACATTGAGTACAACGCCATCTTCAGCGGCGCTGCCACCGAGGCCAACACTGGCGCAACGGCAGTGGCCGACACTACGGCAGCGGCAGTGGACAGCGTTGCAGGCGCAGTGGCCGACACCATTGCCGACGAGACGGCCGAGCTCCGCGCCGTGGTAGACTAAACGAACAAATAGGAAACAAGAATCATGGATAAATTCAAGATAATCCTCAACGGCCTCATCAAGGAGAACCCGACTTTCGTGCTCCTCCTTGGCATGTGCCCGACGCTGGGCACCACGACGTCCGCGATCAACGGCATGGGCATGGGATTGGCCACCATGGTGGTCCTCATGTGCAGCAACGTCGTAATCTCGCTCGTCAAGAACCTCATCCCCGACATGGTGCGCATTCCTTCCTTCATCGTCATCATCGCCACCTTCGTGACGGTGCTCGAGATGCTCATGAAGGCTTACGTGCCTGGACTCTACGCTTCGCTGGGTCTCTTCATCCCGCTTATCGTGGTGAACTGTATCGTACTCGGCCGCGCTGAGTCCTTCGCAGCCAAGAACAACGCCATCGACTCTCTTTGCGACGGTATCGGCATCGGCCTCGGCTTCACCGTCGGCCTTACTCTTCTCGGCGCAGTGCGCGAGCTCCTTGGCTCGGGTATGATTTTCGGTCTCAAGCTTTGGGGCGACGAGTATGGCATCCTGGCCTTCGTCCTCGCACCGGGCGCGTTTATCGCCCTTGCGTACCTCATCGTCATTGTCAACAAGTTAACTAAGAAGGCATAAGCACTATGGAATATATACTTTTGGCCATCTCGGCCATCTTTGTGAACAACGTAGTGTTGTCGCAGTTCCTTGGCATCTGCCCTTTCCTTGGCGTATCTAAGAAGATGTCCACGGCTGCAGGCATGGGCGCGGCGGTAACGTTCGTCCTTACCTTGGCAACCATCGTGACCTATATGCTCCAGAAGTACGTGCTCAACGCGTTCGGCATCGAGTATATGCAGACAATCCTCTTCATCCTCGTCATCGCCGCCCTCGTACAGATGGTGGAGATTATCCTGAAGAAGATGTCGCCGGCTCTCTACTCGGCCCTTGGCGTGTTCCTGCCCCTCATCACCACCAACTGCTGCATCCTTGGTGTTGCCATCATCGTTGGTAATGGTGTTGCCGATGGCTCTTACGACCTCCTCAAGGGTGTGGTCTACGCCATCGCCACGGCACTGGGCTACGCTCTTGCGCTGATCCTCTTCTCGGTTCTCCGCGAGCATCTTGAGCTTATGGACGTGCCCCAGGCAATGAAGGGCACACCTATCGCCCTCCTCACTGCCGGCCTCATGGCTATGGCTTTCGTAGGTTTCTCGGGCCTCTGCTAGTTTATTAGTAGACATATAATATTTCTCCCCCGGCAGGTCGGTTGACTTGTCGGGGGAGAGATTTTTTTTCAGTGCACAGTTCACAGCGCACAGTTCATAGT
>CAVGTO010000014.1:7453-28829 GCA_963631865.1 Eggerthellaceae bacterium
CTGTCGGGTACATAAAGAAACGCCCAGGTTTTGCGTCAGATCCGACAGCAAGAGGAATGGCACTCAGTTTATACTGCATAGCATTACCTTCAACGCTATACTGCACATGAGTCACCTCGCCAGTCCTTGTGTCCAATTTGAGGAAAGTCCACATATTGTTTGTCTGGTACAATCGGAAATTCACATTGCTGTCAGGGGAAGCGACTGTATTCTTAGTGTTCGATTGCGCAGAAGCAGACAAAAACATAAATGCAAACGAAAAAAATAATATTATATATCTCATTCTCACTTACTATTTTATTATGATAAACATACACGAGAATTCATTGATTTTGCCATAGACATTACATCTAGTTTGCCGCTTACTTTATAAAACTCTTTTTACTCCAACGGCACAGATACGAACTCATTGAGTTGCTGTCGGTACTTTCTCCAAGATGGCATATACATTGCCAAAAGTTGCTCAAACAACTTGTTATGAAGGCGCACCTTTAAATGCGTCATTTCGTGCACGACAATGTACTCTATGCACTCGACTGGCACACGGGCAAGTGCGAGATTCATACGTATCTCGCGTTTATGTTGCATGCAGCTTCCCCATTGGGTTTTCATCGATAGGATACTCCAAGTGAAGTTGTGGATATCCATCTTCGCCTCCCAACGCGGGAATAAAGAGATTAGTCTCTCGTGCAGTTGCTGACGATAGTACTCATGCAACACTTCCATCCGCTTTTCACGCGTTGCGCCAGGGCGCACATGCAAGACAATATATTTGTGTTCAACATCAATATGCGGCACCTTATCTTCCTCGACAATGCGCAGAATGTAACGCTTGCCAAAGAGATAATGGTTTTCTCCGGACACATATTCTCGGTGCGTCTCCCTCTCTTGAGCCAACACTTCGCCCTGCTGTTTGCGTATCCATATCAACTTAGAGAGCAGAAACGCACGCAGATCATTGTCCGTACAGTAGTCCGGCGCCGACACATGCACACGGGCATCGGGTGGATATACAGCAAGATGAATGTTCTTTATCTTTTTGTATTCCACATCGATGGCTATGTCCGACACTTGCAAAGTATTAGAATTCATCATTGGCCGAGATAATGCTCATTACTAAATCGATGGCAATGCCGTCGGGCAACACCTGCCTTACTTTCATCCGCAACAGGCGGCGACGGGAATCCACAGAGCGCCAGTTCTTTTGGGCATGAACCTTTACGGTATTGTATATAGCCTCTACAAGCTCAGCATCCTTGCCGGTGTTGTCATAAAGCGCACGCTTGCCTGGAGTATTGATGTTTTCGGGATAGTTGTTGCTGCCATTGTGCAAATCTCGTGCAATCTTGATGAGTTGCCGGAGCACCTCCTTGTACTCCATGGTCCCCTCGCGCATCTCCTTCAGCAGGCGGTTCAAGCGTTCTGACAGTTTGTCATATTCCTCAGGGTTCTGGTCATGCTTGCGGTTGATGACGCGGCGCACATTGCTCGAGATGGTCTCGGCGCTGCCCGGTTTGCCGCCCAAATATTCGTCTGCGTCAATCAAGTCGTAAACCATATCGTCGACAGGCTTCTTCACGATGAAGTCCAGGAATGAAATGTCGTCAAGTTTAGCCAGCAGTTCAGACGACTTAGCCGTCACGTAGCGGTCGAGCAAGGCTCGCATCTCGCTGTCGTATCCGGCAAGGTCGGTCAAGTCGCCCGAGCGGCGCATGATGGCCGTCATGGTGCGGTCGTAGTCCTTTACCATACTGTCTATTGCTTCCGCTTCGGCCCGAGAATATCCGGCTTCTTCCATCTCTGTGGCAATGGCGAGATATTTGCGGGTGAGCGAACGGCATGCATCATAGAAGCGTTCGCGCAGACTCATATTGCGAATAGACTCGGCCATTTGTTCCTCTTCTGGTACGACACGCTCATCGTAGACAAAGTAATGGTAGAAGTCGTCGATGCTCTTCGGCTGTTCCACAGGCTCGCATATCTCCTTGATGAGTTTGATGGCATCGTCAAGGTCTTGCTTGGCTTGCTTCAGGCGGCTTTTCAGCAAACCGTCCACATCATCTATGTCGTAACCGCCAAATGGACCTTCGCCATTAGTGTAGTCCTCCACGGCCTTTCTGATGTTGTTGAACAGGTCTTTATAGTCTATGATGTAGCCGTGGTCCTTGCCTTCGGCATTGCGGTTCACGCGGCAGATGGCTTGGAACAGCGTGTGGTCGCGCATCTGCTTGTCGATGTACAAGTAAGTGGCATGGGGAGCATCGAAACCGGTGAGCAGTTTATCCACCACAATGAGCAGTTTCATACTCTTGTAGTTTTCGATAAATTCGGCTTTGGCCCACTTCTCGTAGTCCTCTGCCGTCTTATTGCCCATCATCTCCTTGGCAATCTTATATTTGTACTCCTCCTCGGTCTGGTTGCCGTTGCCGCTGTGTCCGTCGGCGAGTGCCACCTCTATGGGCTCGTAGCTTGTCACCACGGCACAATGCCCGGCCATCTCTGTTGTCTGAAATTCCTTCCAATAGCGGTAAGCCTGATAGATGTCGCCAGCCACGAGTATGGCATTGCCAAAGCCTTTCTCCAGATAATCGATGACGGAGAAGTCTTTGCAGATGTCGGCCACAATGCGCTGTGTGCGTTCGCGCGAAGAGAACAACTTTTGTAAAGTCGCCCACCGCTTCATTAGTTCGTCTTTGGCCTTCAGAGTCAGTTTCTCTGTTTTCTTCGTAAACAGCTGGTCAATCTCCTCGGCAGAGGCCAGGTCTTGGTCAATGTTTCGGCTTTCATATCGCAGGTCGCGGATAACGCCGTCGCCCACGGCCTCATCAAACTTATAGGTGTGAATCCATGGGCCGAACTGCTCAAGCGTGGTGCGTTTGTCCGAGTTGAGCAATGGTGTGCCTGTGAAGCCTATCATCATGTAGTTGTCCCCAAGGCACAGTTTCATGGCTTCGTGCAAGAGGCCGCCATGAGTGCGGTGACACTCGTCGATGAACACGAAGATGTTGCCCTTAGGCTTGTAATTGGTAGGCATCGAGCGGCGCACGTCGTCGAGGAACTCGTTCAGTTGCCGTTTCGACTTCTTGTCGCCAACGCACACAGCCTCATACTCGCTCTTGCCGCCGCCAAACTTATGGATAAGGGTGCAGATGAGGTGGTGAGTCGAGGCGTTGAGTTGTTCCAACAGGTTGCTGCCGCTTTGAGCCTGATATGGCAGTTCGTCCGCGTTGAGAAAACCCTGTTTCATCTGCGCGTCGAGTTCTTCGCGGTCGGTGATGATCACCACACGCGGGTCGCCCGCGGCATTCTCCATTATCCATTGCGCCAGCCATACCATTGTGAGACTCTTACCCGAGCCTTGCGAGTGCCAGATGATACCACCTTTCTGGCCGTACTTCTCTTTGTTGAGCACTCGCTCCTGCGCAGCTTTCAAGGCAAAATATTGGTTGGGGCGCGCCGCCTTCTTCACTCCTGCGTCAAAGATGATGCAGTCGTGGATGAACTCCAGCAGTCGGGCGGGTTCGAGCATCTGCAGCACGGAGCGTTCGAGCAACGAGGGGAATTCGTGCTCTTTGTATCGCGAAGGAGGGCATGGGCTGCCGCAGGGTTCTTTCCATTGCAGATAGAACTTTTCGGGAGTCTGTATTACTCCGTACATCAAGCCCTCGGAGTTGTTGCCGGCCATGACGAGCTGGACGGTGCTGAAGAAAGGGGCTATCTCGCCATCCTCCTGGTTGCGGATGTTTTGGCGGATGGCGTCGCTCACGCTGACGTCGTCGCGTTTCAGTTCGAGCACCACGACGGCGATGCCGTTGACGTACACCACGACGTCTGGGCGGCGATGGCGCACGTCCTCGATATTGCGCTTCACGGTCACCTCTTCGGCAATCTCGAAGATGTTGCGCTCCGGGTGTTTCCAGTCGATAAACTGTGTCTGCGTGCTCAACTTTCCGGCTTCCGTCGGGCGCACTTGCGTGCGGCTGGTCAGCAGTCTGTAGGTCTCCTTGTTGGCATTGTAGAGTTCGCTTGCCGAACCGCAGAAGGCAGCGTCTTTCAGTTTGCGCACCGTCTCGTCGGCCTGCAGAGGGGAGAGTCCCTGCCTCTCCGTGAGGAATGTTTTGAGCACATCCTCGCGTATATTCTTGTTTTCCTGCGTTTCGAGGTTTCCGGCGTACTGATATTGCTCGTGCACCGTCTGCACCAAACGGATGATGCGGCTCTGCACCTCGCGCTCAGGTTTCGTTATATATTTTGTCATAGTCTCGTCTTTAATCTGTCAGTCTTATCTTGCCCGTGAGCAACTGCTGCATCATGCCTTGCTTCAATGCGGCATATTTATCTCGTTTTTGCTCCAGGGCAGCGATTTCGTCGTCCATATTGGTGAGGATGGTGGCTATGGCACGCTGCTCGGGGAGGGAGGAAGGAAGGTATATGATTATTTGCGCTAATTTATTAGGATTAATGGCAGGATAGCTTGTTCCTGTACAATTATCCAATACATAACCAATAAACTTATATGAATGAAGACACATGTAAACATAACGGGAATCAGTGTCTTCGTGAGAGCGGAGTACAGCATAACCTGTAGATGCAATATATTTTGCGGCATCAAAGTCTACATAAAGATTGTTGCTTTGATACGGACGTACAGTTTGGTATAGTATATCACTTTGTTCAAATTGACGTTGTGCTCTTGATGGTGCCGATGCACTATTTACCATATTTGTCGATATCAATTTTCCCTGTTTTACTGATTCAAGATCAATATAAATGAATTGGTCAGGTTTTTGCCTTTCAGAAGCAGGATTAATATAAACTACTTCCCCCAACTTCTTCACCCCCCAAGGCTCTGTAAACCCTTTGAGTCTTGTTTTGCCGGTAAGGAGTTGCCGCATAGCGCCCTGCTTGATATTCCTTTTCTTCTCAATCAGCGTGTCGAGATTGGAAATCAAGTTGTCCATATTGGATAGGGATGAGGCTATGCGGCGCTGCTCGGGGAGGGAGTAAGGAAGGATAAAAGAGGATTCCTTTAGATATTTAAAATGACGGTTATATCCTGTGTTTGGTATATCCAAAGTTAGACAGTAATAATACAAAAAGTGCGTATCATCATTAATGCAGTGTAAAATTTGAACTCCATCAGCCCCAATGAAAAAGTCACTTTTCGAAATTTTAAAAATTCTAGTGTGATCTCCAAATAAAATCACTCCATTTTGAGGGCAAGTGAATGGGTTGGGTCTGTCGCTATAACCCACTATATTTTCTTTTCCTTGGTCTATTATTTTCGTCTTTCCAAAACGGCAATACTCAGATGTCTTTAATTGAAATTTTCGTGTATTTAATATTTCAAATATGTCATCAAACTTCTTCACCTCCCAGTCCACCGGCACACGTCCGACTTCCGTCTCTTTAAACTTCGTTTCTTTCATCTCCGTCAGCATTAAAGATTAAACCCCATTTCCTTGAGCGAAGCCAAAACCTGGCTCTCGAGCTCGGCGACGGTCTTTGTCGTCTCGCCAAGAGTATGGGCATAGCGGGCGTGGAGGGTGATCACGTTGTCGGCAATGCGTTGGGAAACGGCGGTCATCTCGTCGCTGAGACGGGACAGGATAGCCTTCATCCACTTGCAATCCACCACGAGGTGCTTCACGTCGTCGTCGGTAAAATCTGAATAGGCGGCCACTATGTCAGCGGTTAGTTTTTGCTTCTCGCTTTTAAGAGTGCTCTTGGTTTTCGCTATCTTGCCGTCTAAGTCGAGATACTTCTGCAAGACGGCTTTTAGATCCGCATCAGCGCACACCTTCTGAGCCTTCTTCACGTTAGTGCCGTTCACCTTGTCGAGGTCCGCGAACACGCTCTCGTTTTCTTCCAAGAGAGTATCAAGTTCGGACTCCAGGCTTTCCTGATCTGCTGTCAGCGCCTGGATTTTGGCGTATCTCCCGCCAAAACGCTGCTCCAAGACCACGCTTACCGGCAAGAGGTCGCACTGCAGGTCTTCGTATGTATACGACTTCTTCACCCCTCCATTTTTGTCCATTGGCAGGGTAAGTTCCGGCCGCCACCCCTTTTCCGCAATGATATAGCAGTCGTCTTGCATGGTCTCGCCCCAGTAGTTCATAAGTTGGTCGTAGGCATCGTAACCGTCAACAAGGCACGGCGAGGCATTCACTGCCGTAAGCAGCGGCTGACTGATGTCGCCGATGAGTTGCTTAGGGCGAAAGCCTGTTGACAGACCTTTCAGCGTCGTGGTGGTCTCATTGCGCCACAGGTCTACCGCTTGCCTGAACTCCTTCCGCTGACGCTCGAAAGACTCATCGGCGGCTATTGTCTCACGAACGTTATCCGCCTCAACGGCAAGACGATAGTAGCCTTCTCGCTCTGCGGCAAAGAGGGCGCTCTGCAATGTAGGGCAAGCTTGCCAAACGGACTGCATCTGGCGGATATCGTGCTCCGGGACTCCTCCGTGCAAGTGGGCCTCGATGTCCTGGACTATCTCCTTGTCCTCAGCCTCGATGTAGCGCGGGAGGTTGAGGTTATTGTCGTTTTGGGCAATCTCTTCGTAAGTTACAAAACGCGCATAGTGTGCCACGTCTTTCTGGGCCTCCCACGTGTCTACGATACGCTTCAGATCCTGCTCACGCAGACGGTTCTTGGCACCGTCCTTGGCAAAACCTTCGTTGGCATTGATCATGAAGATGCCAGTGGAATCGGCGGTATGCTCCTTGTCGAGCACAATGATGCAGGCAGGGATTCCCGTGCCATAGAACAAGTTGGACGGCAAGCCGATGATGCCCTTGATGTAATGTTGCTTAATGATATGCTTGCGTATGGTTGCTTCGGCATTGCCACGGAAAAGGACACCATGCGGCAGGATGCACGCGCCATGTCCCTTATAGTTGAGCGACTTGATTATATGGAGCAAGAAAGCATAGTCTCCGCACTTCTCAGGCGGCACGCCGATACCGACGCCCTCACCCCAACGGCCATACTTGTCTTCTGTGTCGCCACCCTTCAGCCATGACTTAAGCGAGAAGGGCGGATTGGCCACTACATAATCAAACTGCTGCAAGGTCTGGTCAGCAATTTCATAGTGCTGTGGCGAGTTTATTGTGTCGCCATGGCGCAAGTCTGCCGTCTGCTCGCCGTGGATGATCATGTTCATCTTGGCCATGCCGATGGTGGAAAGGTCACTTTCCTGCCCATTCACACTCACTTGTGTCTTAGCTTCGGCCTTGGCGCGGAGCAAGAGAGAACCCGAACCGCAGGTGGGATCGTAGATGGAGATTTGCGGACGCTCGTCTTTGCCGATTCCCACCACTTTGGCAATGAGGCGGCTAACCTCGGCCGGCGTGTAGAACTGGCCCTTGCTCTTGCCGCTCTGACTGGCGAAATTCTTCATCAGGAATTCGTACGCATCACCAATCAGGTCGTCATCGGCCTCGCGGTTGCTGGAGAAGTCTAATCCAGAGCTTTGGAAAACACCGATGAGTTGACTGACCGTCGCCACCAAATCCTTACCCTTGCCCAGTTTCTGCTCGTCGCAGAAGTCGGCGTTGGTTATGACATTGCGCAAGTCGGGATTGGCTTCCGCCACGGCTTCAAGAATCTTATTGAAGACCTCACCCACATTGTTTTTGTTCTTTGCCGCCACAAGGTCGTCGAAAGTGCAGCCCTTGGGCAGATCGATAAGCGAGTCGGTGTCAACCTTAGCCTTGTCGCTGATATACTTCATAAAGAGCACTACCAACACATAATCTTTGTATTGGCTAGCATCCATACCGCCACGGAGCTTGTTGCAACTTTCGAAGAGGGTGCTATATAGTTCTGATTTCTTTATTGCCATAAGTCTATTGTATTGTGTCTAGAGGTTCTCTATACCTTCATTTTCAATGAGGTCTGTTGCCAACATAATGACTCTTTGCCATATTTTCATTTTGTGCTGCATCCATCAAGTGGCCAATTTGCAACAGTCAGATTTTCGGTGACGTACACACGCGCAAGCAAGTGATAGTGCAAAAGCTTCAGTACAAGTACGTCTAAAGTCATACACATCGATTTTCAATGGGGTAAATTTATCCATTTTATGACTAATATCGGGTCAAGTAGCCTCGATAAGTTGGCATTTTTTGAAGATTTTGCCCCGATTGGGCGGATTACCAACGGCAACATACAGCTCTCAGTTAGCAGTTTACCGAGAGACTGACATATTTTTCCGTACCTTTGCCGACAAGACACAGAAGCATAAGAGCCATAAGCAAAGCTAAACGGATACCATACGGAGTCTCGGAATTTATTCCACTGATTACCAGGGGGTATTACTATGTAGACAAAACGAAGTACATACCCGAGATAGAGAGTCAGCCGGACTTCCTCTTCTTCACTCGCCCACGCCGTTTTGGCAAGAGTCTGTGGATAAGCATGCTTGCGGCTTATTATGACTGGACCAATAGAGACCGGTTCGATGAGTTGTTTGGAAATCTGTGGATTGGCAGTCACAAGACGGACCAACAGGGGAAGTACCTTATGCTCATACTCGACTTCTCGAAAGTTCGAGGCGACAAAGAAGTTGACAGTTAGCAGTGCATAGTTTTCAGTTCACAGTGCACAGTTGGCTGTTGGCAATTTCAGTTGGCAGTTACCAACAAGATTCTGATTTGGATGTTGTTTGGGTATTTAAGTTTTGCAAAATTCAGAAGGCCGGCTTCCTAATCGGAAAAACGTATCACCAGGGTGACAGCGTCTTTCGATTAGGAAGTTTCTTGTTTTTAGGGGGAATTTGGGCTAACTTAGCATTACACAAAACATGTAACACAAAAAGTGGAATAAGAGCAAGGCATTATGGAGAGGCTGAATAACCCGTTCGTGATATACGGATATAAAGGCGCGGACTACTTCTGCGACCGCGACAGCGAGACGGCGATAGTGACCAGCGCGCTGGCCAACGAGCGCAACGTGGTGCTCATCTCGCCGCGCCGCATAGGCAAGACGGGCCTCATACGCCACATCTTCGACACGATAGACCGCAACGAGCCGGACATAAAATGCTTCTACCTCGACATAAACGCCACTCGCAACCTCAGCCAGTTCATACAGCTTCTGGGCAAGACAGTGATTGGCCGCGTAGACACATTCTCTCAGGCGGCGGCACGCAAAGTGACCTCATTCTTCGGCAGTTACGCACCTACAATGTCGTTCGACGATGCCACAGGCATGCCGACGTTCTCCATCACGGTTCAGCCCAGCCAACGCGAGGAGTCGCTGCGCCACATATTTGATTACCTAAAAGATTCGAGGCGACGGATATACATAGCCATCGACGAGTTCCAGCAGATAGCCGAGTATCCCGAGGACGGCGCCGAGGCCCTTTTGCGCTCATACATACAGTTTCTCCCCAACGTATATTTCATCTTCGCCGGCAGCAAGCAGCACGTCATGACCGACATGTTCCTCTCGGCCAAACGCCCCTTCTACCAAAGTTCGCAGATAGTGAACCTGCCACTCATAGCCCCCGGCAGGTATCGCGACTTTGCCAACAGATGGTTGGAGAACAAGGAGATAGAGATAAGCGAAGAGGACTTTGCGCACCTATACGACGCTGTGGACGGGCAGACATGGTATGTGCAAGCCATACTCAACCGCCTGTATCAGAACGGAGTGACGATCTCAGCCAGCGAGATAGACAACGTAATCGGCTCGCTCGTGGACGAGCAGGAGGTGGCCTTCATCAATTACTACGAGTCGCTTACCGACAACCAGGCGGCGCTGCTTGCCGCCATAGCCACAGAGGGGCGCGTGGCGTCGGTCCTGTCGCAGGACTTCATCCGGCGGCATTCATTGCCCGCCACGAGCAGCATAAACCTTGCGCTCAAGACGCTCATAGACCGCGAGTTCGTATACAAATATGACGGGGCGTATATTGTCTACGACCGTTTCTTCGGGATATGGTTGCGGGAGCACACTATGGGGGGGTAAAAGGGAGAGCCGTCCCGTCCCCACCTACAGATTTTCCCAAATCTTGAGTTCCGAAACCTCACCGAGGCTTTCGGCGTGGAGATTGAGAGTGGCGCCGGGGGCGTAGTACGTCACGCGGCTGCGGGAAGAGGAGTGGACGACGAGGGAAGAGGTGGCGTTCACCTGGGCGGTCGATTCGCCTTCGGCAGTGATAGTTGCAGAGCCGCACGTCACCTTGCGCATACGGAGGTTGCTGCCGCTCTTGAGGGCGGCCGAGAGTGTGCCGATTGTGCCAGTGAGACCAATGTCGGAACTGTTCTTGGCCACAACGCTGACCGAAGGGGCGGAGACCGTGACATGGATGGACATGGCGAACTCGGCAATTAGGGAGAGACCGGGCGACTGGAGGCAGCCTTTGGATGTTATGTTGCTGCCGGATGTACCTGCTATTGAGCGCAAATTACCATCGCAGACAACGTAGACATCTATCGCCGGGCTACGTTTGTACTTGAATTTATCGGCATAAATATCGAGAGAACCGTCTTTCGACTCGCATTTGACGGCTTTGGCCACAGTGGGCTCGGCCCTTACGATGCAGACAGGCAGTCTCCGCCCCACCCTAGTGGCGGCGGCCTTGTTCTTCTGCAGTTTAGAGGCCACGGCCGACGGGAGTTTGCCTACATCGGAGTAGTGGACAAGCGTAACGTTGATGCGCTTGGCCACATTGACCGACTCGAACGGCTCGACGTCGCTAATGATGCGGTACGTTGCTAGCGACTGCGCCGCAGATGCCATGGGCGCAAAGACCGCGACCACGGCAAGCATGCAGAGAATTGCGAGCCGCAGAGCCAGAATATTTCTATCCACAGAAGGCGTTTATAGTGCTGCATAGTCACGCGAATAGCGGAGCATCTGGTCGTCGTAGGCCTCATCATACGAAATGGCGACATCCGTAACCTCGGAGCCACGGCGGACAAGCGACATGACGGGATTGACAAAGCCACTGAAGGGCGCGATGCCCAAAGCCGCATAACGGCTCCGGACTTCGGAATGCAATTCGGGCTCGATGCGCACACCGTAGTTCTCGACGAGAGCCTTGGCACCCTCATAATCACCCTCACTCTTGACGCGCTGCACCTCGCGAAGCAAATCGCCAAAGAGAGTGCGCAGACGCTCGTAGCTGTGGATAGTGACGAAGTGCTTGCCATCGCGGACAACCCACTCGACAGAGCCATCGGCTTGGCCCTTCTCGAGCACCCAGCGCGAAATCATGGCACGGTTGCGCATATGCGCCTCCTCAATGTTTCGCCCCTCCTCGATTCGGGCGAGCTGGACAAGCAGACCACCGCGGAGATAGGCATCGTAATGAGCCCACGCCACGTCGGCGCACTCGGTGATGCCGAGCTCAGTCATCTTGGGGTCGGCCATAAAATAGAGGGCGAAGAGGTCGGCTCGCGCCTCCTCGATGGTGCTGCCATAGGCGCCAAGGTCGTCCAGCGACACGCCCGCGCGCATCTGACCGGAGCCATGGCCCAGGCACTCGTGGAGCTGAGTGTGGAGGTCGTCGCTTTGGCGGCCATAGCGGCGTGCGCGCTCCTTCTCCTCATCCGAGAAAGCGAACTCGCCGAGGACGGAGGGTTTGGACGGGTCTTTCTGTTGCGCCTCCTCATGGTGGGCATGGGTGATATTGGCAAGCGAGATGGACTTAGAGCCAAATTGCTCACGAATCCAATCGGCATTGGGAAGATTGACACCGATGGGGGTGGACGGGTAGCAATCGCCAGCGAGCATCACGGCATCGATAACGTTCATCGAGACGCCACTGACATGCGGCTTGCGGAAAGCGGGATCGACGGGCGAATGGTCCTCGAACCACTGGGCATTGGCGGCAATGAGGTCGATTTGCTTAGTCGCCTCGGCATCCTTGAGCTCGACAATGCTCTCCCACGTGCCCTTGAGACCCATAGGGTCGTCGTAGACCTCAATGAAACCATTGATGAAATCGACATCGGAAGTCTTGTCGGCCACCCAAGTCTTGCTGAACTCATCGAAGGTGTCGGGGTCGCCCGTGCGGTAGTAATCGATGAGTTGGCGGATAGCCTTGGCTTGCAAGTCGTTGCAGGCATACTTGACGGCCTCGTTGAGATGGTCTATAATATGATTGATGGCCTCGGAATACATACCGCCCGTGCGCCAAACATTCTCGGAGAGATTGCCCGCGGCATCCTTAACGAGTTGACTGTTGAGAGGATGGCGGCCATGCTGCTTGTAGAAATCGGCCACCTCCTGCTGAGTGAGGTTGCCGGAATAGAAATTGACAGAACTGTCGGCCACGATGTCGCCATGCGTATCGAGCGACACCTTTTTTGCCTCATATTCGGGGTCGAAAATCAAGCGGCTCAACTCGGGCGACAGGGGCTCGGCAATGCCGGCGGCAACCATCCAAGCCGAAAGTTCGTCGGCCGAGAAGGCGGGGCGGAACTTATCGTTGCTGTAATGATGGTATGGGGAATTGGCGAACCACACGCGCTTGGTGTACTCGGCCAGTCGGGCATCGAGATTGCCAGCGGCGCGCTGGTGTGTATAAACCTTTTCGAGAATGCGACGGAGGTCAAGCCCCAGGGCGCAGTTCTGGTGCCAATAGATATCACGTCCCCAGAGGGCGGCCTCGCTAAGATGGTAGAGGAGGAGTTTGCGGTCGAGAGGGAGTTTCTCGAAACCGTCTACGTGATATCTTAGGATTTTTATGTCGGCGAAGTTATCTATCATGGTTTTGTATTCTTTAAAATTGAGCTAGAAAGTGTCTTTTTGTCACTAACGCCCCGAAGGGCAAAAGGACTGCGTTGCGTCTTTTGCTCTTCAGGGCGCATATGTTTTTTGCGGGGGGGAAATCTACAAGCCGAGTTCGCAGCAGGCGAGGAGGAAGGGGCCAATGGCCTTGGGATCGTTGTCGCGTACAGGCTCGTGGATGTAATAGTCGAAAGTGCCGTCCCTCATATCCTTGCCACCTAGGCCGGCCACGGCACAGCAGGACGTGATGCTAAGGAGACCATTCTCCTCCTTGAGGAAGGTGCGGACATACTGAGAGAAAGCCTCTTCGGCAACGTCATGGAAACTCTCGTCGATATAGCCGAGACGGGAGGCCTTGAGCATGGAATAGATGAACATCGCGCTGCAAGTAGACTCCACATAATTGCCTTCGCGGCCAGGCTGATCGAGCACCTGATACCACATACCCGTCTCCGGATCGCGGAAATCGAGAACCGTCTTGGCAAGGTTGCTGAGGATGGTGATTACGGAGTCGCGGCCCTCAGTGCCCTCGGGGATGAACTCAAGGGCATCGACCATGCCCATCATATACCAGCCATTGGCGCGGCCCCAGGCATGGCGGCTCTGACCTGTAAGGCTGTCGGCCCAGAACATAGAGTGGCTCTCGTCCCAAGCGTGGCGGAAGAGGTGGGTGGAGTCGTCGTAGGCATGGCGGCCTACAATGATGAACTGGCGAGCCACGTCGGCAGCCACATCCTCGTTGGTCAACTGACCATATTCGGCAATGAAAGGAGCGCCCATATAGAGGCCGTCGAGCCACATCTGGTGGGGGTAGACTTTCTTGTGCCAGAGACCACCCTCGGCAGTGCGGGGGTGAGACTCATATTGTTTCATCAAGTGGCCAGCGGCAGTGAGGTATTTCTGCTCGCCCGTGGTATTGTAGAGGCGGAGGAGAAGTTTGCCGGGGCAGATGTGGTCGATATTATACTTCTCGGGGTTGTAGCCCTTGATGTCGCCATTGGCCATGACCATAGTGTCGGCCCACTGTTTGGCGTAGGCCACGATGGAATCGTCATCGTAGACCTCAGCGACTTTCATCATGCCGAGGAGCTCTGTGCTGGCGCTATAATCCCATTTGGGAGCCGTCTGGAAGTCGAGGTTTACGGGGTCGGGCATACGCGTCATCTCGGAGTGAGCGAGGAGGACGGAGAGGGGCCTCTGCTCCTTGCGGGAGCCAGTGCATGCCGAAGTGAGGACTAAAGCCCCGAGCGAGGCAATGGCCACGAAAGAACTGAACTTCATAACCACCTGATATTATTAGTTAAACAAAACCCGGGGCGAAGCACAGAAGGCCACGCCTCGGGTGAGAGAAAAATCATTATTGCTTGAGTCCGGAGTAAGCCGGCACCCAATCGGAGTCGATGCAAAAAATCTTGGCGAGTTCGGCAGGCGCACTTGCCGCGCTCTTTTCGCATACAGCCCACTCCACTCGGCCATCGGACGCAGCGCCGTCGCCAATATTGGCGTACTCAGCATAGCGGGCAGTGTGCTCATTCTCGGCACGACCCCAGTTATGCCAACCGGCGGGAAGGATGCAAGAGGGAAGTTCGCACTCCACCCAAGTTACGGAGGCGTAGGCGCGCCACGGGCGACCGAGGTAGAGCTTCTTGACATTCTTGTCGGCCGTAACACGGCAATGGCGGAGGACGTAGCCCCACTTGACGTCGGCGGGAGTAGAAGCCGCAGTGATGTAAGAATCGGCCTTGCAATGGATCTCGCAATCGTCCAGCACAACGGTGGCGGGGCCAAAGAGAAAATCGGTAGTCCCCTCGATGTAGCACTGCGAGAAATATTGCCTGCTGCCATTGCCGCCATTGAAGACGGTGTCCTGATTGCCAAGGAGTCGGACACGAGCAAACTCGCAACGGTCGCCCTCGACATGGAGAGCCACAGCCTGACCTACAGGGCCGGCGGAGTTCTCGATAGTGAGGTTCTCGATGCGGATGCCGTCGCCATCGACTCGGACAGTCCACGTCTT
This sequence comes from Eggerthellaceae bacterium, assembly GCA_963631865.1. Lineage (GTDB taxonomy): Bacteria > Bacteroidota > Bacteroidia > Bacteroidales > Marinilabiliaceae > W3P20-009. The sequence continues at coordinate 22,212 of CAVGTO010000014.1, forward strand.
GAAGGTACCCATGTTGTTGAGGCTGGCATAGTCGCCGTGGGTTATGACAACGCCCTCTTGGCTTTGGCCGATGATGGTGATGTCGCACTTATTGGCGGGGATGAGGAGCTTCTCGTCATACGTGCCGTTCTTGACGTAGATAGTCGTGCGCGAAGGCTTGTAGTCGCGGACGGAGAGTATGGCCTCTTGGATGGAAGAGAAGTGCCCCTTGCCATCTTTCGAGACCACAATGTCGGGAGCATTGGGCTGCGCGACGGCTTGCGCCACGACAAGCAGGAGCATGGCTATCAGGGGAAATAGTTTATGCTGCATTGTGGTATAGGTTTGAGGGATAGAACTTTATTTCTTCTCGATGAGGAGCCACATACCGACGTACTCGGTATACTTCTTGCGGAGCTCGGCGATCTTCTTGCGAGCGGAGGACTCGGTGCCTGAAGAGAAGACAGCTACGCGATACAAGCCCTCCTCATTCTCCATAATGCTGGGGTAGAAACCCTTAGACACGGCATCTTGGCTCTGCTGGCGGGCGTTGGTGAGCTGCTTGAAAGAACCGATGATGATGTGGTAGCGGTTGGAGTCGTCGGTCGTAGCCTCAGACTCGACAACCTTGACCTTCTCCTCCTTGACTACGACGGTCTGCTCGGCCGTCTCCTTAGCCTTCTTTGCTGCCGCTGCGGCCTCCTCGGCTGCAGCTTTGGCTTTGGCCTCGGCCTCCTCCTTTGCTTTCTTTGCTGCCGCTGCGGCCTCCTCGGCTGCGGCCTTTGCCTTGGCCTCGGCCTCCTGTGCGGCCTTGAGAGCGGCATCGCTGCTAGTGGTAGAGGTTGTGGTGCGCACCTTGGGGGTCACTTTAGAGGTAGTGCTCTTATGGCTGGAACTGAGGCTTGAGCTACCTTTGCGAGAGCAACCGCTGGCCACGATGGCCAATGCGAGAAGGGTCATGGTGAAAAAAGGAGAACGTTTCATCGTTGCAGTAATATCTTTAGTTTATGTGTATATTGACAAATATAATCAGAAAATGGGGTATCAGATGCGTTTGATGCGCGCAAACTTGAGCAGGAGGGTCTTCTCCTCATGAGGGGAGTCGAAAAGGATACGCAGCTTGATGTCCTTCTTGTCGGTGCAGAGGATCTCGCGGACAGTGCCCTCGCCAAAACGGTCGTGGAGCACACGCGAGCCCACGGCATACTTACCGTCGGGCGTCTGACTGAGCTTGACCTCGGCATCGGGACTTGCGGAGCGCGTACCGAGACTCTTGAAATTGGACGGCAGGCGTTCACCGGGCTGGAGAACGATGCGCCGCCCTGAGGGAGACGACTGAGAGCCGAAGCCCGAACCGGTGCGTTGCGAAGACGGATTGAAGCCCGAAGAAGAGCCACGGCCACCACTGAAACCCGAAGACGAGCCACCGAAACCGCGACCGCCATAACGGAAACCACCGAAGCCACTACCCTGCTCCTCGTCCTGACTTGCCTTGGGCTTATTGCAGAAAGCGTCATCGAGTTCGGCCACGAAACGGCTGGGATGGGATCGCTCACTCTTGCCAAACTTATAACGCTCACTGGCGTAGCTGACCACGCAAGTGTTCTTGGCGCGGGTGAGGGCCACGTACATAAGGCGGCGCTCCTCCTCGATGGCCGAAGACTGATCGACACCCTTAGAGCCGGGGAAAAGTTCCTCCTCCACGCCCACAATGAAGACGGTATCGAACTCGAGGCCCTTACTGGTATGGATGGTCATGAGGGAAATCTTCTCACGGTCGTCATTGTCGTCGAGGTCCGTGATGAGGCTAACCTGCTGGAGATAGCCGTGGACATCGGGCGACTCGCCTTGCTCAATCTGGCTGTCGGTGTAATCCTTGATGCCGTTGAGAAGCTCCTGGACGTTTTGGAAACGATCCTTGCCGTCGGGGTCTTCCTTCTTTGAATTAAGTTCCTGAAGGAGACCACTTTGCGAAAGGACCTCGACCGCGAGGGGATAGGCATCCATATTAGAGGCCTGCTGGGCAAGGAAATCTATGAGTGCCACGAAACGCGAGATACGCGACTGCGTGGGGCCGTTGATGCCGGTTTGCTCAAGGAGACGCGGATGGCTCATGACCTCCCACATAGTTGTATTCGCCGAGCGGGCAAAAGCCATGACCTTATCAACCGTCGTATCACCGATTTGACGTTTAGGGACGTTGATAATCCTGCGGAGCGACTCGGTGTCGTTGTTATTAACAATGAGGCGGAGATATGCCAGGACGTCCTTGACCTCGGCGCGCTGGTAGAAAGCCATGCCACCGTATATCTTATATGGCACACCGGCCGTGCGGAGCTCCTCCTCTATGGCGCGGCTCTGAGCGTTGGTGCGGTAGAGGATGGCAAAGTCGTTGGGGCGCTTGGCCTCGGTGCGCATGCGGATAACGATATTGGCCACAACTTTCTTGGCCTCGATGCGATCCGTGGCGCATGGCCAGACCTCAACCTTGTCGCCGTCGTCTCCACTCGAGAAGACGTTTTTGGGAATCTGACCCACGTTGTGAGCAATGAGCTTATTGGCAGCCCCCACGATGTTCTGCGTCGAACGGTAGTTCTGCTCAAGCTTGAAGAGGCGGGCCGACGGGTAGTCTTTTTGGAAACTCAGGATATTCTCAATCCTAGCGCCGCGGAAACTGTAGATGCTCTGAGCGTCGTCGCCCACCACGCAGATATTCTGCTTGGCCTTGGCTAGGCGGTTGATAATGGCGTATTGCGAGAAATTGGTATCCTGATACTCATCCACCAAAATGTACGGGAACTTCTCCTGATACTTCTCTACGGCCTCGGGGCAGTCGCGGAAGAGGATATTGGTGTAGAGAAGCAGGTCGTCGAAATCGAGGGCATTGCTCTTGCGGCACTCCTCGACATAACGGCGGTAGACTTCGCACGTGCGCGAACGGCCGGCCAACTTATCGGCATTGGAGAACTTGGCAGAGCCGGCATACGCGTCGGGCAGGACGAGGTCGTTCTTTGCGGCCGAGATGGAGCCGAGGACGGCTTTCGGCGTATATTTCTTATCGGCGTCGAGACCGAGTTCCTTGAGGATGCTGCGGATGAGCGACTGCGAATCCGAAGTATCGTAGATAGTGAAATCGGAGGTAAGGCCAAGGCGCGAGGCCTCGACACGCAAGATGCGCGCAAAGACGGAGTGGAAAGTGCCCATCCAAATCTGATGCGCAAGGTCGGGGCCAACGATTGTTGCGATACGCTCCTTCATCTCGCGGGCTGCCTTGTTGGTAAAGGTCAGAGCGAGAATATTATAGGGCTTGACGCCCTTGGCAATGAGATAGGCAATGCGGAGGGTCAGGACACGCGTCTTGCCGGAGCCGGCGCCCGCGATTACGAGGACAGGGCCTTCGGTGGCAAGTACAGCGGCGCGCTGAGGCTCATTGAGCCCTTCGATATATTCTTTGAGCTTATCGATCTGCATTTAATCGTAGAAATTCCAGGAGAGGCCGAACTTGAAAGTAGCCGGATTGGCCGGATAATGGATGGTGTGGAAATAGTCGTTCGACCCCCAATGGTTATTGACGTGCTCATACTTGACGTAGGCACGGATCTTCTTCAGATGGAAATTGATGAACGGGTCGAAATAGCCATAGCCGCCAGTCTTGCGCTCGCTCTGCGGCACGAACTGCATGAGCGAAGGGATGTAGGCCGGCGAATAGTAGCGCGTATTGTAGCGCACATCGAAACCTATCTGAGTCAGGAGGACGCCGAAGAAGAGATGCTCCCAATAGGACGTGGCAGTGAGAGCGAACGTCGGGGCGGGAATGACATCATTGTCCGTAGTCTTCTGGAGAGCAAGGCGGACAATGGAGTTGAGATTCGTATTGGGCTGATGGAAATGCTCACGGGCATAGACGCCCATGACCTGCGTAACGTCGCTCTTCTGGGCAGGAATGCCATCGGAACCGAAGAATACGCGGTTGCTTAGCGTAGAGCTGAATGCCGAGACCTCAAGCCCGACACCCGGGATGCGGAGGCCGGCCGAAATATCGAGGTTCTGCTCACGGTCGAGGCTCAAGCTCCAACTGTAGTGGTTCGAGAGGAATTGCTTCTCCCAAAGAGTAGGCGTGCGGAGCGAATATACGACCTTGCCCCAGAGATCCGTCTTCCAACGGCCGGATCCGAAAGCGATATCGATATTGCCGTCGGCTCGGAGGTCGCCCGCATCGTAACCCTGCATAACGAAGCGCAGACCGGCATTCCAACGGAAGTGATCGCCAAGATTCTTAAATATCTGACCACCAATATATGTGCTCACCTTATTCTTGCCGTTGCGATGGTAGACGAGGGTGGAAGTCTCAGTCTCGTCATCTACCTCGACGGTGCTCTCCGCATCCCAATAATATTGGCGGATATCGTTGCCTATGTAGGCGCGGAGACCGAATCGCAGGAGGCTATTGAACTCCTCATTGAGCTTGAGCTGCACGATGTTGCTCACAAGCATGTACTTGCGGGAGTCGTGGGTGTAATCGGGGTCGACGTAGATATTGGGGAACTCATCGTCGTCGTAGGACGAGAGGCTGGAGATATTGAACTCGTGGTGCGAGCGGTCGACATAGAACTTATAGAAAGCCGAAGCCACGGGGACATCGTACTCAATGCTGTCGCCCTCGGAACGAGTCACTGAACCGATGTCCACACTATTACCCCAGAGGAGACGATAAGAAGCGAGACGGTTGGTGGCGTTCATAAACTCCACGGGGATATCCTGGGCCTTGTCGTAGTCGTAAAGCTCGGGGGTGAGGATAATGGAATCGTTAGAGATGCCGCCATTCTCCTCAATCTCAAACTTTTGATACCACGCTTGGAGCTGCATATGGTATACGTCGCCGTCGTAGCTTGACCAGAAACCGAACTTGAAATTATCGGCACTCTGAGCCTCGTAGCGACCAATAGCCGCATTGATATCCATCTTGGCGCCGAGATTAAAACGGCGGTTTACGTTCTGAGTAAAGAGGACGGAGAAGAACTCCTCGCGCTGCGCCTTAGGGATACCCTTCTGGTAAGTAAGGTTGGCGTAAGGGGTCTTGGTATTGTAGAACGTAAAGTCCTCGGGGTCGAGGAGTTGGAGCTTGAGGCTATTGTAGAAGACGTTGCCGTAGTCGCGGCGGACGGCGGGGTAGTACGTGGCAATAGAAGGCGAACCGAGGTTGCCGAGCGTGACGCACGAGACGCTCTTGCGCCAGATAGGGTTATTGACCTGGTGCTCAGCGAGGATGGTATCGACAACGGCCGTATCGGCCTGCGTATAGTCGTCCGCCAGATGCCAAGCCTTGACGCTCGGGATGACCGTAGCGGCCTTGGCGCCGGCAGCACCAGCGCCGCCAGCCGAAGGCTTAGCCCCACCCGACTTGCCGGAGGGAGATTTAGCAATGGTCTGTTGGGCCTCGGCGCATAATGGCATGACAAAAAACAAAGCCATCATTGCAAGCAATGACAGCACAACCCCGAGGCTTGAGGGCCTCGGGCCGGGGTGAAGCGGCAGTTTTTTCTGCATTGCCAAACCTTATTCTACGATCTTGCCGCTCTGCTTGAGGTTCTTCAAGATGGCGAAAGCCGCATCGACATCCTCCTCGGCAACGATGATAGTGAACTCGTTGGTGGTGGAGATGACCTCCTTGACGTTGATGCCCTCCCAGGCGATGAACTTAAGGATCTGGTAATAGAAGCCTACGAAATGGACGTTAGAAGAGGAGAGCTTGAGAGTGATGGCGGAGAGGTTGCCGTTCTTATAAGCGCACTCCTCATCGCGGAACTCATCCTCGACGATGGCGCAAAGTTCGCTGCCTATTACGAGTGTGGACTCGAAGACGCCGCGCACCATGGTGTAGAACTGATCCTGACGGCCGCGGAGGCTGTTCATCAGCTTGATATGGTTGGCCATGATGGTGGGCGAGTTGCGGAAAGTGTAGTCGGTAAGGTCGGAGCGGACGATGATGTCGCCGAGGGAGGTGATCATATTCTTATAGGTCATCTCGGAGTTGCCCTTGAGGCTGGGGACGAGGCGGTTGAGCGCCATGACGATGGCACCCTGCTTGACCTCCTTGCCCGTGAGTTTCTCCACGGTGGGATGGATCTGCCTGGAGAGGGACGAGATATTAATAAGGCCCTCGCAAAGAGCCTCAGTAACGAAAGGCTTGACCTTAACTACTTTTTCTACGGCTTGACTAATGGTAAGCATCGGTTGTCTTGTTATTTTAATCTAGCCTTAGCCCGTGAATGAAAAATTTTTATGACAAGGAGAAGGGCCATGGCTACAGATATAATCATTTGTCAGTGCAAATTTACCGCGTGTTAAGCAATTAACAAAACTATTTCAAGCCAAAATGTGCGAAAAAAACGTTTTTTGTGTGATTTCAGTTCAATTAACAGTTAACAATTAACAGTTAACAGTTCGGCTTAAGTTTGGTTTTGGCGGGACGACAATTTTCGGCCTCCTACGACAATTCAGACAATCTACGACGATTGCGACAAGAGTGACAATCTGGACAATTTGGGGCAATGAAGACAAATAGAAAAAAATGATGGGGATTTTTTTTGAGGAGAAGGAGAGAGAGATAATGGTGCCATACAGGTTGAGAGTCAGCGG
>CAVGTO010000015.1:0-28755 GCA_963631865.1 Eggerthellaceae bacterium
GCCCATCACCTTGCCCATGTCCTTCATACTTGTAGCGCCTACCTTCTCAATTACGGCGGCTACGGCAGCCTCAAGCTCGGCGGGGCTCATCTCGGCGGGCAGGTAGGATGCGATGACGTCGGCCTGCGCAATCTCCTCGTCGGCGAGGTCCTGGCGGTTCTGCTCGATGTAGATCTGAGCAGTGTCCCTGCGCTGCTTGACCATCTTCTGGAGAATCTTCATCACGTCGGAGTCCTCGAGTTCCTCGCTTGCGCTTTTGGCAGTCTTGGCCTCGATAAGCTCTTTCTTAATTCCGCGGACAGCCTCGAGACGTACGTGGTCGTGGGCTTTCATGGCACTCTTGATGTCTTCGGTAATCTGATCAATGAAACTCATGATTTATATGTTTTTGTGTGTTCGTTATTCGTTTGTCTTAATATGTATGTCGGCGGGGACTACAACGTCCTGCGCTTATATGCTGGCTCCTGCTCCAGTTGGGTCAGCACTTCCTCGGATAGCTTATCAAGAGGGAGGCTCGTGGCGGGGCGCATTTGCTTGGGGTCGAAGTTGCCTTCGGGTGCGTCGCTGTGGTTGTAGACACGCTCCATAATGGAGTTCAGGTGCTCTGTCTCCGGGTCGTTGTACAGTGTTACGGTTACTGCTCCCTCGCCGTCTGTGTCTGGCTTGGGGGTTGAGCGACCATCTTCTGTGAGGTCTACGTTTATCGCCGATTGGTTGTCTGGTCCGAATACGTTTTGTGAGAAGCCTGTGGCTATGACTGTCACGCGCATCACGCCGCTCTCGAGGTTCTCGTCTACGCCAAATCCTGTGATGAGGGTGACGTGCCCATTGGCCGCGCCGCCTGCTTTCTCATTGAGGTAGTCCTGTATGAAGCCGCTCTCTTCGAGGTATGCCTCGTCGTCTACGGATGTCGTGATGTTTGCTATCACGTGTGTTGCGCCCCAGATGTCGTTGTTGTTGAGCAGAGGCGAGTCGAGGGCTTGCAAGAGGGCCTCCTTTGCGCGATCCTCTCCCTTTGCGTCGGCCGTGCCCATAATGGAGCATCCGCTATCCTTGAGGGCGCGGCTTACGTCCGCAAAGTCCACGTTGACTATATTGTGCTTGGTGATAATCTCCGCAAGGCCTTTTGCGGCGAGTGCCAGCACGTTGTCGCCCTTCTTAAATCCTTCGGTCAACCTTAGTTTCTGACCTTTGTAGAGCTCGTATATGCGGTCGGTGTTTACCACGAGGAGTGAGTCTACGCACTCGCTCATCTCCTCTGCGCCTTTGATGGCTTGCAGGAGGCGTGGCTTGCCTTCCTTACTGTAGGGGATAGAGACTATGCCAATGGTCAGGATGCCTTTGTCTTTTGCTTGCTTGGCTATGACGGGGGCTGCGCCTGTGCCTGTGCCGCCACCCATGCCTGCCGTCACGAACACCATCTTGGTATTGTCGGCTAGCACATGGTCAATCTCCTCTTTCGCCTCTATTGCGCTATCGCGTCCGACATTCGGGTCGTTGCCCGCGCCGAGGCCTTCGGTAAGGGTCTTGCCAAGCTGGATTTTGCGAGTCACGGGGCTATTGTTGAGGGCCTGGAGGTCCGTGTTGCAGACAACGAGGTTTACACCCTCGATGCCCATCTCGCACATATTATTGACGGCGTTGCAGCCTGCGCCGCCCACACCGATTATTTTTATTATTTCAGACTTGTCCGCAACGCCATTTCCTGTCGCTTCGTTGTCCGTGAGCCTTTCTATGAGGTTTTCCATTGTATTGTCTTCTAATTATAGTGACGTTCTGAAGCCTTTATTTTTTTTCGTCGAAGTCGTCAGTGAAAAGACCGTTAATACGTCCTTTTATCCAACCTCCCAAAGAACGTTTCTTTTCCTCTTCGTCCTTAGAATGCTCGTGGCGGGCGGCTTGGGGTGCCGTGTGTGCGTGCTCTCCGTCGGAAGTGGTATTTGTCGTTTCTGCTTCCTTCTTCTGCTCTACGCCGCTATTTGCGTCTGTCGATGCGGGTTCCGCAGTTTGAGTTTGGACTGGCTGCTCTGTGGGCGTTGGCGTGGTGGTCCCGAAGTCGTCGCTCCCAAAGAGCGTCTGTTGCGTCGTTGGGGTCGGCTCTACGTATTCCCTTGCGCAGGTTGAGGCCATGCCAATGGCTCCGGCAAACTCCTCTGTCGCTTTGGACTCTACGTTCTCAATAGATGGAACTTGTATGCCCGAAACCTCGAGGCCAATCTGCTCGGCCATTATTTTGGCTATGCCTTTCAATTTGGCTCCGCCGCCAGTGATGGCCATTTTGATGTCGCGCGGCCATTTGTTCTTGGGCGCATTCTCTTGGAGTGCGCTATATACGTAGGCGGCAATCTCCTCGGCGCGTGCGCGGATGATGTAGTTCAGTTGCTGACCTTTGAATTTGACAGTCCCGCCGTTGGGCAGCTTGACGCTATAATGCTTGCTGGCGTCGGCCTCCGGCATTATGCCGAAATTCCTTTTTATCATCTCCGCGTCGGCAAAGTTGCTCAAGCCAAGGCCTACGGCAATGTCTCGCGTTATGGTGTCCGAACCTATAGGTATGGATATTTCATATCGCAATGAATCCTGATGATATACGGCAATGCTTGTACATCCGCCGCCCAAGTCTACGAGCACTATGCCGTCGCGCCTTTGGGCTGGATTGAGGAGCACTTGCGCTTTGGCCGATGCCGTGGTATAGAAGTTCCAAGGGCTGAATTTCAATGGGAAAGCCTTGGTCTGTATCTCTTTAATCTTGCGGGGCGAGCTCGTACAGATATAACGGCCTTCTATTTGGCTTCCGTTGCGGTTGATTACGTCGAACGTAAGAGGTTCGTTGTCTATCGAGTAGCCTGTTGGCTCTATGTGGGTGAGCGTCTCGTCGTTCAGCACGAGCAGTTGCTCTTTTTTGTCTCGCGCGACTTTCTCGAGGTTAATAAGAGTCTGACTCGTCACGTTGCGCCCGTTGATTCCCAACGTCGCGTTTGTCAAAGATGTGGTAAAGCTTTGTCCGCCAAGGTTCACTACGACGATGCTTTTCTGACGTGGCTTTTTCGCCTTGAGGTCGGTGAGCTTTTTCTCTATGCCCAAGAGGAGGTTGTTCAGCACTTTGCTCACTTCGTCTTTGTTGAAGATGGCGCCGCGACGCATCCCTTGTGAGGGCATGTCCTCATAGCACAATATGCTGAGTCCGTACGATTTTTTATCGTCGGATACCCCCGCCACAATCCTCGTGCGGGTCGTGCCTAAGTCTATGGCTATTATGTTGTTCTCCATATTGATATGTTTATGAGGTTCTCTTTTTGCTTTACCGCTTTGTGCAGATTACCTGCCCGTCGTATTTGAGGTTGACGCGTGAGTAAACATTCCACTCCTGCTTCTCCCATCCGCGCTTGTAGAGCAACTCAAGGTTCTTGAATTTCTGCTCCATGTTTGCCGTCGTGCCGAACTCCACCACATGATTGCCTACACGAGGCACGAGGATGAACTCCTGCTTCTTTGTGACGTAGACCTGCTCTATCATCGAACTCCAGAAGTCGTTGCTATTGATGTAGTTGCAAATGCCAATGAGGCTCGATACGTCTATCATGGAGTTGACGTAGCCGTTGACTACAAGGGTATGGGTGCGCATGCCCGGCAAGGCCGCTATCTTATACCCCTCTCCATCCATGTAGTATGAGCTGCCTCCATTGGTGAAGACGCGCATAATGGGCTTGCGCTGATAAATGTCGATGTGGACCGTGCCCCCAATAGTGGGGTAGGCTTCGCATCGGCGGACAACGTCGAGTTGCTCTATCTGCTTCTCAAGCTCGGAGTAGTCTATCTCGCTCAGCAACTTGCCTTTTATCTCGGGAAACTCGCTGGCTATCAGCCTCCGTAGCCCATTGTCGGTTATCATTACGTCTTGCCCGCCCGTATGGACGTCGGTGGCTATGCTTTCGCACCGAGCCTCGGCTTTCTGCTTGTAGGCATATATGCCAGCTACGGGGAAATAGGCTGCGAGGATGGCGTAACAGAGCCACCGGACCAGCTTGGCTGCCGCTCCGGATACGACTATCTTCTTGCGTGAAGTGGTCGCTCGTTGTGTCTCTGGTTTTGCGCCGTCTTCGCTCATTGGTCTTCTTTCCGCTATGCTATTGCTTTGCTTCTTTTACCTTCTCGGTGACGCCAGCCACGAGTCGGTCTATGTCGCCAGCTCCCATGACAACTACTATGTCAATATCCTCACTTACAATATCGTCTGCAAGTGTGGCCTTGGTGCTCTTGCGACCTATGCCGGCCTTCATCTTGTCCAGCAGCATGTCCGACGATACACCCTCGATGGGTTTCTCTCGCGCCGGGTAGATGTCTATCAGCCACGTGCGGTCCGCAAGGCTAAGTGCTTGGGCAAAGTCGTCCGCAAGGTCGCGCGTGCGGGTGTAGAGGTGCGGCTGGAAGGCCACGGTGAGTTTGCGACCGGGGTAGAGTTGGCGTATCGATTCGAGAGTGGTACGAATCTCCTGTGGGTGGTGTGCGTAGTCGTCTATCACCATTGCTGTCGGAGTCTCCAGCTTTATCTCGAATCGGCGTTTGTCGCCTCGGAATGTTGCGCAGGCCTTGCGTACCTCGTCGGTCGTGGCTCCCGCATCGAGTGCCATGGCTGTTGCGGCCACTGCATTCTCCACATTGTGGAAGCCAGGTATGCCAAGGCGGATGCCTTTTATTGTCTCTGTCGGCGTTACGATGTCGAATTCATATCGGCCGTCCACTATCCCGACGTTCTCGGCGTGATAGTCCGCAAGCGGGTCGAGCAATGCGTAGGTGCGCACTCTCACGTCTTTCGCCACGTCTTCGCGAACCACGGGCAGGCCTTTCTTGACCAGTACCATGCCTCCCTCGCGTACGTTGGCGGCAAAGTCGAGGAACGACTTGATCATCTCGGCATGTGTGCCGTAGATATCCAAATGGTCGGGGTCCATCGAGGTTATGACTGCGCCGGTCGGCGTGAGTTGCAGGAACGAGCGGTCGAATTCGTCGGCCTCGGTCACTGCGATGTCACTCTTGAGGTTGCCCCAGTAGTTGGTGTCGTAGTTTACGGATACGCCGCCGAGGAAGGCCGAGCATCCCTTGGCCGATTGGCGCAAGATGTGGGCAATGAGGGTCGATGTGGTGGTCTTGCCGTGCGTGCCTGCCACGCAATATGTGCGCAGAGGGCGTGTTAGCTCACCAAGGGCCACGGCGCGTTTCTCAATCCTGTGGCCATTCTCGCGGAAAAAGGCCCAGATTGGGCTGTCGGGCGGTATGGCGGGTGTGATGATTACGAGGGTGCCCTCGGCATGCCTGAATGCCTCGGGAATTGTGGCAATGTCGTCGGTATATGAGATGGTTGCGCCTGCGGCCTCAAGCGTGTGCGTGAGGTCCGATGGCGTGCGGTCATATCCCGCCACGGTGGTGCCAAGCTGGCGATAATGAAGGGCTATGGCGCTCATACCTATGCCGCCAATGCCCAGGAAATATACCCTCTCTGTCTTGTTCATCACTTCTTGTTCCTCCTCTGTTTACTTCTTGTTCTCGGCAGCTATGCGAATAACCTCCTTGGCTATGTCGCTTGCCGCATTAGGACGTGCGAACTTGACTATGTTCTCGCTGAGGCTTTTGAGTTTATCCTTGTCTGTCAGGATGCCTTGCGCCACTTCGAGGAGCTTGTCCGTCTCGGCATCAGCCACCATGACCGCGGCTCCCTCTTTCTCGAGGGCGCGGGCGTTCTTTGTCTGATGGTCCTCACTGACGTTGGGCGATGGCACGAGGATTGCGGCCTTGCCCAGGAGCGCCAATTCGGATATGGAGCTTGCGCCGGCGCGTGAGATTACGATGTCGGCCAGGGCATATGCCATGTCCATGCGCTTGATGAAGGCCATGGCGTGGACGTTGGGCAGATGTTTTGGGGCGAGCTCTTTGCTTATGCGCTCGTAGTAGAATGCGCCTGTCTGCCATATCAGTTCGACGTCGTCGGTCAACTGGCCTATGGTCTCGAGGATTCCGTTGTTGATGGAGCGTGCGCCGAGGCTGCCGCCTATTACGAGGATTATTTTCTTATTGGGGTTGACGCTGAACTCGGCTGCCGCGGCGGACCTGTCGATGCTCTCGCGTAGGTTCTGACGCACTGGGTTGCCCGTCATTATGATCTTTTCGGCTGGGAAGAAACGCTCCATGCCGGGGTACGCTACGCAAATCTTCTCGGCCTTCTTGGCGAGAATCTTGTTCGTGACGCCAGGGTATGAGTTCTGCTCCTGGATGAGGCACTTGACGCCCTTTCCCGCTCCGCGGTAGAGGACGGGGCCACTGGCATAGCCGCCTACGCCCACGCATACGTCGGGCTTGAACTCCGAGATGACGTCGCCTGCCTTTACGAGGCTGCCTATGAGCTTAAAGGGAAACAGGAGGTTGCGGGCTATGTTGCGCAAGTTTATCTTGCGGTGGAAACCTGCTACTGGCAGACCGACAATTTTATAGCCGGCCGCGGGCACCTTCTCCATCTCCATCTTGCCTTGCGCACCGACGAAGAGTATCTCCGTCGTGGGGTCCGCCTCTTTGAGGGCGTTGGCTATCGATATGGCGGGGAAGATATGGCCTCCCGTGCCGCCTCCGCTTATTATTACTCTCATTTTTTCTGACTTCTGTTTGCCCGTTTCTCGCCTTGGGTGTGTGCGGCTTTTAGTTCCGCATTTTGGCCTTCGTCGGGTGGGGGAGCGTTATATCTGATTCTGTTTTTTCTTTATTTATTTTCACCTCCACTCTCGGCTTTGAGCCTGTTGGGCTCTTCGCTTATCGAGAGCATGATGCCATATGTTGCGCCTGTGATGAAGTTCGACGAGCCACCCATACTGAGCATCGGCAGCGTCTGACCCGTCACTGGCATCAGTCCCACGCCTACCATCATGTTGATGACAGCTTGGAGAGTCAGCATCAGCGCTAGCCCGTATATCGCGTATAAGTGGAAGGACCTCTGACTCCGGAGGGCTATCAACCTCGCTCGGGCGAAAATTATGAAGTAGGCCACGACGACCAAAAGCCCTCCCCATAAGCCATACTCTTCGAGGATGGTGGAGAAGATGAAGTCGCTATACGCCATTGGCAAGAAGTTCTTCATATAGCTGTTGCCAGGCCCACGGCCCGCAAGTCCGCCCGTGCTGACTGCCGTGGCGGCTTGCTCCACCTGAGTCTTGTCGCCTATATGCTTGCCATTCTGCGCTGCTTCCGAGCTGCCGCCATCCCAGAACCTCTCGATGCGTGCGCGCCACGTTATTGCTCGCTTGGCGGGTGGGAAAACCTCGCTGACTATGGGCGCAAAGTATATGATGAGGCCTACGAAGAGTGCCGCACCTGCGCCAATTATGGAAAGTTTGCTCAGCGATACGCGTCCGATAATCAACATAATGTACACCGACACTGTCACAAGCAAGAACGTCGAGAGATTCTCTAAGAGGATTAGTCCGCCGATAGCGCCTGTTGCCGCAAGTATAAACCAAAGAGCCTTGTCCGGGTCTTTCTCGTTCTTAGCCAGCATTTTGGCCGTGAATAACATCAGTGCTACTTTGGCTATCTCCGATGGTTGGAAGGTTACGCCTGCCACATTTATCCAACGCGACGAGCCATTGATGCTGGATCCTGCCGCAAAGGCAAGAATGAGAAGGAGAATGGAGGCTAGTACTCCCACTTCCGCAAGCCCCGAAAGGATGCGCGGCCTGACATTGCTCATGAAGACGAGGAGGACGAATCCCAAAAGAAGCATGAAGCAATGCTTAGTTATATAGTGGGTCGTGTCGCCTCCGAACTTCTGATAGGCGAGTGCGCTCGTAGAACTGTAGACTACAAGGATGGACAGCACCATAAGGAAGACGACGGCTCCAAAAAGAAGCCTGTCGCCCTTTATCCAACTGCGAATTCTGCCAACTACGCTGTCCATCTTGGTCTTTTTTTGTTCTATGATTTACTGGAGCTTGTTGACGGTCTCACGGAAGAGGTCACCACGGTTTTCGTAGCTCGTGAATAGGTCGAAGCTTGCGCAGCACGGCGAAAGGAGCACCACGTCGCCCGACGACGCCAGACGGCGGCACTCGGCCACGCATGTGCCGATGTCGTGAGTGTCTACGATGGTGTCTATCACGCCCTTGAAACACTCGAGAAGCTTGGTGTTGTCTTTGCCAAGGCACACGAGAGCCTTGACCTTGCTGCGGCAGAGGTCGTTGAGTACGCTGTAGTCGTTGCCTTTGTCCTTGCCGCCGGCAATCCATACCACGGGCTTCGTCTGTGCCTCAATCGCATACCATGCGGCGTCCACATTGGTGGCCTTGGAGTCGTTGATGTACTCCACGCCGTCAAGTGTGCGGACGGGCTCAAGCCTGTGGGGGGCGTTGCGGAAGGTCTTGAGGGCTGCCTTGATGTCTTCGGTCGGGATGATGAGCTCCTCCTCGGTGACATAGCCAATGGCCACTACGGCGGCAATGGCCATCATGCAGTTGTATATGTTGTGGCGTCCTGGGATCGGCAGGTTCTGTGCGGCCATTGAGAAGTCCGCGCTGGGCCCGAAACTGATGTCGATGAGGTCGCCGTCGCATGTGGCGTAGAGCGAGCGGTTGAGCAGCGATACGGGGAGGCATGTGGCCTCGGGGTTGTTGAAGTACGTCAGTGTGCCGAGGTCGTCGGAGTTGTAGATGAAGACGTCGCTCTCGGTCATGTTCTGCGTGATGCGGTACTTGGCATGCGCATAGTTGGCCAGGCTGTGGTCATAGCGGTCCATATGGTCTGGCGTGATGTTGCACAGGATGGCTATGTCGCACTTGAAGTCGAACATATCGTCCAACTGGAAGCTGCTGAGCTCAATCACGTACCAGTCGGGCTCATTGCCCTTTGCCACTTGGCGTGCCATGCTGAAGCCTACGTTGCCGGCGAGCGATGCGCTCACTCCGCACTCCGTAAGGATGTGGTGGATGAGAAGCGTGGTGGTTGTCTTGCCGTTGGCGCCCGTGATGCCTATCTTGCGGGCCTTGGTGTAACGGCCGGCAAACTCAATCTCGGAGATTACGGGCACGCCTTTCTCGCGCAAGGCTACTACCAGCGGTGCCGTCTCGGGAATGCCTGGACTCTTGATGGCCAAGTCTGCCGCCAGGACCTTGCTCTCTGTGTGGCCTCCGTCTTCGTACGCTATGCCTTCGCGCTTAAGCTCTTCGCGGTAGTTGTCCTTAATCTTGCCACTGTCGCTTACGAGCACGTCGTATCCCTTAACCTTGCCGAGGATGGCGGCTCCTACGCCGCTCTCGCCTCCGCCCAGCACTATCAGCTTCTCCATGGTCGTTATATGATGTTATATGATAATGGGTCTAATGAATTTGTGTACCTTCTACCTTATTTTCAGGGTTATAATGGTGAGCATCGCAAGTATGATGCCAACGAGCCAGAAGCGCGTTACAATCTTTGGCTCCGTGATGCCTTTCTTCTGGAAATGATGGTGGAGGGGTGCCATGAGGAAGATGCGTCGGCCTGCGCCATATTTCTTCTTAGTATACTTGAAGTAGCTCACCTGCATCATGACGGACACATTCTCGACCAAGAAGATGCCGCAAAGAATGGGCAGCAGCAACTCGACGTGGATGAGGATGGCGAATACGCCAATAATGCCGCCAATGGTCAGCGAGCCCGTGTCGCCCATAAACACTTGTGCGGGATATGAGTTGTACCACAAGAAGCCAATCGTGGCCCCTACAAATGCCGCCATATAGACCACAAGCTCTGCCGAGTTGGGTATGAACATGATGTTCAGATAGTTGGCAAACATAAAGTGGCTCGATACGTATGCCATTATGGCAAGTGCCGTGCCGATGATGGCCGATGTGCCTGTGGCGAGGCCGTCGAGACCATCGGTCATGTTGGCGCCGTTGCTGACTGCCGTGATGATGAAGATTACGGCGAGGGCAAAGATGGCCCAACCTACGGCGTTGCGATGCTCTCCCGCCCAATTGGCGAGGCAACGATAGTCGAACTGGTGGTTCTTGAGGAACGGTATCGTGGTGATGGGCTCCTTGGTGATGTGCTGCATCTCTGGTGCTGTGGCTGTTGCCATGCTGGCATTGCCAGGCGCTGCCATGCTATGTTCTGTGGTGGGCATCACGGGTGCCTGGTAGCGTGTGGAGCGGACAACCACGTCGTCGTTGAAGTAGAGTGTGGCTGCTACAATAATGCCCAGACCAACCTGACCTACAATCTTATAGCGGCCAGACATGCCCTCTTTGTTCTTGCGGAAGACCTTGATGTAGTCGTCTATGAAGCCTATGACGCCAAGCCAAATGGTCGAGACTATCATGAGGATGATATACACATTGTCCAGCTTGCAGAGCAGGAGCACGGGTATGAGAATCGACATTATGATGATTATGCCACCCATGGTTGGAGTGCCCTTCTTCTGAAGCTGCCCTTCGAGGCCCAGGTCGCGCACGGTCTCGCCAATCTGCTGCCTCTGGAGCATGTTTATGACGCGGCGACCTATGATGGTGGCGCAAATGAGCGATAGCACGAGTGCCAGTACCGCCCTGAACGATATATATTGGAAAAGTCCGGCGCCCGGGAGTCCTGCTTCCTGCAGACTATGGAACAAGTAATATAACATCTGTTTCTATGTGACGAAAATGCCCTTTTTTATAGTTTCTCCAGTTCCTCTTTGTCGCTGAAGTGGTGCTTCACTCCTTTTATCTCTTGATAGTCCTCATGACCTTTGCCGGCAACGAGGACGGCGTCGCCCTTATGCGCCAAGGCTGCGGCTGTGCGGATTGCCTCGCGTCGGTCGGCTATGGTCAGAACCTTCTCTTTCTGGCTGTCGTCCAGCCCGGCTAGCATGTCGTTGAGGATGTCCATCGGGTCCTCGCTGCGTGGGTTGTCGCTTGTCAAGATTACGCGGTCGGCGGCTTTCACTGCCTCCTGTGCCATTTCTGGACGCTTGGTCTTGTCACGGTCGCCACCACAGCCTACCACGCATATCAGTTGCTGTCCCTCCTTGCGGACCTCGTTGAGCGTCGAGAGTACATTGTAGAGAGCATCGGGTGTGTGCGCGTAATCCACAATGGCCACTGCGCCGTTCTTGAGTTTGACGGTCTGGAAGCGTCCGTCTACAGGTTTGAGCGTGCTGAGGGCCACGAGCACGTCATGCGGCTCAAAGCCGAGCTCAACTGCCGCTCCATAGATGCCGAGCAAGTTATATGCGTTGAAGCGACCAACGAATTGCATAAAGGCCTCGACGCCATTGAACGTCATAAGCATTCCTTCCATGCTGTCCTCCTTGACCTCGGCCTTGTAATCGGCGGCTGTCCTAAGGGAATAACTGCGCTTGGTGGCTGCCGTGTTCTGGAGCATCTTCTCTCCATTGCGGTCGTCGATGTTCGTAAGGGCGAAGGAGCCTTTCTTAAGACTGTCGAAGAAACCTTTCTTGGCCGCTATGTAGTTGGCAAATGTCTTGTGGAAGTCCAAATGGTCATGGGTGATGTTTGTGAAGATGCCGCCGTCGAAGTCCAGTGCCGCAATGCGCTTCTGGACAACGCTGTGCGAGCTAACCTCCATAAAGCAGTATTCGCACCCGGCATCCACCATCTCGCGCATTGTGCGCTGCAGGGTGATGGAGTCTGGCGTGGTCTGCATGGCCGTGGTGCGAACGTCGCCCACGTAGTTGGCCACGGTCGAGAAGAGGCCGCTCTTATGCCCGAGTGCCGTGGTGAGGCGGTAGAGTAGGGTGGCGGTGGTGGTCTTTCCGTTGGTGCCGGTGACACCCACAAGTTTGAGCTTTTCCGACGGGTTGCCGTAGAATGCGGCTGCGATGTGGCCGAGGCCCTCATGTGTGTCCGCAATGGTTATTATGGCGCAGTCGGCGGGAATTTCGCTCTCGGGCTTTTCCTCACAGACTATGGCGCGGCAACCGGCCTCGATGGCTTTGCCGATAAAGGTGTGGCCGTCCACCTTCTCGCCCTTTTGGGCAACAAAGATGGAGCCGCTTGTGGCCTTGCGGCTGTCGAGCGTCACGCTGGTTATCTCCTGGGCTGTGGGACCCTCAATCTGGATGCCGGTGAGGCCGGCTTTCGCTTTCTCCAGTATCTCTTTCAGTTCCATGACCTTGTTGTGTTTGGTTGGTCTGTATGATATGAAACAATATTCGTTTTTCGTTTTGCCGGACAGTGGCTTCGTCAGTTGTCGCTCAGTGTCAGCCGCACCGTCTCGCCGGGCCGGAAGTGGGCATCTTTGGCAATGCTTTGGTCTGTCACTCTTCCGACGCCTTCGATGGTCACCCTGAGTCCCATGCCCTCGAGCAGGCTTATGGCATCCGAGGCTCCCATTCCGCGTACGTTGGGCATCTGGTCTTTGGCAAAGTAGCGAGCCGAGATCTTTACTCCGTCGGGATTGGCTGTGGCCGACACCCAGTCAGAGGACGATGAGGCTATCGTGTATGGCACCTTGAGGTCCGACAGGACTTTCACGAGGTCTGGAGCCCAGCCGCCTTTGCTATACGGCATCTTGCCGCTGCTGGGGGGCGTGCTCTCTATCTTGCCAACGCCTTTGCGGAATTCTGCCGCATAGACGCGGTCGGCTATATCCTTGACCACGGTGCCCGCCGCTTTGTTGCCGTATATCTGGCCTGCGGGGCTGGACACCATGACGATGCAGCTGTATAATGGGTTGTCGGCGGGAAAGTAGCCGGCGAATGAGGCAAGGTAATTCCTCTGTCCGTCGGTGCCATAGCCCTTGCTGCCCTTGGCTATCTGCGCCGTGCCGGTTTTGCCGGCTATCTTATATGGCGTGCTCTTGATGTTTTTCGCCGTGCCGCTCTCCACCACGCCTTTCAGTGCCTCCTGGACGGCTTTTATGGTCCGCGACGTGGCTATCGAGTTGCGCATCACTGTCGGCCGGCGTTGGTTGACTCGCGTCTCGCCGTCCATCTCGCACTCTACGAACATTGGACGCATCATTGTGCCATTGTTCGCCACGGCGTTGTAGAATGTCAGGATTTGGATGGGCGTGATGCGGATCTCGTATCCTATGGACATCCACGGCAGCGAGATGCCGCTCCAACCGTCGTCGCCCGGCTGCTTCATGACGGTGGACTTCTCGCCGCGTATGTCGAGGCGCAGACTGTCGCATAGCCCGAGGTCGCGCAAGCGGTCTATGAAGCGTTGCTTGTCGTCGTCATACGCTTTCATGACGAGGCGCGAGATACCTATGTTGCTCGAGACCTCGAAGGCTTCCTTGACGGTTATGTTGCCATGCCCGCCCTCTTTGCTGTCGCGCATGACGCGGTCGTATATCTTGAACTCGCCGTTGTAGGTGTCGATAGTGTCCGTGAGCGATGCTTTGCCGTCGTCGAGGCATGCTATGAGCGATGCCAACTTGAACGTCGAGCCTGGCTCTACGAGCTCTCCTATGGCGTAGTTGAAGTCCTCGGCATACGTCCCGCTGGATGTGCGGTGGAGGTTGGCAATGGCGCGTATGGCACCCGTCTTGACCTCCATGAGCATCGCTACTCCGTGGTCCGCATTGAGGCTCCTGAGCTGGTTCATCAGCGAGTTCTCGGCCACGTCCTGGATGTCTATGTCGATGGTTGTCACGAGGCTGCGGCCATTCTGAGGGGCCACTTTCTCGATATTCTCCCAGGAACCCGCCATACGGATTCTCTCGGCTGTGCCGTCTTTTCCGCGCAGCGTCTTGTCATATGAGTTCTCAAGACCTACGATGCCGCCTTTCTCCTTGTCGTTGTACATCTTGCCGATGGTTCGCTCTGCCAGGAGTCCGAAAGGCATCTTGCGCTCGTCGCCTTGCTCAAGGTTGAGGCCGCCCTTGTTGCGTCCGCGGCAGAAGATGGCGAATTTCTTTACCTTGTCGCGCTCAGCATGGCTTATGCGGCGGTTGCCGAGCATGAGGTAACGCCTATGGTGTATTCGCGCGTCGGTTATCTTCTTGCGATACTCCTCGGGCGTCTTGTCGCGGAAGAGGTTCGAGAGCTGAACGGAGAGCTTGCTTATGTCGCGGTTGAATACGCTGTCTGGCAGGCCGTCGGCGCATGGGTCCATCGTCACCCTGTAGTTGGGCACCGAGCAGGCCATTCGCCTTCCGTCGCGGGCCAGGATGTCGCCGCGCGTGGCGGGCACCTTGACTTCGCTCTGCGAGTAGTTGTTTTCGAGTATCTGCTTGTAATACTCGCCCTTGACGACTTTGAGGTAGAAGGCTTTGAACAAAATGACCACGCACACCAAGAACACAATGGCCGTCATGCCATTGATGCAGTTGGTTGTCCAAGGCTTTATCTTCTCCATCTCTTTTTGCCGTACGGGCTTATATCATTTAGCCGTTCGATCGTCTGTCTCTCGTGGCGGCTACCTCTTTATTATGCGCGGTGGCTCTGTGAGCTCCTCAAGACCTAAGTCCTCGGCCTTGACTCTGCGGAGCACCTCGCTCTGTTTGCTCATGTTCATAAGGTCGCTCTGAGTCGATATCTGCTGATAATGAAGCTCTTTTACTTGCTCCGTCAGTTCCGATATCTGTTTTTTCTGGTGCTCAGAGTCGAGGTTGTTCGTTATGTAGATGAAGATGAGCAGTACGCAGAACGCTATGAGTTTCAAGGTCTCACGGTCGGGTAGCGATATGCGCCCGTTCATGAGCTCTTTTACCGGATTGGCTTTCGAGTGCGTCTCTGTCTTATCCACGTCGTGCCCCCTTTCCTGTTCTCTCGGCCCATCTCAGTTTTGCTGAGCGGGCTCGCGGGTTGCGCTCCACCTCCTCGTCGGTTGGGAGGATCGGTTTGCGCGGTCCGCCTCCGAAGGGTACTTCGACGGTTCCGAATACGACGTCCTGCTCAGCCTGGGCTTTCTGCGGGTCGCCGCTCTTCATCATGTTTTTCACCATTCGGTCCTCTAGGCTGTGGTAGGATATCATGACCATCCTGCCACCCGGGCGGATTACTTTGGCGCAGCCTCGCAACATCATGTCGAGGGCGTCCATCTCGTGGTTGACCTCGATGCGCAGGGCTTGGAATACTTTCGTGAGCGTCTTGTTCTGCTCCTGTCGGGGCGATACACTTTCCACAATCTCGCGCAAGGCCGATGTGGTCTCTATGGGGTGGGATGCTCGCACCTTGGTTATTGCATTGACAATGCGGAATGGCTTGTCCACCTCTCCCCATGCGCCAAGTATGTGTGCCAAGGCGGCATCGTCATATTTGTTCACGATGTCGGCTGCCGTCTGAGTCGCCTCGCGGTTCATTCGCATATCCAGTGGACCGTCTTGGCGGAACGAGAAGCCGCGCTCGCCATCGTCGAAGTGGTGCGACGATACGCCGAGGTCGCCCAGTACGCCGTCCACTGGCCCTACGCCCATATAGTCTATAAAGTCGGCTATGAAGCGGAAGTTGTGGTGCACGAGCGTGAAACGCGGGTCATCGGGTATATTGCGCTGTGCGTCAGCATCCTGGTCGAAGGCTATGAGATGACCTTTGGGGCCCAGACGACGCAATATCTCTCGGCTATGGCCGCCACCGCCAAAGGTGACGTCCACATACGTCCCGTCGGGGTGGATGTCCAATGCGTCTACCGACTCGCCAAGGAGTACCGGTACGTGGTATGTCGTCTCTTCGCTCACTATCGTATGTTTTGTGTGGTTAGGTCGCCGCCATTTGCGAAAAGTCCTTCGGCAAGTGCGCCGAGCTCTTCGCCGCTAATGGCTTGACTAGCAAATGCCTCCTTGTCCCACATCTCGATATGGTCGTCCAC
Organism: Eggerthellaceae bacterium; assembly: GCA_963631865.1. Taxonomy (GTDB): domain Bacteria; phylum Bacteroidota; class Bacteroidia; order Bacteroidales; family Marinilabiliaceae; genus W3P20-009. The sequence continues at coordinate 15,771 of CAVGTO010000015.1, forward strand.
GCCCAACAATGTCAGCTCTTTGCTGGCCCCGATGAGGTCAAGTAGGCGTTGCGGTACGAGCAGGCGACCGTTGGCATCCAATGAGGCCTCGCATGTCGAGCGCTGTTGCTCGCGCATAAACTGCGCATGCCTGCGGTCGTATGGATTAAGTCGGCTCCGCAAGTCGGTCATCATGTGTTCCCAAACGGGGTAGGGGTATATGTTGAGGCATTGCTCGAATATGTCTTTCCTTATCACGAGACGCACACTCTCCGCCCCCTCAAGCTCGTGCTTGAAGGCGGCAGGAAGAACTATGCGGTTCTTCGCATCGGCCCGACTGTCGAAGTCGCCAATGAAGGAATAGACTTTTTCACCCATAATTTGGACTGTAAATTTACATTCCAATTACTCCACTTGCAACCACTTTAACCCACTTTTTTGCGGCACTTTATGTAGTCTGTTAATTTACAATATATTAAGCGTGTGTTAAAAACGGCAACACTCCAACCCACTCGCCTCGGGCTGTTTATTGCCTTAATTGTGAAATATTTACTCGCTTGCGATGCATCTTTGGCGGACTCCTAGAATCCCTTATGGGATGACCTCTTCGAGTAATCTCAAATAGTCACAAAGAAACATCCCCCTCGGGTCTCAATGTCGAGACCCGAGGGGGATGAGTTATTCAGATTTTTAGGGGAGGCTCGTTCGCCTTACTTCTTCTTGAAGAGGTTGCCGAGTGCGTCTTTTGCCTTGGTCACGGTCTCCTTGGTCTTCTCGTCCTTGATGTTCGAGATGGCTTTGTCGACTGCCTCGGAAGCTTTCTCGGAGACTTTGCTTGCCGCCTCGCTGGTCAGGGTGGCGGTAGCTTCGCTGAGGTCAAGCTTGACCTGGGGCTTGGTGAGAGTGCCTGTAATCTTGACACCTACAGGAAGGTCAGAGCCTTCTGACCATGAGGATGCGCTTGCGCCGAGTTTGCTGATTACGTCAGCAATCTCCTTGCGGGCCACGGGCATCGAGAGGGCGTATTCCATAGTCTGGTCGAGGCCCTGCTTGCCGCTGAAGGTGCTCTTCTTGCCGAAGATGTTGATGTTGAACGGCGTAACGATGATGTTGCCATCCTCGATGGTGAAGTTGAACTTGCAGTCCTTGATGTCAATCTCGTTGTACTTGGTGTTGGCCAAGAGCTTCGAGAGGTTCTGCTGGAACTCGCTGTCCTTGAGCATAAGGCTGCTGGATGCGAAGGCACCTTTGCCGTTGACGCTCTTGAGGACGGGGCTGAGGCTTGCGTCGAGCTCCGAGGTGATGTCGAGGCCGATGGATACCTTGCCGTAGGCATTGTGGGCGATGGGTAGCATGCTATCGACGACGCTGAACGAGCCAGTGAGCTTGTTGATGTCGATATTGTTGAATGCCAAGTTCATATCAATCTTCGAGTTCTTGTTCTCGGGGGTCTGGAACTTGCCGTTGAGGATGAGCTTGCCGTCGCAGATGTCGGTTGAGAGGTTGCCGAGGTCGGCAATGCCGTTGCGGAGGGTCACCTTGCCATTGATGTTGCTCAGTTCGAGTTTGTCGTAGACTAGCTTGTCAATGTCGGTGTTGAAGGTGAAGTCGATGTTCTTCGGCAACACGAGGGGTTCGCTGGCAGTGGTGTCGGCAACTGCTGTGGTTGCCTGTGCCGTGGTGTCGGCAGCAGAGTCGCTGCTAGATGCTATGCTGAGCAACTCGTTGCAGTCGAGGAGTTTGCTGGTGAGCGAAGCAGAACCCTTGAGGGTGCCGTCGCTAAGGACGTAGCCGAGGTAGTCCTCGACGTTGCCCTTGAGGCTGATGTCGCTCTTGCCGATGATTACGTCGAGAGGGTTGAGGTTGACAGCCTTGGGCGAGAAGGTCAGCAATGCCTGAGGTACGTCGAGACCCTGTGGGAGAATGGAGCCAGTGAACTTGAAGTTCGTGAGGCCGAGTTTGCCCTGGGCGTTGACTTTCTCATACTGTTGCTTGTCGATGCTTGCCATGTCGGCTGCCACCTTGAGGTCGGCGTCTACAATGCCGTCAATCTCCATGCTGTCGAGAGGCAGAGCGTCCTTGAGGCTGCCGAGGTTGAGCTTGCCGAGCATCGATGCGTCGAATGTCGGGTTGCTCATCGGAGTCTTGACGTGTGCCTTGATGTCGAATGGGTTGCCGCCCAATCCGAAGTGGAGGGTGTCCACAGATACGGTGGTGAGGTCGGCTGAACCGCCAGGATTGTTGACAACTACAGCTACATTGATGTTGTCCAGCGACTTAGGAAGGTCGGGGTACTTTACGTGACCATCGTTAATCTTCAGGAGGGCGTCGATGGCGGGGATGTTGTCCATGTCCTTATACTCTCCTGCGGCCTTGGCGTAGAGTTCGAAGGAGCCGGTGGCTGTGAGGCCGCTGACGCTCTTGAGGTACTCGGCGGGGATGAGGTCCATGACGGTCTTGAAGGTCGTTTCGAGGGCGGCAAGCTTCATGTCGAGCGCAATGACGTTAGAGTCGCAGAGCTGTACCCAACCGTCGAAGGCGAGAGGCAGACCGGCGAAGGTGAGCTTGTTCTCGTCGAAGGTGAACTTCATAGAGTCGAGGTCGGCTACGGCCTTGGCGTCGAAGTTGAGGGTGGCGTTGTTGACGTACTTCATTCCGCCCATGGCTGCATTGATGGCGTCGATGCCAAGGTTGAGAGTGAGGCTCATTACGTTGCCGTTCATCGTGCCATTCATGCCGGCGTTGAGGCCGTTGATGGTGGCGTTGATGTTAGACGTCGAGTCGATGTAGGCGAGTCGGATGTTGCTGAGCTCCACCTTCTCCAGGTTGAGTTTGAGGGCTGTGGTCGTGGTGTCGGTCTCCTCGGTCGCAGTGGTGTCGCTGCTGAGGTTGACGATGTCCCAGTTGGCGAGGCTGTCGGCTGTGACTATGCCTTGCGCAAGGACGTCATCGAGGCCTACGGCATTGACCTGGATGTCGCCATTGATGGCCTTCATAACGTCGAGGTCGGCATAGAGAGAGCCGACGTGGAGCAGCGTGTCGCCGTCGAATCGACCCTCACCGATGATGTTGATGTCGGTGATGCCGGCGCGAAGGCTCGGGAAGCTGCTGAAAATAGAGAGCGAGAAGTCGCCAAAGTCTACCTTGGCATCCTTGACGTACTCATTTGCAATTTTCTTGGCGAAGTCCTCGACCTCGTCACTGAAAAAAGTGGGGACGATGATCAGCGCCAAGACGACAAGCGCCACGAGGCCGCCAATCACTCCGCCGACAATCTTGAGAATCTTTCCCATTGTCTTAGGTTTACTGATATTTTGTTAGTTGTTTATTGTATCCGTGTTGTCCGAATATTATCAAGTATGTGTAAAGCCGCAGGGGAGCTGGCAGTGGGATTGTGCTTCGTGAGGAATGAAGTGAATTTACTTAATCCTGTTGAGGTCTTTCTCGAGTTGTGCGTTTATCTCCTCTTCGGGGACGAACTTCCATTGGCCAAAAGGCTTGAGTGTCACAGCCTCACCACTCTTGCCCATCTCCTCGAAGTCCTCAATGAGCTGACCGCGGAGGTCGCTGTCGAAGGACTTGATGACGCGGCTTTGAATGTCGTGGAAAGGTATGCCAGCACCAAACTCAAGGTGACCGCCACCTCCATTGGCGCGGTAGCTGTTGAGGGCCACCTTATATGTCTTGCGCTTGTCGAACTTCTTGCCGTCGGCCATACTTATAATCTTGATTCGCTTGCCATAGTCTGCTGTCACGTCTACGGTGTAGATGATGCCGGCTGCGGAGTCGAGGTTATAATAGTTGTTGGCGAGGCGGCCTGACTTTGTTAGCTGGAGCACTGTGCCTTTGCTGGGGTTCTGAATCCACTTGTCGTAGCTGTACTCGAGGTAGTCCTTCACCTCTTTGCCCGTCATGTTTACGAGGCAGAGGGTGTTCTCGTACTTGTAGAGCGAGAACATACGGCCAATGGTGATGTCGCCCTTAGGAAGCACTGCGTCGATAAGCAGTGGGGCTGTCATGCTGATGTCGGCTCCAGTGTGGCGGAGCATAGTCTGGTGTACGACGTCCACGAAAGCAGAGCTGCCTCCGAGGCACTCGTAGGCGTAGACTGGTTCTGCAAGATGGGTGATAACCTTGCGGGTGTATGCCTTGACGGCCAGTTGCTGCGGAAGGAATGCCTTGTCGAACTCCTCCGAGGGCTTGAAGCTCTTCATTGCAATGAGTGACGCATGGCACTGTGGCTTGCCTTCCTTATCGAACGTGATGCTTACGAGTCCGGCATTGCGCGCCTTGGTGCCTGCATCGAGAACTGCAACTTTCTTGCCTGAGGGGCTGATTACCTCTTTGTTATACAACTTATGGTCGTGGCCGATGAGTATGGCGTCGAAGCCGTCTACACGTTCAGCCACGAGGACGGACGCATTCTCATTTTTATACGTGTCGGCCGACTGGTTGCCATAGTTATAGTCGAATCCGGCATGGAAGAGGCCGATTACAACATCGGGATTCTCTTTCTCGCGGACTTCCTTTACCCAATACTTGGCGGCGTCTACCATATCCTCGAAATACATGCCGCTCCAATAGCTTTCGGCAAGCCAATGGGGGATATAAGGCGTTGTGAGGCCTATGACGGCCACGCGCTTGCCACCCCTCTCGATGATGGTGTAGGGCTTGAAGTATGGTGTGTTGCTCTCGATGTGCTTGATATTGGCGCTCACGAGGGGCATATTCACCTCGCGGTTGATTTTGTCGTACACGCGGTGGCGAGCCTCGATGTCGTGGTTGCCAATGCCTACGGCGTCGTACTTCATAAAGTTGAAGATGCGGGCCATGACGTTGATGCCGGCGGTGTCCACGTTATTGTAGTAGTAGACGGCTGGTGACCCCTGGAGGAAGTCGCCGTTGTCCAACAAGATGACGTTCTTGGACGTGTCGCGGACGGCGCTTACATAAGTGTAGACGTTCGAAAGACTGTATGGCGCGATGGTGTCGCGGACAAAGTCGTAGTTGAACACAGCACCATGTACGTCGGTCGTGTAGATGACGTTGATGGTCTGTGCCTCGGTTACAGGGCACTGTGCGCAGGCAATTATTACGCCGAGGGCTGCAAATACTGCTCTCTTATTCATTGCGAGCCTAGTTGTCAAACGTCATAAGGAAAGCGGGGCGCATTGCGATGATTACGCTATCGTCCACAAACTCATAACCTACGAGCATGCTCTTTACCTTCTTGGTCATGGTCTTGCTGGCAGGGTCGAAGCTCCAAGCCTCACGGAAACGGATGGCGGCCACCTTGTCATGGGCATAACGCGGGTCGCTAACCTCGCGCTCCTTTATCTCTTCGAGGGTCAGCTCGTTGCCGCTCTCGTCGGTTACCTTTGCGTGGTGCTGATATACTGCTGCGAACACGGAGTCTACAAAAGCCTCGCGGTTGAATGCGTCATACAGCTCGTGCGCATCTGGGTCGCGCATGTCTTGCGGCTTGAGGTACACCATGTACTCAATCACGTTCTCATTGGGGTTGTCTGTGGTGGCGGTGGTCGCTACGGGCGCAGCCTCGCTAGTGCTCTGAGTCTGCTCGCTAGCGTTGTTGCCGCAGGATGTCGTCATTGCGGCAATCATAGTGGCCATCGCGGCCACGGTCATCATCTTTCTCGTCATGTCGTTCTTCGTTTATGTGTTCGACTTTTCGTTTTTTTATCGCTTAGGTTTGAATACCATAGGGCGCGACGCAATGCATCCTGTGAGCTCGCCGTCTTTTTGCACGAGTTTGCCGTTCACGTAGGTGCGCACAACCCTATGGTTAAGCATGAGGCCCTTCAGCGGGCTCCATCCGCACTTATACGCAACTTTACCGATAACGTTCGGTTCTTTTCGCACGAGGGCTATATCTGCCCATTGGCCTACACGGATGTGCCCGCGGTCTTCAATGCCATAGAGGTCCGCCACGTCTTCCGCCATGCGTGCCGCAACAGTGGCGTAGTTCCACCATCCTTCGTCCGCCAAGCGCAACATTAGGGGTAGCGAGTGCTGTATCATTGGCATGCCGGACGGTGTCTGCCAATAGCTGTGACCCGTCTTCTCCTCAAGGGTATGGGGAGCGTGGTCTGTGCCAATGGTGGTTATTAATCCGCTCGATACGGCCAGGCGGAGGGCGTTGCGGTCGGCGTGTGTCTTGACCGCCGGGTTGCATTTTACGAGAGGGCCAAGCTCATCGTAGTCCTCGGTATGGAACCATAGGTGCGCAGGGCACGCCTCGCCTGTAATGTGGCGGTCGGGGCCCTCGTCTAGCAGGTCGAGTTCGTGCAATGTAGTTATGTGCATTATGTGGAGGCGTGCGCCAGTCTCGCGGGCCATCTCGACGGCGCGGTGACTCGATGCGTAACATGCTCGGTGTGAACGTATCTCGGCATGTTGAACCCATGGCACGTCGTCGCCATATTTGGCACGGGCTGCCTCGCTGTTTGCGCGGATAATCTGCTCGTCTTCGCAGTGGGCGGCGATTAGGGTGGGGGCTTCGCTGAATATCTTGCGAAGGCTGTCATCGGAGTCTACGAGCATGCCTCCTGTGGATGAACCCATGAAGACCTTGATGCCACACACGCGGGTGTAGTCCGCCTTGAGCAATTCCTCTGCGTTGGAGTTCGTGGCTCCAATGTAGAAGGCGTAGTTGGTATGCATTCGCCCTACGGCGCTTTGCGTCTTGGCTTCCCAAGCAGCTACGCTTGTGGTCTGCGGATTGGTATTTGGCATGTCCATGACGGAAGTCACGCCGCCAAGTATGGCCGCCGTCGATTCGCTCTCCATGTCGGCCTTGTGTGTGAGGCCCGGGTCGCGGAAATGTACGTGGTCGTCTATGGCGCCCGGCAGCAGGTAGAGGTCGCTGGCGTCTACTGTCTCGTCGGCTGTGGGCAGGGCTTCGCCGTCGGCGTATATGCCGGCAATGCGGCCCTCGGTGTCTATTGCCACGCTGCCTCTGCGTGTCTTGCCGTCGGCTACAATTTGGGCGTCGCGGATGAGCGTCGCTATCTTGTTTTCTGACATGCCTTTACGTTTTTTTCTCTGTTTGAGTGCTCGGTGTATGCTCGTTACGTTGAGTTTTTGCCCTAGCGTGGTTATTTTATTTATTGGCTCTCTCGGGCCTCTTATAGCTCTTGAACCAGCTGCGTATTTTCATTCCGATTACGCCCCAGACTGCCTCGTTGAAGATGCCGCCACTCATCTTGGACGTGCCTTGCTTGCGGTCGGTGAAGATAATGGGCACCTCCTTAATCTTGAATCCGTATTTCCAAGTGGTGAACTTCATCTCGATCTGGAATCCGTAGCCCTTGAGGTGTATCTTGTCGAGGTCGATGGTCTCCAATACCTTGCGGCTGTAGCACTTGAAGCCAGCCGTGGTGTCCATAATCTTCATTCCTGTCACGAAACGGACATAGACGGATGCGAAGTAGGACATAAGGACGCGTCCCATAGGCCAGTTGACAACATTGACGCCAGACACGTAGCGCGAGCCTATGGCCATGTCCGCGCCATCGTCTACGCATGCGTCGAGCAAGCGTTCGAGGTCCGCTGGGTCGTGCGAGAAGTCGGCGTCCATCTCGAAAATGTAGTCGTAGCCATGCTCGAGGGCCCACTTGAAGCCCGTGATGTACGCTGTGCCGAGGCCTTGCTTGCCCTGTCGCTCAATGAGATGGAGCTCATCGGTATATTTGGTCATAAGGTCCTTGACGATGTCGGCCGTCCCGTCGGGCGAGCCGTCGTCGATGATGAGGATATGGAAGTCGTGCTGCTGCGAGAAGACGGCGCTTATTATGGCCGTGATGTTCTCCTTCTCGTTGTATGTCGGGATTATGACTACGTCTTTTGTCATCAGTGGTCGTTGTAGGTTATCAAAAGTCAAAAGTAGCAAAAAAGGCGGGAAGGAACACCTTCCCGCCTTCTTTTAATACTAATGACGGTTTTTTGTGGTCAAAATATCAATATGTCATCAATATGTCTGTTCGTCGAGGCTGTTTATGGTGACTTCGCTGGCCTCAATGTCGTCTGACGTGGCACGGAGCCTAATGTTGCCAGCCTTGCCATTGCTGCGGAGCACTACCATGCACTTGCCATAGAATGCTTTGCGCTTGTCGGCCTTGAACGGTTCGAGGCTTATTGGCGAGCCGTTGTCTACACCCTCAATGCGTGCTACGCCCTCCACATCGAAGTGGATTTCGTTCTGCGCTGTCGGACACAAGTTGCCGTCGGCGTCGGTCACCTCTACGGTAACGTAGCAAAGGTCGTCGCCATCGGCGTGGATGCGTGTGCGGTCAGGCGTAAGGCGGAGCTTGGCAGGGCGGCCTGCCGTGCGGATTGTCTCCTCGGCTACGACGTGGCCTTCGCTGCGGCTCACTACGCGGATCTCGCCTGGCTCAAAGTTTACTCGCCATATGCCGTGGAGCGTGTTCTTGTCCTTGGTGCGTTTGCCTGCCGAGCGACCGTTGACGTAGAGTTCAACCTCTTCGGCGTTGTTGTAGTAGCACCATACGTCAATCTCTTCGCCCGTCTTCCAGTTCCAATGTGGGAAGAGGTGGAGAACGGTCTTCTTTGTCTGCCACTCACTCTGATATAGGTAATAAGCGTCTTTGGGGATTCCGGCCAAGTCAATGATGCCGAAGTAAGACGAGCGTGCCGGCCATCCGTAAGGAGTGGGCTCGCCGAGATAGTCGAAGCCTGTCCAGACAAATTGACCTGCTATGAAGTCGTTTTCGCGCACCTGGAGCAGCGTGCGCTCATGAGTCGAGCCCCAAGGAACATGGCAGTTGTCGAATGCTGAGCAGCTGAAACTCGGATCTTTGCTGTTGTGTCGCCAGTCGTCGGGCATGATGAAGATGCGTGTGCTGGGCATCTTATAATATCCGCGGGTGGCCAGTGCCGAGTTGCTCTCCGAGACGTAGAACGGGCTGTTCTTGAAGAGGTAAGGCACGGAGTCGAAGTTGTCGTTGTGGTAGTTGAAGCCGATGAGGTCCAACGCTCCCGACTTGAAGAGGTTGTTCGACGGGTCCACGGCATTGTTGCCTGCCGTAACTGGGCGCGTCGGGTCGAGTTTCTTGACTATGTCGCTCAGGTGACGGCAGAGGGCTGCGCCTTCGGTCATCTTGTTTGCCGAGAGTTGGCCTCCACGCCCCATGGCCACGTCGAGGTTGGCTTGCTGTGCGTCGTCGCTCGTCATTTCCGTCTGATCCCACTGCTCGAGGACCTCATTGCCGATGCTCCATGCTATGATGCACGGGTGGTTCCTGTCTCGCACCACGAGGTCCGTAAGGTCGCGCTCGTGCCACTCATCGAAGAAACGCGCATAGTCGCGCTCAGTCTTCTTGCGTCGCCACATGTCGAAAGCCTCGTCAATAACCAGGAAGCCCATCTTGTCGCAAAGGTCGAGAAGTTCCGGCGCTGGCGGATTGTGGGTGCAGCGAATGGCGTTGCAACCCATGTCGGCTAGCATCTCAAGCTGTCGCTCTATGGCACGCTTGTTGATGGCCGCGCCAAGGCATCCGAGGTCGTGGTGGAGACATACGCCGTTGAGTTTCACGTTCTTGTCGTTGAGAATGAAGCCGCGCTCGGGCTCGAAGTAGAAACTGCGGATGCCGAATGTCGTCTCATAGTTATCCACGGCTCTGCCATTGACTTCGATGGTTGTCTCGGCCTTATAAAGTTTGGGTGAGCCGAGGTCCCACATATCTGGATTTGCTACGCGGAGGTTCTGCTCGACTTCCGATTTGTGGCCCGCCTCGATGCGTACGGTGCTTGTTTTCTGCGACACCTCGATGCCTTTCGGATCGAGGATGCGTGTCTGGATGTCAACGTCCACGTCGAAGTCGTTGGTGTTGCTTACGGTGGTCGTCATGAGGACGTCGGCCTTGGACTTGTTGACCAGTGGCGTGCGAACCCACGTGCCCCATGGAGCGACGTGCACATTGTTGGTCTTGGTAATCCATACGTTGCGGTAGATGCCGCAGCCGCTGTACCATCGCGAGTTGGGTTGGTCGGTGTTGTCTACCTTGACTGCCACCACGTTACTTCCCTCCTTGAGGTCGGGCGTGATGTCGTAGATTACGGATGAGTAGCCATATGGGCGGTTGCCTTCCTTGAATCCGTTGACGAAGACGGTGCCATTCATGTATATGCCGTCGAATTTGATGAATACGCGTCCCTCAAGGTCTTTTTGCGATATCTCTATCTCCTTGCGATACCATCCCATGCCGCCAGGCAATGCTCCGCCGCCCACGCCTGATGGGTTGCTTTCGGAGAAGTTGCCCTCGATGGCCCAGTCGTGCGGCAGGTCGAGGTGGCGCCACGAACTGACATCGAAATTAGGGTCGTATGCGTCGTCAAGTTCTGCTGCCGAATCGGATACGGCAAATTGCCAGTCTTTAATCAGCAACTCGTGGCTTCGTGTCTGTGGTGGCTTGGCGCACGAGGTGGCTATGAGTGCGCCAACTGCCATAGCTGCTAAAGAGTTGATCCTCATTAGTTCTGCTTTTTGTATTTTGGTTTGTATTTCGGTTCTGTCTGTTCATAGAAGCGAAAGACGCACGCACCGGAACTGCGTATGTCTCGGTTGCGTGCGTCTCGATGCTGTAGAGAGTTGAGGCTCAGCTAGTGGCTATTCCTCCTCTTCGGCCTCGACAAGTTCGAAGGGAATGCCTGTAATGAGGTCGCGATAGTCCTCGCCAGCCTCCTCCAGGTCGGGGCAGTCGGGCGAGTGATACCAGAACACTCTCATAGGATGTCCGTTTCGGCTAATTTTCTCGAAGGTGTGGAAGAGCTCGAGAAGGCACTTTGAGCTACTTGTGTTGAAGTAGTCTAGCTTGACCTCCACGTCCATCTTGTCGAAAGTCATGCTCTCGATGCGGGCTATGAGGTTGCGATAAAACTCCACGGCGTTGTCCATATACGACCGGCCGCTGAGCGTCATCTCGTTTCCTTCTATGCTGACCAACGGAGTCCTGTCCGTCTGCTCACAGATTATTTCCATTAGGATATGTTTTTCGTACTTAGTGTGTGCTGATTATGTGTGTGCGCTCTCTGATTTATGCCTCGCTCTTCGGTGATGCGTGTGGGAGGGGCAAAAAAACAAAACCGTCAGCAACCTGCGTCTCTTTGCGAGACTGCAGGCGGCTGGCGGACAAGTCGTTATATCTTCGTATGTGGGATTGGGCTTGCGCTATTTACGTCGCGCTATCCCTTAGTCGTCGATCTCCTCAAGTTCGACGGGGACGTGATGTAGGATGTCGCGGAACTCCTCTGCGCTGTCCTTCATATCCTCATCGTCGGCTTTGTAGCTCCACTTGATTTTGCAATCCTGACCCGAGATGCATTTTTTGTCAACGAGGGTCAAGAGATCCATTAGGCACTTGGAGCTGCTGGTGTTGAAAAAGTCTAGGCTGATTTCCACAACGATAGGGCCTTCGCTCTCGTCAAGCAGTTTCTTTATCGGTGCATAGAACTCTACCGAGTTCTCCATATAAGAACGACCGGAGATGGTGAGAACGCCATCGGCGAATGAAATGGTCGGTGTCCTGTTTGTGCCCGGTATCAACGTGTTCATGGTAAATTTTGATTTTTAACCATTTGCCATTGTCGCTCGACTGCGGAACGTGGCCCGTGACCTGTTCGTCGTAATCCGCAATGGCAAATATAAGCAAAATATTTCTAAAAGCAAGTAAAGAGCCCGAACCGGATGACACGCATTTTCGCACATCACCATCTGGACCGCATAGCGGCTAGCATATTAAAGCCGCAACACCCGTATATACGGTATGTTGCGGCTTTTGGTTGTATAATATAACGTCTTTTAACGCTATAGACTCTTACATTCTGGCGGGTACCTCAATGCCGAGTGTCCAAAGGGCGTTCTTGATGACCTTGGCCACGACCTTGCACAGCAAGAGACGGTTGCCCTTGCGGGTGGCATCCTCTTCGCGGAGGATTGGGCAGTCATGATAGAACTGGTTGAACGTCTTTGCCATCTCGTAAGCATAGTTGGCCACGAGTGCGGGGCTGTAGGCTTTGCCTGCCTCGCTGATTACGACTGGCAACTGCTCAACCTGCTTGATCACCTCAAGCTCCTTTGCGTCGAGAGCCGATGCCGTAATCTTCTCAGGTACAGAGACTCCAGCCTCGGCAGCCTTGCGGAGCACGGACATTGCGCGGGCGTATGAGTACTGTACGAATGGACCGGTGTTGCCGTTGAAGTCGATGCTCTCGGCTGGGTTGAAGGTCATGTTCTTCTTCGGGTCCACCTTGAGAATGAAGTACTTGAGTGCGCCGAGGGCGAGGATGCGGTGTACGTTCTCAGCCTCCTCTTCGGTGAGTCCGTCGAGCTTGCCTACGCTCTTGCTCATCTCGCGTGCGGTGTCTACCATGCCGGCTACGAGGTCGTCGGCATCAACAACGGTGCCCTCGCGGCTCTTCATGCGGCCGTTGGGGAGCTCCACCATGCCGTAGGAGAAGTGTACGAGATCCTTGCCCCACTTGAAGCCGAGGCGATCCAAGAGGATTGCGAGGACTTGGAAGTGGTAGTTCTGCTCGTTGCCGACAACGTAGACCATCTTGTCGATGGGGAACTCGTCAAAACGGATGCGGGCTGTGCCGATATCCTGGGTCATGTAGACGCTCGTGCCGTCCTTGCGGAGCAAGAGCTTCTCGTCGAGACCATCTTTAGAGAGGTCGGCCCATACGGAACCATCCTCACGGCGGTAGAACTGACCTGCCTCAAGTCCCTTGAGTACGAGTCCCTTGCCTACCTTATATGTCTCACTTTCGTAGTAAATCTTATCGAAGCTTACGCCGAGGGTCTTGTAAGTCTCGTCGAAACCGGCGTAGACCCATTCGTTCATCTGCCTCCAAAGGGCGCGTACTTCGGGGTCTTCGGCCTCCCACTTGCGGAGCATCTCGCGGGCCTCCTGCATGAGGGGCGATTTCTCCTCGGCCTCTTCCTCGGTCATACCTTGCTCCTTGAGCT
>CAVGTO010000016.1:0-28157 GCA_963631865.1 Eggerthellaceae bacterium
CGGATACGGCGGCTCTCCTGGATGTTCATCTCAAGCAGATGACGCTGAATGGAAAGCGCGCCCCAAAGGACCGAGGCGAGAACCACCACCATATATGTGATAGAGAAAGTGCCGACCTTCCACAGCGCGCGGGTATCGAACGCCGCACGTAGGAAATCTCGTCCGCTCTCAAGAGGATCGGGCATAAAGAGCTCGACGGTAAAAGCCACAAAAGCCACGCCGGCCACACCCACCAAAGCCGCCGCAAGACAACGGAGGTTCGATAGGCGAAGCACGAAAAGCATAACGACAAAGAAAGGAATCAGCCAAACGCCCTTGGCCCAGAAAAGCGAGCCGACAGTGAGCACAGCGAAGCCCCAAGCCACACTGGCATAGGGATAGTCCTTACGCATGGCCGAAAAGAGCCGATCGACACCCCAAGAGAGGAAGAGAGTGTAGACAATGGCTGGTTGGAAAGCAAGAGAGTGGCGGAGACCGCCGGCGAGGACAACAAAAAACAAACCGGCGGCCACGCCCTGCTGAGGGGCGAGACCGAACCGGTTTGCTATATTATTGACAATAAGGGCGCAGAGGGCTGTAGCAACAAGTGCCAGCACCACGGCGAGGCCACTGGCGGGAGCCACATGGCCGAAAACGGTATCCCAAAGAGGGGCGTAGCACTCGGAGGCATCGCCAACGACATAATGCTCGGGAGAGAGGATGAGCCTCAGGCGGAGGAGCACAAGGACGGCGAACATAGCCACGTAGGTCAGTGGATTGCTTCGCGAGAAGAGACGTACGAGCATCTGGGATAGGGAGTCTTAATTTATTTGGCAGCGCGGGCGTCGCGGATGCGGATCATATCCTGGCCAATGTCGCGGCGGAAGAAACGGTCGGCGAACTCAATCTTCTCGGCGTTGCGGTAGGAGGCCTTGAGGGCGTCCTCAATGGACGAAGCGAGAGAAGAGACAGAGAGGACGCGACCGCCGTTGGTTACAACAGAGCCATCGGGCATCTGCTTGGTGCCAGCATGGAAAAGGATGGAATCGGAGTCGGCATTTGCGAAGCCCGTCATAGGCACACCCTTCTTGTAAGAGCCGGGATATCCGCCCGAGACAAGCATGACAGTGGTGCAGACGCGCGGGTCGATCTTGACTGTCTCCTCGGAGAGGCGGCCTTCGGCGGTAGCGATAAAGAGATCCACAAGGTCGGACTGGAGACGAGGCATGACGACCTCAGTCTCGGGGTCGCCCATACGGACGTTGTACTCAATAACTTGGGGCTCGCCATCGCAATTCATAAGGCCAAGGAAGATGAATCCCTTGTAGGGAATGCCATCTTTCTGGAGCCCCTCGACGGTGGGGCGGACAATGCGATCCTCAACCTTCTTCATAAACTCGGCGTCGGCAAAGGGAACGGGCGACACGGCACCCATACCACCGGTGTTGGGGCCCTCATCGTTGTCGCGGATGCGCTTGTAGTCCTTAGCCTCAGGGAGAATAACGTAGCCCTTGCCATCGGTAAGGACGAAGACGGAGAGCTCGACGCCCGAGAGGAACTCCTCGATGACGACGGTGGCGGAGGCGAGACCGAACATACCGCCGAGCATGGCGCGCAGCTCCTTCTTGGCCTCATCGAGATTGTCGATAATGAGGACGCCCTTGCCGGCAGCGAGGCCATCGGCCTTGAGGACGTAGGGGGGGCGAAGTTCTTCGAGGAAAGCCTCGCCCTCGGCAGCGTTGGCATTGGTGAAGCTGCGGTAGCGCGCCGTAGGGATATTATGGCGAACCATGAAAGCCTTGGCGAAATCCTTGCTACCCTCGAGTTCGGCGCCATGGGCTTGCGGGCCGATGACGGGGACCTTGGCAGTGCGGCAGTCGGCCAGGATGGCGTCGTGGAGGCCGCGGACGAGAGGCTCCTCAGGACCTACGACGACCATGTCGATGTTGTTGTCGACGATGAAGTTGCAAACCTCCTCGTGGTTGTTGGGGTCAAGAGGCACGTTCTTGCCGAGCTGGGCGGTGCCTGCGTTGCCTGGTGCGATGAAGAGGCTGCTGAGTTTTGGGCTCTGCTTCAATTTCCATGCTATGGCGTTTTCGCGGCCGCCAGAGCCGATGAGGAGGATATTCAAGGCTTTGAGAATTTTATTGAATGTCGAAAATCCGTTTTGTCCGCATGGGGGGCGCAAAGTTCCCTCCGCAGACACCCCGCAAAGATAGGTAAAATTTCTATGTGAATTTACTACTTGCCTTTTCGGGTCAATATTCGTACATTAGCGGGTGAAGGTAATTGACGGAGGGGGGCACCCTTCCCCCCGCTGACATTCACAAACTAAAACGAAACAAAACCACCGGCAAGCCGTTATAGTTTCGCAGGAGCCGCAAGTTGGGGGGGCTTACCTGACTTGTTTAGTATAGTGATTCAACTAGGATATTGACACAGCTAAGCTAAGATTCAAGTAATACGTACATGGCACAACGCCCATTCAAGAAAAACAATAAACATATGGCAAACAAAGCAATGCGTTTCGGCGACAAGACGGCGACGCAACACCTTAGGGAGGCGGAGAAATATTTAGGCGAGAAGAAGGTAAACGAGCGAGTTCGGCAACTGATGTTAGAGGAATGCTTCGCAGGCAAAATGAAGGAGAAGCGCAGCATCAAACTCGAAGGACTCAGATACTATTATGTCGATTGTAAGCTTCCGAGCAACTTCTTTGAAGAAGGGAAGTTCTCCAATACTAAACTAGGCAAGATATACGCACCTTTTGCGAAAGAGATGGCCGCCAATTGCCATCTTATGGACAATACGGAGATGGCAGAATTCATCAAGGAGAATCGCTATAACCGCAATACATTTGCCGTATACACGCTTAAAGGGGATATACCCATCTGCCTTTTTATCAGAAGACCCGACTTTTCGCAAAGCCGAGTTATTTACATAGGCATAGGCAATGGAGACTGCGGATTCACCGTCCTTAACATAAAGACAGGGGCAACTGTCGCGGCTGATTTCTTGGAAACCGTGAAAGACTGGCAGGAAAACTATGAAACATACAAAGAAGAGATAGACAAATCCTTGTTATTCGCAGAGCGGAAGGATAAAATAGCCATAGTGCAGGAGATGACGAATATGGCAATGGTCAAGATGCGAATGAAGGAAGAGGGACTTACTTACGCAGTCGAAGATAGCAAAAAGCACACGACACTATTCATACGCTTAACGGACGAGAATTTCGTTTGCACATTCTTATCCTTCGTGATATCACACGACAACTTCCAGGAGGATCTTGAGGACGCAGTAAAGACGGCGCATACGATTATGGACATCATCGATACAAAACACGTGAAAATCGACAGAGATATCCTCGATATTGAATGGGAGACGGGGGACTAAAAGCAACCAAGCAACACAAGACCACGCAGAAATAAGCAGTAGCAGACCAGATTGACGCACCGGAAACAAGTAAAAATACACACAGAAATGGCGACAAACAAGACAATGCGTTTCGGAGAATACAATGTATATGAATTGGAAGGGCGCAAACGAATTATAAAATTCACCTGCGCACACTTATGGCCAGCCACCTTCGAGGCCGACCTCGACAATGCCGTAAACGTGGCCCGCACAGTAGAGAGCCTCGTAAAAGACGGGTACACGTTATTCAATGTCTCCGACAGAGAGGCCAGCGGATTCGGGGAATGGGTATAGAAAAAGAATAGGAGAAGTAGCCACTTGGACTACTTCTCCCATTCTTATATTATTCTAAAACTCGATATAGCAACAACGACCAGTCTCGAGGAGACCTTTCGAGAAATGTTTGTATGCATCCTCGGAAGTGAGCACCCATACGACGTCGAATCTCTTGCCTTTGAAAGTCGGAACGGGGGCGGCACCGTCGGTGAACATTATGAGGCCATCGTAGTCCGGATGTTCATCCATATAATCGAAAGCGACTTGGAAATCCGTGCCACCACGGCCCTCAATCTTGACAGCTTTGGATGCCTTCTTGAAAGTGACGGGTTCGCCGTGCAAAGCGGCATCGAAACATATGACATCGACGGACTCTATGGCGTGCTTGAAGAACTTGTTTATCACGCCAAAGAAATTGCTAAGTTCCGCATTCGACACAGAGCCTGAGGTATCAACGGCCACGAGGAGCTTAGTGCGAAGCTTGTAGAGCGAGCCCATGTTTTGGAAATCGGTGCGTCGGTTGGGCCTCATGCGCGTAAGGCTGCGACGGCTTGAGATTGTAGACGCACGAAATCCGGAGAGCACCTTCCGATAGTCGACCTCAGCGCGAGTAGAAGCAATAATCTTCTCCTGCAGGCCAGCGGGAAGCGAGCCCCAACCGCGGATGCCCTGAATCTTCTCGTTTATTTCGCATTGGCGCAACTGGTCTTCCTCCCACAGGCCTACCTGGCTGAGAGCCATCTCGCTCTTTGTGGGGCCCTGCGGCAAGGAGTTCCTCTGCTGATTATTCTGCTGAGAGTTGCTCTGCTGTTGGTCTGTCTGAGATTGGTTATCCTGTGGTTGGTCATCTCCACCCTGCGACTGACAGCCTCCCCCGCCACCTTGCTGTTGGGAGTTTTGCTGCTGGTTGTTCTTACCGCCATCTCCATTACTTCCGCTTGACGAAATGTCTCCATCCTTACCGTCGCTACCGCCAGAGCTGTAATTATTAGACTGTGCGATGTGGCGGGCATACCACTCGAAGTGCTGCCCTTTGGGCAACTTAAAGTCGTCCGCCTTGTCGAAATTGAGTTTCGAGAAATCGTAGTTGTCGGAGAGGACAACGTTGCTGGCAGAGAGACGCGACTGAGCATCCACCTTAGGCTGACGAGAATAAGGGTGCTTGAGGAGGATGCGGATCATCTCGGCACGCATAAGTTGCTCGAGAGACTGGGACGACTCGGACGCGATGAGCTCCGGATTGTACTCCACGCGGCCCTTGCCAGTACGGACGGGCACGGGAATATCGCGATTAGGGACGCGCTCGTGGGTGCACATTATGGTGTGGAGCGCCGGCTCGGAGAAGAACCACTTCTTGAGCACCTCCTCCTCGATGCGTTTTGCTGCAAAATCTTCTATGCTGTCCATACCTTAAAATTCTCAAAGAGACTTCTTCTGCTCTTACAGTTCGCTGATGAACTTGGTGATGGTGACAAGGGCATCGGGGCACTTGAGGCCGACAAAGGCGGGGACGCAGGAGTAGGTGCCGGAGTTGTATGTATTAACGAACTCAGCGAGAGCCTCCTTGCGCTTGCCTTGGGTGAGGAGCAAGAGGTAGGCAGAGAAGCCTTTGGCAACCTTGGCTGCCTGCTTGGCGTCCATTGTGGGATAGTTTGTCTCGATATAGACAAATATGGAATCGTTAACGATGCTGAGCTCGTGGACCTTATACTTAGATACGGTGGCCTTGACTTTATCGAACTCGTTGAGAACCATCTCACCAGAGAGGAGATGATTATCCTTGGCATAAGAGAGGAACTTGCTGGCAGCGGGAGCACCCACGATGCCGGCAATAATCTTGGAGTCGGAGCTGTCGAGGTCGGAGCGTTTCTTGATGACATCGGAAACCTTCTTCCAAGCGCGGCGATCAGGAGTCTTTTCGAGACCGGTATCGGTATTATTGCGATCGAGAGGGTTGCCGTCTAGCCAATCGGAATTCTCATTGATGAACTCTATGACGCGGTCGTCGAGTTTCTCGGACTTAGCCCAGACCATCCACTCCTCCTTGGTGGGGCGGAAACCGTAGACATTGAAACGGGAGACGAGAGCCGGATCGAGGTCGGTAAGCTGATACTCCTCGCCATCGTTGACAGCCGAAATGACGGTGCTGCCCTCGGGGAGGCTGCGGCCGGCGAGACGGCGGTTTAGGGCAAGGTCCATAATGGTCTGGAGGACCTCGGGGCGAGCGCGGTTGAGCTCATCGAGGAAGAGAGCCACAGGCTGACCGTCGATAGGGAACCAATATGGAGGCATAAAGTTGGTGCGGCCGGTGGCCTCGTCGCGGCAGGGGAGGCCAATGAGGTCGCCCGGGTCGCTCATCTGACCGAGGAAGAGGGTCACGACCTTGACGCCCTTGTCGGCAAAATATTTGGAAAGGATTTCGCTCTTGCCAATGCCGTGTTTGCCGACGAGCATGATATTCTGGGTACGCGGTGTGCGGTCGAGAGTCGTGGAAAGTTCTTTGGTTGTGAGGTAGATCATAAACGTTTGATTTTTTACCTATTTACAAAGGTTATACCCTTGGGGCAATCATCGAGAGCGCGGGCGAGGGCCACAACCTTCTCGATGTACTCCGTAACAGTCTGAGGCGAGACGTTGTCTATTCGGAAACGAGGGTAGACAAAGTGGTTGAGGTGGAATACGACGAGACGGTTTTTAAGTTTGCTTGTCTCGTAATAGTTATACTCAAGGCCGAGGAGTTTTGCTTGGGCGTTGATTATGGCCTCGTTGGTAGCCACCACTGTCTCTTTGCTCTTATCCTTCTTTAGTTCCTCGCCAATCAAACGGTCGTTCTCCGCGGATATTTGGTCGAGGCTTTCATTGAGCTCTTTCAAGAGGGCGACAAAATTGTCTATATCAGAGAAATAGACATTGAACTTGAAGTCGTAATTCTTCCAGAGATGCAGATTTTTGTCGAGGGTGAGGATGTAGCACTCGATTCTCTTGCGCTCAAAATCGGCCTCAATCATGATGCGGATTAAGCGCGGGAAGTCGATGAAGATATATCGGTCCTCGACGTCGGAATATTCATATCGCCTGTCGATGGCGACGCTCTGAGTGCGGTATTCGGAGGACTTGACGTAGACCGTGGCAAAATGGAGGGCGTCGAAGAGGTGGCTGAAAATCTGGTTTGTGGTGCGGAAAGAGTGGAGGTCATCGCCATTCTCGTGAGAATCAGACAAATGCCATCCGGCCTCATAGAGAAGCATAGCCGCCAGGGACTCTGGGGTGCTTTGTCGTTTCGCAGCCTTCGACTTGGCTCGTTTAAAGGCGGAAGGTGTGCTTATGCCTAATATTTTAGCCATTTTGCGATTGGTGTTTTACAAATTGGGATGTAACATGGGCAAAAGTAGGTAAAAGATGTATCAAATATCGGCACAGCTGTTTAAAAATGCGACGCAAGATGGCGGATCATGCCGCAAGAGAGTTTTAGTATGCGGATTTGGCACACCTCGAATTGGAATTATGGAGTACAGAGTTCCACCAAAGAAACTATTAGATACTATTAATTACGCAGAATAAAACGTGGCGGTGGTTGAAATTTGGCGCAATTGTAGCGGAGACGGAGGGTGATATTGCAAGAAAGGATATAAATTTGCGATTTGGTAGAAATAAATTAATGAGTCGGTAGAGCGGCTCACGGAAATATAAATGAAGCAATACAAACTGATCAACAACGTGATGGGTTGGGTGGCGTTCGTCATCTCGGCTATCACGTACATCTTGACGACTGAGGCGTCGGCAAGTTTTTGGGATTGCGGCGAATTTATCTCAACCGCCGACAAACTGCTCGTGGGCCACCCTCCCGGAGCGCCCCTCTTCATGATTATCGCCAGGATGTTCGCCATTGCGGCACCGGACGTCACGCTCGTGGCCAAGTTCATCAACGTGATGAGCGCATTGGCCAGCGCATTCACCATACTTTTCCTTTTCTGGACCATCACTCACCTTGCGCGCAAGATTGTCATCGATGGTAAGCCCGTGGGGGACAATGGCGAGCCCGAGACGTGGCGCACGTGGGCAGTCATGGGAGCCGGCATGGTTGGCGCCTTGGCATATACATTCTCAGACACATTCTGGTTCTCAGCTGTCGAGGGTGAGGTTTATGGTATGTCGTCACTCTTCACGGCGGCCGTATTCTGGTGCATCCTCAAGTGGGAGGATGTCGCCGACGAGCCTCATAGCAACCGTTGGTTGGTGCTTATTGCCTACCTTATGGGCCTCTCCATTGGCGTTCACTTGCTGAACTTGCTTTGCATTCCCGCCATGGGCCTTGTATATTACTTCCGCAAGTATAAGGCGACCGCGAAGGGAGTCGTCAGCGCGCTCGCGATCTCATGCGTCATTTTGGGAGCCATACTCTACGGCATCATACCAGGCCTCGTAAAGATAGCAGGTTACTTCGACCTCTTCTTCGTGAACGACCTCGGCCTTGGCATCAACTCCGGCGCCATCTTTTGGATGGTGATGCTCGTAGTTGGCCTTATTGGAGGTATGATATACACCTTCAAGAAGAACCACACCATTGCCAACACCGTTGTAACCAGCGTATCTGTCATCGTATTGGGTTACATGTCCTTCGCAATGGTCGTGATCCGTTCCGCTGCCGACCCCACGATGGACCAGAACAGCCCGGACAACGTTTTCTCGCTCATCGACTACCTCAACCGTGAGCAGTATGGCGACCGTCCACTTTTCCGAGGTCAGACATTCGCATCGCCACTTGCCGACCGCTCAGAGCGCGACGGCAAAGGCGAGCCCGTGTACATGATCAAGGATGGCAAGTACGTCGTGGCCGACTACAAGACCAGCTATGACTACCAAGCCAAAGTAACCTTCCCACGCATGTACAGCAGTCAGCAGGCTCACATTGAGCAGTACAAAGCGTGGAGTGGTTTCAACGGCTCGAACGGTCAGACCGTAATGGTCACGAAAGACGGCAATACGCAGGCTGTCAACATTCCCACTATGGCGCAGAACCTGAAGTTCTTCTTCTCGTACCAGATCAACTTCATGTATTTGCGTTACTTCCTATGGAACTTCTCTGGTCGTCAGAACGACATCCAGGGTCATGGCGAACTCACTCATGGCAACTGGATAACTGGCATTCCCGTTATTGACAACGCCATGTATGGCGATCAGGATCTCCTGCCCGATTCGATCAAGAGCAACAAGGGCCACAACACATACTTCATGTTGCCGCTGCTCCTTGGCCTTGCGGGCCTCTTCTTCCACCTTGGCAAGAACAAGAAAGACTTCTGGGTAGTGATGCTGCTCTTCTTTATGACGGGTCTGGCTATTGTGCTCTACCTCAACCAGACACCGCTCCAGCCTCGTGAGCGTGACTACGCATATGCAGGTTCATTCTATGCCTTTGCCATTTGGATTGGCCTCGGCGTGCTTCAGCTCATCGAGTGGCTGATAGAGCTCAAGACTCCGAGGATGGTGGCCGTGGGCGTGGCATCCCTCGTCAGCCTCATCTTCGTGCCGGGCATCATGGCCCAGCAGAACTGGGACGACCACGACCGTTCGGGCTGCACCATTGCCCGCGACGTGGCATACAACTACCTCAATTCGTGCGACGAGAATGCCGTAATCTTCACCAATGGCGACAACGACACATTCCCGCTCTGGTACGCGCAGGAGGTTGAGGGATGCCGCACGGACGTACGCGTCTGCAACCTCTCGTATCTCCAGACGGAGTGGTATTGTGACCAGATGAAGCGCAAGGCTTACGAGAGTGACCCGCTGCCCATCTCGTACACCCACGAGCAGTATACGCATGACCGCGACGTGGTCTACCTCGTCGAGAATGACAAGTGGAAGAAAGGCCTCGACCTCCGCAAGGCTCTCGACTTCGTACGCAGCGACGACCCGCGCACCAAGACCCTCTCGGGCTACAGCGGCAGCGGTCATATTTGCTACATTCCCGCACGCAAGTTCACATTCGACGTAGACAAGGAAGCCGTACTGAAATCTGGCGCTATTTCCGAAGACAAGAAGAATCAGATTGTCAGCCAGATGAAGCTTAACCCGGGTGGCAGCTATATTCTCAAGAACAACTTGATGGTCTACGACATGCTTGTCTCCAGCAATTGGCAGCGTCCTCTCTACTACGCCGTAACTGTAGGTCGAGAGAACTTCTGGGGACTCGAAGGCTACTTCCAGCTTGAAGGCCTCGCACAGCGCATTGTGCCAATCTACGGCAAGACGGACAGTCGCGGCGTGAGCGGCACGGTGGATACCGACAAGATGTACGACAACGTCATGCATAAGTTCCGTTGGGGAAGCTTCAACAAACCTGGTCTCTACATCGACGAGAACAAGAGCCGCATGGGCTCCAACCTCCGCATGCACCTCACCCGCCTCGCCACGGCGCTCCTCGACGAGGCCAAGACGAGCCCCGACTCCGCCGACAAGCGCACCAAGGCCATTGAGGTACTCGACAAGATTCAGGAAGAGATACCCAGCTGGGCAGTGCCCCACAACTTCCTCTCCGTCCAAATGGCAGAGGACTATATGATTGCAGGCGAGGGAGAGAAGGGTGACGCCATCCTCCGCGAATATGCCAAGGACAATCTCCAGGAGCTCACCTATTACTTGAGCCTCAAGTCGGGCAACCTCTCGGCTGCATTCTCTGGCATCCAGCGTTGCATGGCCATTTATTATGAGATTCTCCGCAGCTGCGACCGTTGCAAGCGCGAGGCTCTTGCCGACGAGCTCACGGCGGACTACGCCAATATGGAGCACGTGGCAACACAACTCCTCGGACTCGAATAGTTCGGCATAGCTAACTTAAGTACATATGGCCCCGGCCCCGCACCCTTGCGGAGCCGGGGCCTTTGATTTTAGGAAGTGCGCACTACCGTCAAACATAGCCTATTCTATTTTTTCGTTTGGAGGTTTTTCAACCTCAGTTTACGTGTGTACCCCATATTTAGCCGATACGAGATTCACAATGTGGTAGCGTGTGTCATTTAGAAAAATATGAATTAAATCACACTTCCGACGGCAAGAATATTTTCATGAAGAATATGTCCAGCCACTACAGACGTAAGATGCAAATTGACAATATGCATTTAGTCAATGGGATTATTTCGTCCTTAACACTTTAATAAAAAAGGCCTCCGGAACCTGCGAACAGCAGGCCACGGAGGCTTTATATATATCTAAAAGATATCAATCCAATCGCGCATTATTCCGCATGGACATCCCCCTGCTCAATGAGCAGGTGGCGGGCGGTGGCGGGATAGCCGGGGCGGGTGACGCGCTTTACCTGGCCATTGGCATTGCGGGCGTATGAGCCGTCGGGATTGACAGTGCGGAGAGCCATATCATTGTGCTTGACGATGAGGTTTATGGCGAGGTTGTTCCACGCCTCCATCATCTCGTTGGCGCACGCAATGGAGTAGTCGTTGAGATACTTGGTGGCGGACTCGGTGGTCATCTTTGCCGCACGGGCCTCGACATCCGCCTGACGGGCGAGGAAGGAGGCCTCGAGAGTGTCGCGGACAGCCTCAAGATCGGGGAAGAGAGACGAGTAACGCGGGTAGACCATATTGGACACCCAGTTGCAGACCCAGAAGGCATTTTGGAAAGAGAAGGTCACGGCATCGGCATCCGGAGTGTTGTAGCAGACGGGACGGCGAGTCGAAGCGCAATAGACAGGGGTGTAGGCAATCATATTGGCATCGTCGTTGCCGAACCAGAGCACGCCACCGATATTGTTGGCCAAGCTCTTACGCATCTGAGCCACAAAGGTGAAGGCCGTCTGCTGAGTGCTCGTCGGGCGCTCCCAGAAATAGTCCTTGCCATCGTCGCCCTTGAAGACGAGAGGCGTAGGGCGGTAGGGCATCATCCATGTGCCGCCGGCAAGGCTTGTGGTGTCGGCAAGGCTGAGGGGAGTACCCTCATAATGGTCGCGCATGCCCATCATGACATCGTGGAGAGAGACCTTATGGTTGGGCTTTACCCACAGAGGCATATCCTCGGCATTGGGGTCGGAGCCTTCGGCCCAAGCGTAATATTTATCCATGCCGTCGGCATTGCGGCGGAAGAAACTCCAAGCGCGGGCATCGCAAAGGCGGCGGCCCTCGAAATCGGGCTTAGCGAAAGCATCTTTCCAAGAGAAATCGGCATCCTTGCCTGAGTACCAACCCATCTTGCGGGCATAGGATATTACATCCTTGGCTGCTATGACGTCCTCCTTGGCGAGGCCGAGCTTCTGCCAGTTACCGATGCGGCTCTGGTTGGCATGAGCGCAGATATAGCCGTCGGGCACACGGAGAGCGACATACACAACACCTTTGGAACCCGGGCCTTTGCCCATCATCTCCATAATCCAAGCCTCGTTGGGGTCGGCAATAGAGAACGTCTCTCCTTCGGAAGCGTAGCCGTAGGTATTAGCAAGGGAAGTCATAACCTCGATGGCCTCACGTGCAGAGCGAGAACGCTGGAGGGCGAGGTAGATGAGAGTGCCATAGTCGAGGAGGCCTGTAGTATCAACCATCTCCTCTCGGCCGCCATAGGTAGTCTCACCTATAGCCACCTGATATTCATTGATATTGCCAATGACATTGTATGTCTCGGGAGCCTCAGGTATTTGGCCAGCCCAGATATTGGTGTCCCAATTTACGATGTCGCGCATCGTACCTTTGGGATGCACGCCCGCCTGATAGTGGCAGAGACCGATGAACATACCGTAGTCATCGGCATTGTATGAGATGAACGTCGAGCCGTCGGCCGAGGCGCCAGGCGTCACGATAAAGTTGGTGCAGGCCATAGCCGCCGTGATGGGCAGGAGAGCGAGCGCCGCGAGAGTTGAACGTAAGTGTGTCATACTCAATAAATATATGAACAGGGGTTTGTGGATAGGCAAAAAAGAAAAACCCGGGCAACGAGTGCCAAGGTCTGATTCTCACCCCCGACGCATTAGGGCGGGGAGCTTATCGAAGAAAAATCTTGCGACACCCTATTTCGGCATCAAGAGAAGCATGATGAGGTAAACAATGATGCCGGCACCACCGCAGAGGGTGATGATGACCCAAAGAATACGGACGACAGTAGGGTCGATGCCGAAATAATCGGCCACGCCGGCGCATACGCCAGCGATCATGCCGTTGGAAGAACGACGGAGGGACTTGCTCATAATGAAGAAAAAAATTACTAATTGTCGGGAGGCCTCACATACACGGGAGAGCCATCACAACAAAGATAATGATAAATATAAATATAGCCGAAAGGCATTCCGTGAATAATTGCGGAAGAAGGCTTAAATTTGTGGCGGAATAACAACATAGACAACCAAGTGGATATATCAGAGAGCGCGATGCGCAGGACCGAGCTCCTCGTGGGCAAAGACGCCATGGGCCGACTCGGCAACCTCAAAGTCATAATATTCGGCGTGGGCGGCGTAGGCTCATGGTGTGCGGAGAGCCTGGTGCGCAGTGGCGTCAGGACATTAACCATAGTGGATTCCGACCGCGTGTGCGTAACCAACGTCAACCGTCAGCTTATGGCCACGCTCAAGACCGTGGGGCAAGTGAAGGTAGACGCATTGCGCGAGAGACTTCTGAGCATCAACCCGCGAGCCGAGATTACGGCCCTGCAGAAGATATATACCGAGGAGACGGCCGACGAATTTGACCTCGACAGCTTCGACTACGTTGTTGACGCCATAGACAGCCTCAAAGACAAGGCGTTGCTCATCCTCCGCGCATGCAAGAGCAAAGCCAAGTTCATCTCGTCCATGGGAGCGGCACT
Source organism: Eggerthellaceae bacterium (assembly GCA_963631865.1). GTDB lineage: Bacteria > Bacteroidota > Bacteroidia > Bacteroidales > Marinilabiliaceae > W3P20-009. The sequence continues at coordinate 13,474 of CAVGTO010000016.1, forward strand.
CAAGATGGACGCCACCCAGATTCGCATGGTGGAGTTCTGGGATGCCAAGGGCTGCCCGCTCGCCCGTGCGCTACGCAAGAAATTCAAACGCGACGGAGTCCGCCCTGCCCGCAAATTCAAGTGCGTCTTCAGTCCCGAGCTACTCTCCAACAAAGGCAGCGAGACAACTTGCGGAACGGACAAATGCGTATGTCCCAAGGGAGAGAATGGGCCAGGCGACCCGAACCTCGTAAACCACGAATGGTGCTCATCCAAGGCGCAAATAAACGGAACTGTGGCCCACATAACAGCCATCTTCGGACTTATGATAGCGGGCGAGATTGTCCGAGAGACAGTGGCATAAGGCATCCGCCCGTGCGCCAATTTGGCAAACACCGGCCGATTGGCAAGGATATTGCGGCAGAGGGTCAAAAGAACAGTAACAAACGAACCGACACACCACACACAAATGATGGACAGCATACGCAAATACGCTATTAAATTCAATGCATGGCTCAGCGGCCATTGGCGAATGGTAATATGGTGCATGCTCATGGTCATGATGATGCAGCAATGCACGATAAGCCGCCTTCGCTGGGAGGTAGGTCAGCTCACGCAGAGCGTTGGCCACCAAGCGCCCCCACCCCCACCCGACAGCATCAAGATTGGCGAATCGCAGCCTCTGCCTACGCCAGCCGACTCCACAGCCATCACCACTGACGGTTCGGAGGCTGAGAATGGCAGCAGCGCCGGCAACGGATGGCTTGTAGGCCTCGGACTGGTCATTGTGGCCGGTCTCGTAATCGGCTTCTTCTACATGAAGAGGAACGCCATATACCCCATTGGCATTGTCGTCCGCGGCAAATTCAAGCAGGACTTCACTTACCACATCAAGGTGAATAACACGTCGCGCAAACCCGTCGAGGTGTCCGAGCCTCTCGTGACCTTCATTATGGGAGGCACGGTTCGCAAGTTCCGCGCCAACGTGGCCCAGCTGCCGCAGACCCTCACGCCTGGCACGACTTTCGAGGCGGACATCAACCTTATGGGCCTCATAAGAGCCAACATTGAGCTCACCAACGCCAAGGCCATAGGCATGAGCATCGTGACAAACGGGAAACGCCACTCGACAATACCCACGCCCGTCAAAATCAAGACGGCATAAGGAGAGAGGACGCAACCGATGGGCGCAGTAAGCAGAGCATGGAGGCGATACCGCGGGCGCAAGACTCGGGTGGGCATAGCCGTGGACTTCGCCTTCCTAGTTGCCGTAATCGTGGTCGCCATAGCCCCACTACGCCGAGGCTTAATGACGTATATACTTCGCTGCGCCGCATCGCAACCCGAAGTCTATGAGCAACTCGTGTTCGTAGGAGCCAGCGACTCGATTGAGGCCACTACACCTACGGGAGCCGACACGACATTGAGATTTCCGCCCCAACGCCCTACGCTTATCAACACGGCGAGCGTATGGAGTGCGCAGAGTCGAGCCGAATTGCGATCGCTAAACATTGCGGCAGGCGAATGGACCGGTATCGACTTCTACGTGCTTATCAGCGCCGACGAGGCAGACGACATGGCTAAGTATATGCGCCGCAAGAAATACACCAACTTGCGGATGCTCGTGCTCCACGACAATGAGGACGACGATGCCGAGATTTTCGACGACGGCGTAGACGAACCGTCAATAGGTCTCGTAGCCGACATGCGGAACAGCATTCCCGCCACGCTACTTGTGGACTGCGACGGCAAGGTCATAATCAAGAAGCTTGGGGCGGCCAAGTGGACGGGGCGTCGCGTGGAGGCTGCATACCAATTGGCAATTGATGATTGACGGACCCGTTCTCAGTCTCTGGTTATTTTGAGACATTACTTTGCGGGGAAGAAGAGCAGCGCATAGTAACGCATAACTGACCTTTAGACCCCATCCACGCAGAGCAGTACTCATTTTGCAGTATTGGCGAGCAAGCAGGAGTTTGGCCAACTCGCATTCCCACCAACAAACGCAAGCAAGGTAGTCTGAAATAAGAATAGCGATCGGATGTGGTTTTGCAGGTCAGAAACAGAGCTAACGATATATTTCACTGTCAATCATAATCATACGTATAGATATTTCACTTAAAGACAGAAGTGGGGATGACGGGGAACCAATACGCTCACGCAGCACTCCCTTGTTTTTAATTATTCAAAATAGCTATTTTTAGGTATTGCAGGGCGGCAGAGGAGGGCGTAACTTTGCAATGTTGAAAGTCGGAGCCACGACTGACAATAAATGTCTTGTGCGCCCAACGGGGCGCGGGCAATGGCGCAGTGAATGCGTATGCCATGTATCGTTCTTTGGTTTTTTGAGTGCATGGTGCCGCTGAGGCATCTTGTGCAGCCCAGAATCTGGAAGTCAGATCGGGTGAATGGTTTTTTGTTAATAGGTTTGGCAGAGGCCTGGCGCGCTTGCACCGTGGAAACTCGCCAGTCTAAAGCGGAGGCGGAGTGAAGATATGTCACACGTCTCCGCTTTGTCTGTGTTTATTGTTGATGCAGATTCACTTGGCTTCGCTCTATCCAGTGGTATATATTTGTCCACTGATTTCACGGATGCACACAGAACCAGTGTTTGAACCGCACGCTACGCTTGACAGAGATTGCTGTTCGTTCAAATTGGATTTGCACCGATGGATTTTCACAAGACACGCAGCGTGGAATAGGAATGGCGCACTCCTTTTTGGGGCTATGAAGTTCGTACAGAGCGTAGGCGAAATGTGAAAAAGGCGCGCAAGGTTGGGTGGTATCTTTAGGAAAAATCAATATAAATTTGTAACTTCGCGCTGTTTAAGGGGCGCAAACCGTGCTACGAGGCACAGCTTGAAAATAGTTTGAAGACCGAGGCCGTGGCCGCCCATAAAGAAGGAAAAGATGAGCACGAAGGTACTTTACGTCTCGCAAGAGATTGACCCGTATTTGCCGGAATCAGAGATATCGAAATGGAGCCGTCGCCTGGCGCAGGGCGTAGTGGAGTCGGGACGTGAGATCCGCACGTTCATGCCTCGCTTCGGCAGCGTCAACGAGCGCAAGAACCAGTTGCACGAGGTCATAAGGCTCTCGGGCCAGAACATCGTGATTGACGACACCGACCATCCGATCCTCATCAAGGTGGCAAGCATCCAGGCCGCCAGGATGCAGATTTACTTCATCGACAACGACGATTTTTACACGCGCAAGGGCGTTACCACGGACATCGCCACCGGCGAGGAGTTCGAGGACAACGACGAGCGCGCCATCTTCTTCGCCCGCGGCGTATGGGAGACCACCAAGAAGCTCCGTTGGGTGCCCGACGTGATTCATCTCCACGGTTGGTTCACAATGATGATGCCCGTATACCTCAAGCTCCTCTCAAAGCACGACCCGTACTTTGCAAAGTCGAAGGTCGTTGTATCGCTCTATGACGAAAGTTTCAGCAGCACGTGGGCCGAGGAGAACAAGAAGATATGGATGGACGGCATCGACGAGAAGGGCCTCAAGAAGATTAAGATCTCCGACTACACGAGCCTTATGAAGACAGCCATCGACCTTTGCGACGGCATCACTATTTGCTCAGCCAACGCCACTCCCGAGCTTGTGGAGTACGCCAAGGCGAGCGGCAAGCCCATCCTCGAGTACACGGGCGAGACCCCCGACATCGAGACCTACAACAAGTTCTACGATGAGATTAATGGGTAATTAGCCTACCCTATCGGCATAGAAAAACAAGCGGCAAGTAGCTTTCAAAATAAGTTACTTGCCGCTGTTGTTTTATCTATCCCGCGAACGCCACACCAAACAAAAAATCTCACCCCTCGGAGATTATCGAGGGATGAGATTTTACTATTTACCGCCTTTAGAGAGCGGAGAGTTTTGCCTGAATAGTTTACTCTTCGGACTGCTTGGTCATTATGACCGTTGTGCCCTCATCAATATAAGAGTAAGAGCCATACCAAGCTGTGAAATCAGCAAAAGTGATAGTTCCATCCTCTGCTATAGACGCTACAACATCAGAAGAGGAAGAAGCGTTGGCTGCGAGAACGTAACCGCTGTACCAATCAGTTGCGGCGATCGTTATCGTACGCGCGTCGACATCGACAGTGGCAGTAAAGTCAACACCCCAATCGTAGAAATTGGAGATGGTGATGGTACCGTCGTCATTCTTGGCGATGGTCATTTCATTCGTGCGGTCAACAGTCTCCTGGCTCCAATCGGACGAGAAGTAGTCTGAGCCATTGACAGAGGCGCTGTACTTGCCGACCAGGTCATCGACAGAGATTTTCTTGACCTGCTTGGTCATTACGGTCTCGGCACCAGCGTAGATGTAAGAAGAGCCACCGTACCATGCGCCGTAGTTGCTGATGGTGATAGTGTTATCATCATTTATGGTAGCCACAACCGCTGTCTCAGATGAGGACGCATCGGCAAGTGTGTAGTAAGAGAACTCGCAGACGGGGATGGTTATAGTACGCTCATCGACATCGACTGTAGCGGTAATGTCAACACCCCAATTCAAGAAGTTGGATATCGTGATGGTACCGTCGTCATTCTTGGCGATGGACATCTCGCAAGTTGCAGCCAAATCTTCCCACGTAGAATTCCAGAACCAACCGCTATTGGTAGCGTCATACGAACCTACAAGGTCGTCGACAGAGAGCGAAGTGGAGACTGCCGCACCCCATACAAAGTAATCGTAGCCGCCGCCGACTGTGCTGTCGTCGCTGCGGGCATAGAGATACGCATAGAAATTCATCTCGCCAGACTTTTGGTCGCCAGAGAACGTGGAGTAGCCACTAGAAGTATAGACGCCAGCATAGTACTCATCTGAATAGGTGAAGTAGGAGTAGCCACCTGAAGTGTAATAAGGATCTACGGCAGAGATTTCCGTCGAGCCGCTGAGAGTAGAGAAGCTGAAGGAGTAACCCTCAACGCCAATTGGAGCTTCTATGGAATATGCGCCATCGTCATAATAGACGATGTCGGCATCGAAAGACTTGCCGAGAGCGGAAGATGTATATTTACCCGTCTTGCGCCAAACTTCTGCCTTGGCACGCTGGAAGGTGAGGGATATCTTCTCTGAATCGGAGAACGCCTCGTCGTCGCTAACGGAATAGATCACGATAGTATACTCGCCAATGGCAAGGCCACTGAGGGTAAGGCTATTGGTCTCGACTTCACCTTCGATGACCTCACCATCGACCGTGTAGCTGTACTTATAGCCGGTGGCATTCTCCACCTCGGGCCAAGATATTGAAACACGGCCATTGACACAAGCAGCGGTAGGCACGGGAGCGCCGAGCTCAGTCAGATCCGCCGTAGTGGCCTTGAGTGTCGCAATGGGCGAAGTAGACTTGTCGCCATCGAGAGCGGCGTAGGCCCAAACTTTAAGAGTATATTCGGTACTGGGTTTAAGGCCAGAGATGATGGCGGAAGTGGCCGTGGTTATGCCGCCCGTCACGAGGTTGCCACTCGCGTCATAGATCTCGTAGGCATACTGGGTGGCACCAGCCACTTGCTGCCAACTGAACGAGAGGGAACTTACTTTGGAGCCGTCATTCTCGACAGTCGGTGACTCGAGGGGAGTCTTTACGACATCGTCATCGTCGTCGTCACAAGCGACAAGGCCAAGCGAAAGCATCGAGACAAGGGCCAAGAGGCTATATATCTTTTTCATATTCAACGCTATTTAATGTTGAGACTACTCCTCTTCGATGGGGTCGAAGACGAGCTCGACGTAATTGTAGTAGTCATAAGAGCCGTCGGTATAAGTAGACCAGTATGTCGAGAACTGAGCGTAGCCCTTGGAGAAACCAATGTAGTTGTACTCGGTGCTGCCATATTTGGTGAGGAAGCAAATCTCCTGGATAGTCTTGTCACCTACAGTAAACTCGGGGAGCTCACCCTTGGCGGTATCGTAGAGGTAGAAACCAGCTACGCCATCGTCGGTGTAGGTGTAGTAGTTGGAGTAGGGCGTCATGGTGTAGTAACCAGTCTTCTGGCCAGCAGCGGCAGAGCCGACAGTGAATGTCATATCGAGACCGGACCCCATAAAGTCGCGGATGCTGTAACGATTGGTGGTGCCAAGTCGCTCGATATCGACAGTCCAAGAATACTCGGTACCGACAACGCTGTAAGTCATCTTTGCGCCAGACACATAGACACTCCACGTGGCATCCATTACATAGCCAACGAAGACTGTAGAGCCGTCGAGGTTGGAATAGTGGTCGGCGTACGCATCGTCAATAGCAAGAGAGAAATTGTATTTCTTAGAGGTCTCGAGCTTGCCAAAAGAGATGGTGAGGTTGGTGCTCTTCTCGCCCTCAGCGAACTTAACGGAAGAAGGGATAGAGAGACCGTCGTCGGCAAGCTTGCAGATAATGGGGACTTCGGCGGCAGAGGCAGTATCGACGCGCGAGACCACGATGTCGATGGACGTACGGCTGTTAGGCTCGTCAATGAAATCCGCAGGATTGCTGGAGTCGAAATAGACTTGCATGCAGTCGGCGGGAGTGGGGCCGCCGGGTGTGAAATCGTCGTTCTTCTCGTCACAAGAGGCGAGGCAGAGCCCCATGGCGAGGGCCAATGATATATGCGAAAATGATTTATTCATTGTTGAAAGATAATGCAGGTTATTTGCAATACTGGCTGATGTAGGACGTCGGGTCGGGGTTCATAGCCACAGCCTGGTTGAAGCTCTTCTCGGTGTCGGAAATGTAGAAGTTGAGCCAAGGGGCGGCATAGCCGGACTTTGACTTCAGTTGGTAGACCTCGAGGTAGTTGGTGTCGTCGAACTTACGGTTGACCTGGAGACCAAGACGCTTGTAGTCGGCAAAGAGGACATCCTCGGCCCAGAACTCGATGTACTTCTGGTCAATCATCTCGCTGATGAAATCCTCGGCAGTAGTAGCAGAGCAAGTGTAGGAACCGCCAGTGTAGCGATAGGTATTGAGGAAAGACTCAAGTTGGCTCTTGGCCTCGCCGATGCCACTGGTGCGGAGGGCGGCTTCCATCTTGATGAAATACATCTCCTCGACGCGCATGAGAGGCATAGCCGTCAGGAGGCCCTTCTCCTCAGAGTCCATATCGGCACCCGCGGAGCGGAACTTGAGGCTGGCGTAGGCCGGGAGACGGCTCCAGTTAGATGACTCCTCCTTAGAGGTTTTCGTCTCGTCCTTAAGGGTTGTCTGATACTTGTCGGAGGGAACCTCTGTGAGGCCGGCGTCGGCAGGGTCAACCCACGTAGTCTTGCGCCAATCGGCGGCAGGCATCTTGTCGAAGAGACGCTTGCTAATGCAACGGTATTCCTTGGTGTAGGCAGGGAAAGCCCAAGATGGCTCGACGGCGAAGAGGCCGGTGTAGGTCATCCAGTAACGAGGGGTCTGCTCGGTAGAGCTGTACTTGATGTCCCAAACCCAAGCTTGGTTTGCGGTATTGAAACCTGTGGAGACATCGTGCCACTGGTCCTCAGTCACGGGAGAGTAGCCGGCGTTGATAACCTTGTCGGCGTACTCGGCAGCATTGGTGAAACAATCGGCGGCATTGGTGATGCCAAGGGACTTACAGCCGTCCGCGTCGCTCTCATGCTGCAACTGGGTGTCGAGATCGTCGGGATTGCGGAGGAAACGCGTGCCGAGGTTGAGCCAGAAGCGAGCCATGAGACCGTTGACAACATCCGCGTTGATATCGTTCTTCTCGGAACGCGAGTAGCCGTCGATGTTCTCCTCAGCTATGGCGAGATCGTTGTGGATGAAACGATACATCTTGTAGAACGGGGCGCGGGGATTGTTCTTGCTCTCATCGGCGGTGGTATTCTCGTCTACGAGAGGAACGGTGAGACCCATGACACCCTCAGCGGCAGCCTGCTGATCGAGACCATCGATGCCAGTCTTGTAGAACTCATACATCATCGAGAGCTGCATATAGCTCATTGCGCGATATGCGCGCGTGATGGCGAGTTGCTGCTTGACGGTCTCCGACGCGCTCTCCTCGGAGCTGGCTGAGAGGATGCGGTTGGCGTTGTTGATAAAGCTGTAGTAGTAATAGTAAGGGTAGCCAGAGTAGGTAGTGAGCCTTGTGCAAGCCTCGAGGGAATACTGATAGTTCCAAGAGGTGCCGGTGGTAGGCATACCGTCCAGCATGACATCGCGCCAGAGCATGTAGCAGGGGTAGCCCCAGTCGGCCATAGCCTCGGCGAAGCTGCCGGAGGTTGAGCCATAGGTATCGACCTGGATCATCTTGCTCTTGAGGCCATTGACGAGCTTGGCGAAGGACTCGGAGTCCTTACTGATTTGGGATTTTGAGGCCACGTCGGTGGGCTCAATCTCGTCTATGCAGCCACTCATAAGGAGAGCGGCGGCGGCGAGGGGAAGTATATATGTCTTCTTGACCATTTTTTTCAATAGTTGTTCGGTTACACACTAAAATTGGACAGTAAGGCCGGCGGTGATGGTGCGAGCGGGGGCATAGGCCACGTCGCTGCTGACAGAGCCGGCATAGCTGATACGGGGATCGAAGCCCTTGCGCTTGCTCCAGAAGGTGAGGTTCTCACCCGAGACGTAGAGACGGACGTTGGAGAGCTTGATGTTCTCGATCCAGCGCTTGGGGAATGTGTAGCCGAGCGACACGTTCTGGAGCGAGAGCCAGCTGGCGTCGGTCAGGAAACGGTCGGAGGTAGAAGCCGAATATGTGTCGCCATATTGCAGGCGGGGAATGTCGGAACTCGTGTTGGTGGAAGACCAAGCGTTGAGGAGGTCCTTGTGGAGAGCCATGCCAGTGTAGCCGGACTCGGGCACAGACATGAGGCTCTGGTAGCTCCAGTCCATTGCCTTGCCACCAACGGAGTAGGCGAACGAAGCGTTGAAGTCGAAGCCGAAGAAAGTGACCGTGGTGTTGAAGCCGCCATAGAAATCAGGCAGGGCAGTGCCGCAGTCGAAGTAATCCTCGTCCTTGGTGATGTCGTTGGGGTTGGTGGTAGTGGTCAGATTGCCATTGGCATCGTGGATATACCACTGAGACTGGCCGTCGGCCGAGACGCCAGCGTATTTGCGGAGACGCCAGGTGTACATTGGGAGGCCCTCGCCATAGTAGTAGCTGCCGCTGGTGTAGCCTGCGTGGCCGTTGAGGTCGTTGTACTTATTGTCGTCGTTGAGGCGGACAATCTCATTCTTGTAGGCAGTGAGGTTGACCCCGATGGTCCACTTGACGTTGTCGGTAACGATAGGGTCGCCCTCAAGTTCAATCTCAACGCCCTTATTGACCATATCGCCAATGTTGGAAGAGTAGCCGGCATAGCCAGAGGAGAGAGGCACGCGGACGGTGCAGAGCATATCCGTGGTCTTGCGGTAGAAATAATCCACGCCGCCACGGACTCGCTTCTTGAGGAGCTCGAACTCGACACCCGCATTGGTGTTGGAGACGGTCTCCCAAGTGATGTTCTCATTTCCGATATTGTAGAGGACGAGGCCTATCTCGTTGCCCTCACCCTTCTCGATGGTGTATGTATCGGTGTAGAGGAAATCGTCGATATTGTCGTTACCGTTCTGACCGAAAGAGGCCTTAATCTTAAGGGTATTAACCCAATCGACATCTTTCATCCAATCCTCACGGGACATGATCCAAGCGCCGCCGACGGAGTAGAAATTGCCCCAACGGTGGTCGGGATGGAAGCGCGAAGAGGCGTCTCGACGATAGGAAACTTGACCGAAGTACTTGCCATCGTAGTCATAGAGAGCGCGGAAGAGCCAGCCCTCGGTCTGATACTTGGTTTGTGACGACGAGTTGGAGATGTAGGTGGTTGCGCCATTGAGCTCCTGGTTGCCGAAGTATGAGAACATATTCTTGCGGTCGCCAGTCATGTAGTCATAGTCGTGCTTATAGTTCTCGTGGCCAGCCAAGATGGAGACGTTGTGGACGTTGGCGAAAGTCTTGTTGTACTTGAGGAACTCCTGGAAGTTGACGGAGTAGTAGTTGTAGTTGTACTTATATACGTAGCCGCCCGGGTAGCTCATGTTGCCATAGCCATAGAATGGGTTGATGGTCTGCGTCATGCGGTTGGAGTTGTGGTAGACGCTGCCGTTGAGGGAGACCTTGAGTCCGTCCCAGATAGAGACATCAGCGAAACCGTCGAACGAGAAGGAGTTGACGACGGTGTTGTTGGTATTGAGGTTTGCGTCCGTAATGCCGTTGCTCTGAGTGAGGTAAGGGCGGACGTAGGAAGAGCCGAGAGTAGCGCCATCGCCGTAGTCACCTACCTTGCCGTAGTCGTCATAGACGATATTGCCTTCGGCGTCGCGGATGTAGACGGGATAGATGGGGGCCATAAGAGCAGCCTGGTAGAAGATATTGTTGCTACCAGTGGCATCCTCATCGGCCGAATTGGTGTCGGAGTGAGAGAAACTGCCGTTGCCACCGACATTTAGCCACTTAAAGACTTGGTAGCTGGCCTTGAGGCGAGCGGAGACGCGTTCATAGTCGGAGCCCACTACGATACCCTCATTCTTGAGATAGCCGAGTGAGGCGTAGAACTGCCCTTTATCGTTGCCCGCATTGATGCTGAGGTTGTACTCCTGGCGGAGAGCGCGGCGGTAGGTCTCATCAATCCAATCGTCGGGGAGGAGGGTGTAGACATTGCCATCGTTATAGACACGGGTGCCGAGGGTGGCATTGGGATTGAGTTTGCCATTGTCGCCGATAAGGTACTCGCCGTCGGGAACGGTGTAAGGGATGTAGCCCAGGCCGCCATCGGCAGAGGACTTATAGAGAGTGGCATTGGCGTTCTGATGAGCCTCGTAAGAGGTCTGGCCCTTAGCAATGTAGCTATTATAGAGGGCAGCGTAATATGTCTCAAGGTATTCACCTGGAGAATCAATGGTATCGTAACGCTTCGATGCGCGGCTGCTCCAGCCGACCTTGGCGTCGAGGGTTACGGAAGCCCTACCCGAGTCGCCCTTCTTGGTAGTAATGATGATGACGCCGTTTGCACCACGCGCACCATAGAGGGCATTGGAAGCCGCGTCCTTGAGGACGGTGATAGACGCCACATCGGCGGGATTGATGTTGCTCCACAGGCCATCGTAGGGCACGCCATCGAGGACGATGAGCGGGTCGTTGCCTGCATTAAGAGAACTGAAACCACGGATACGGAACTCGGGCGTAGCATCGGGAGCGCCAGAGGATTGGAATGACTGGAGACCAGCCACATTGCCTTGGAGAGCCTCCATAACGTTGTTGACCTGACGCTTCTCGAGCGACTTATTGTCGACGACTCCGGCGGAGCCTGTGAAGGACGACTTTTTCTGCTCGCCATAGGCAACAACAATGACCTCATCGAGTTCCTTGTCGTCGGAACTCAAGCTCACCTTCATATTGGAAGCGGCGGGCTGAGTCTGTGAATTCATGCCGAGGAAATTGAACACGAGCATATCACCGGGCTTAGCAGCGGAAAGGGTAAACTTGCCATCGATGTCGGTAACGGTGCCCGCAGTCGTGCCCTGGATTTGAATTTGAGCACCGACGACAGGCTCGCCATTCTCATCGATGACCTGTCCGCCCACTGGGGTTTGAGCCATCATACGTCCTGACGTCATCAGCACCAGCGACGCGAATAAAAGCCTTAATTTCATATCGTCCTTAATCTTCTTGAATTATCTTGTTTTTTTTGGAGGTAACAGGTAGCAACGAATAAAGTACATCCTCTTACGGGATGCAATTTTATAAAAGGAGATGCAAAAATACAAGCATTTTATCACCGACACCCCCTGTTTTACTACTAAAAAACGGAAAAACAGATATTCAAAGTTACGTTTTGCTATTTTTCGTAGGGGTATCACGTAAAAATATACAACTTTTATGCATAAAGTCCCTATTCGGCGTGCGCGACTAAAAGCCAGCATAGAATGTCGAAGCGAACTATATTGGGACGGTACTTATTCCCAAGAAACCCATATGGAAGAACCCCTGGGGCGGCTGCACATACCACGCCCCTTCCTGCCCACCACGGCAACCGAGATTTCGAGACACAACTTTTATGAGATTTAAGATACAACTCAAGGGGGGGGGAGGAAAACACGAAAAGCCCAGGACCTTCGTCCCGGGCTTTTCGTGTGGAGATATATGTTCCGCTTTAATCCTTGATGAGGCTGCGCCAGTCGTCTTTGCTGTCCTCGGAGAAATCAACGGTAGCCTCGCGCTCCTGCTTATCCATACGGAGGATCGAGATGGCCTCGCCCATATATTTTTGGATAGCGTCGATGAGAGGCTGCTCTGCGGGGTCGGAGAGCGTGAGCGCATAGCCCTTGGCCATGCCGCGGCCAGTACGGCCTACACGGTGGACGTAGTTCTCCGGCTGCTCGGGCACATCGTAGTTGACAACGTAGTCCACCGCGGGGATGTCTATACCACGGGCGGCGACGTCGGTCGTGATGAGCATTTGGACTTTGGCGTTGCGGAAATCGTCGAGAGCCTTGTTGCGCTCCGTCTGAGCCATGCCGCCATGGAGTTGCGTAGAGCTGAGGCCGACGCGGGTCATAGCCGCCTGGACGCGCTCGGAACGAACCTTGGTGCGGACAAAGACAATGATGTGTGCATCGGGATTCTCACGAGCGATGCGCTCGAGGTAAAAACGCTTCTCGTCCATCGAGACGCCGAGAACTTGGTGGGTGACGTTCTTAGCAACCTTATTCTGGCTCATCTCGATTCGCACAGCGCGGTAGACAAGGGAATAGGCGAGTTCCTTGATCTTGGCGTCGATGGTAGCCGAGAAAAAGAGAGTCTGACGGCGTTTTGGAATGCGGCGCACGAGCTGGGCGATATCGTCATAGAAACCGAGGGCGAGCATATGGTCGGCCTCATCGACTACAAGAATCTCCGTTTGCGCAGTATCGAGATAGCCTTGCGCCGAGAGGTCGAAGAGACGGCCTGGCGTAGCCACGATGATGTCCGCGGCACCCTTGAGGAGGGCAATCTGGTTGTCCTGCCCCACGCCGCCGTGGATGGCCACAACGCTGATGTCCGTGCCCTTGGCGAGTTGCTTAATGACATTCGCCACCTGGGCAGCCAGCTCATGGGTGGGCTCCATGACCACGCAGCGCACACCGCGGTAACCGAATCGGCGCGAACGCCTCATGAGGTTGGACACGGCGGGAATGGCGAACGCAGCCGTCTTGCCCGTGCCGGTCTGAGCAATGGCCATAATGTCCTCGCCATCGAGGATATGGGGGATAGCCTTGAACTGGATATCCGTGGGGCGGGAGAAGCCGAGAGCCTTAATGTTCTCCTGCAGGGCTGGCTGTAGGAGACGGAGGTCGGTAAACTTCATTTATTTATAATTTGGGGAGATGTTATTCAGTGTATTCCCTTAGAGTTTCTTGAGTTCCTGACGGATGGCGGTCCAACGGTTGGCATCCATCTTGGAGCCGATAACCTCGATTACGTTGCCGGAGAGGATGGCGCCAGCGGTGGCGCACTTCTCGGGCGAGAGGCCACCGATAAGGCCCCAGAGGAAACCCGCAGCGTAGAGGTCGCCCGCACCTGTGGTATCGATAGCGTTGCAAGTGATGATGCCGCAATGCGCGCGCTCATGACCGACCTTGACGAGGCTGCCACGGCGACCTTGCTTGAGGACCACGATATCGGCGAGCTCGCCAATCTCATTGAGGGCCTCGTCGTCCTCCTTGCCTGTGAAGGCCGTAGCCTCCTCCTCGTTGGCGAAGACCACGTCGACATATTTGCTGATGAGGCGCTGCATAAACTCAAGGTTCTCCTCGACGGTATTGTAAGACGCGAGGTCGAGAATGGTGGTCAAGCCCTTCTCGTGAGCCGCCTTGAAGGCCGACATGATGAGTTCTGGGTTTTGGACGAGGTAACCCTCGACGTAGAAATGGGAGTAGCCGTCGAAGATGGAGGCGGGGACGTCCTCGGCCGTAAGTTCAACAGCCGCGCCAAGGCATGTGCAGAAAGTGCGCTCGGAGTCCGGAGTTATGAGCGAGATGCAGGAGCCGGAATGGGTATTGCTGGTCTTGAGGAGGGGCTCGATGCCGTTGGACTCAAGGCTAGCCTTATAGCGGTTGCCGAGTTCGTCGCAGCCGATCTTGCCGAGGAAGCTGGTTTGGATGCCAAGATTGGAGAGACCGTATATGGCATTTGCCGCACTGCCGCCCGAGACGATGGAGGGTTGGAGACCTTTCACGGCCTCGACAATCTCAGCCGAGCGTTCGTCATCCACAAGCTGCATACTGCCTTTGGGGAGATTGAACTGGCTAAGGATATTATCATTGGGCATGCGGACGAGGATATCGACCAAGGCATTGCCCATACCGAGAACTTTTGCTTCCACTTTTAGAGGGTTGAAGTGTTAGAATTTTCACGCAAGACGGCATGAGGGCGGACAACGGGAAGAAGTCCGTATGCGGAAAGCGTAAAAATAATTTTTATTTGTAGTTGAAAATCAGACGAGAAAGCGACCACATGTGAATTGTGGTCAAAAAACATTCGCGAAGATATTGCTAATTCGGGAAAAGTGCATAATTTTGCTATCGCTTTCGGGAACAAAAACACCGACAGGCACTTCAGCAAGGCCGGCTAAAATGACTGGGCAGCTGATTTCAGTCCATCCCAAGCAGGGATTCGATTATATATCTTCACCAATAGCTCAGTTGGTTAGAGCATCTGACTGTTAATCAGAGGGTCGTAGG
>CAVGTO010000017.1:0-9191 GCA_963631865.1 Eggerthellaceae bacterium
TTATAATATTAAGAGATTAAAAAAAATCTGTTTACTCCTCTATCGTAGCATGAAAGAAGAAAGCCGGTGCTGGCATTCCGAAGGCGTTCCACAAAGTGGGCTCCATAGAGTCATAGTGAGCATAACGCACATAGACGGGTTCGGGCACCATATGGCTGAAGACAGTCAATGAATTGTCACCAGCCAAAGCACGAGCGGGATAGAATACGGAATCTGCGCCCGCAACCTCGAAAGCCGTCGGGAGAGCCGTATTGACGCACAGTCCCTGAGAATTTTCAAACTGGATGTTAATAAGTTGTTTACGCACAACGGCCGTAGTAGGTGTCGGGTCGTAAGCCGGGAAAACGTGGCAACCATATACATCGGCCAAGACGATTTTCGAGAGACGGATGCCGACCTCGTTCATACGTGCGAAACTAGTCTTGTACCCGTTCACACAGACGACGTCGAGAGTCGACACAATCTTGGCATTAGGAATATTCCCGAC
Organism: Eggerthellaceae bacterium; assembly: GCA_963631865.1. GTDB lineage: Bacteria > Bacteroidota > Bacteroidia > Bacteroidales > Marinilabiliaceae > W3P20-009. Next base: position 488 of record CAVGTO010000017.1, read on the forward strand.
AGCCTCCATCTGAGCCTCGCGCACGCCATTGCCAAAATCAAAATCCAAGTTCACCGAGTCCGCCAAGGATATACGGCCACGCTGAGTAAAGAAGAAAGGCAATGCGCAATTCTCATCATCGAATACGCCGCGCACCGACTTTGCCAAGAGAGGCAAGTAATATGATATGCCGCCGGCCTTGTCCTCACAATCGGCATCGCCAATATTGCAGACCACGCCGGCAACTTTCTTACCACGCAGAGGGGCGATCATCTTGTTGAAGACCGAGCCACAATACGTATTAGGCACAGCGAGAGCAGTGCGATAGTTGCGCATGAAGTCGTTCTGAGGAATACCCAATGTGCGAATGCTGTCACCCTCAATACGAGCGGCGGCGAAGTAACGCCACTCGCCATCTGCACGGACTACGGGTTTCGGAGCAACATCATCGTCATCTCGCTCCTTGGCTGTTGTTATAAGCTCAATGCGCATTGGCGAGCCGTCGGCATGACCATAGAGACCGCCCGTACGACTGTTGCCAGCGATTCGGATTGCGAGGTCGAGATGATTGTTGCGTGTGGCATCGGCAGGGATATCGAACGAGCACGAGGTCCAAGACATATTGCTCTCGTCAAAATGTCCAACGTAGGTCTGATTGACGTAGACGACCCCGCGTCCGCCCATTCGACCGGTATAGAGGCGCAACCTCTTACCAACCATCTCAGCAGGCAGCGTCACCTCCTTAAAGTACCATACCACACCATTGAAGCCAGGAAGGTCCGAAGGTCCCCATAGGCCTGGCAACTGCGTCTTGTTCAATATATTGATATCGAAATTGGACACGCAGACGTAGTCGTCGTAAACACTTGTGGTGGTAGCGAGGGGCATGCAATCCTGCGTGGCAAGCCACTTTTGGCACTCCTCATGGTTCTCCGCCCACTCCTTGTACTTTTCCTCCTCGGCTTTACGACGGTTACGGGTATCGATAGTCTTGATATTGACCCACGACTTGCACGGAGCCTTGGAATAAGAGGCGAGGATGATGCCTACAGGGATGTCGAGACTATCACGCAAATGAGAGATAAAAGAGAGGGAAGTCTGACCGATGCCATAGAAATTGGCAGGAGAAGATACTTTCCACTTACCGCTAATCCACTGCTCGGGCTCGGGACTCGTCCCGTTCTCGACCTCGAAGAAGCGGGCGAGACTATCAGTGCGCACCACGGCATCACTCTCGTCAGTAGTCATATTGACATCGGCATGACCAATGGCTAGCCAAACCTCACCCACAAGAAGGTCCGAGAAGGTAATAGACTTGCTGGGCGACTCCACCATGATGGTGTGCTTGCGCTTATCAGCATTGGGAGTATTGATGCTGACGCTCCAAACACTATCTATTCCTGCCGTTGTGGACAACATAAGATCCCAATCGGCAAAGACGGAAATTGGAGTGCCAGGAGCAGCTTTTCCAATAAGTTCTAAAGTAGAATTCTGTTGAAGTACGGCACCATTCGACAAGAGCGGCTCGACACGCAATTCACTGCCATCTGAGCCACAAGCCGTCAAAAGCAATGCTGTGAAGATAGCCGTAAGAAAACCGCTAAAAAGCTTCATTAGCAGGGCACTAATTAATTAACACCAAAAACGTTCCGCATCGGGGATATGGAACATCAGCGCGTGAGTCCGGCAACGACATTGGCGAGGTCGGCAAAAGCACGGCCTGCGGGGCCTTCCTTGTCGAGAGCGGCAGGTGATCCTGCATCGCCACACTCGCGGATGGACTGCACGATAGGGATCTGGCCCAAGAGGGGCACGCCAATCTCTACGGCCAAGTTGCGTGCACCGTCCTTGCCAAAGATGTAGTACTTATTCTCCGGGAGCTCGGCGGGGGTGAACCATGCCATATTCTCGACAATGCCGAGCACACGCACGCCAACCTTGGGATTGACAAACATATCGACGCCCTTGCGAGCATCCGCCAAAGCCACCTTCTGAGGAGTAGAGACCACAATGGCACCAGTGAGTTTAACAAGGCCAACAAGCGAGATGTGGATGTCGCTCGTTCCTGGAGGCATATCGATGAGCAGGTAATCCAACTCACCCCAATCGGCCTCGGTAACGAGTTGCTTGATGGCATTGGTAGCCATAGCGCCACGCCAAACGACAGCCTTGTCCGGATCCACAAAGAACCCGATGCTAAGCATCTTTACGCCATAACGCTCTATAGGTTTGATAAGATCGTGACCTTCAGTAGAATTTTCAGAAATGACAGGGCGCGCATCCTCGACGCCGAACATAATGGGCACCGACGGACCGAATATATCAGCGTCCAGCAATCCGACCTTAAAACCCGCTTGTGCGAGGGCAATGGCCAAGTTGCTCGTGACGGTGGACTTGCCCACGCCTCCTTTGCCAGAAGCCACGGCAATCACGTTCTTGACGCCTGGCAAGATTGGTTGCTCGGGAGCCTTGGCGCGCTGACGAATCTTGACAAAGATATTGTCGTCAATCTCCACATCGGGACCTACTTCGCGCTTTACGGCCTCCGCAGCTTTCTGCTTAAGCATACCGACAAGCGGGTCGTTGGGACGATCGAAGATGAGCGAGAAGCTCACACGGTTGCCATTGATGCGGATGTCGTCCTCGACCATGCCGAGGTCGTAGATATTCTGACCCTTCTCGGGGTGGATTACAGTCTTGAGCGCAGCTATGATTTGCGCCGGATAAATTGCAGACATTTGTAGATATTTAGTGTGGGGAGGTATGTTATTGTCGCTGGAGGCGGGATGCGCACAGGCGTACCATCCTACTCCTTAAATTTGACGTTGCGACCTACGTTGTGGTAATTGTCCTCCTCAATCTCAATGTCAGGCTCCTTGAGCTCGACGTCTTGCGGGAGGGTGAAGCGGAAATACTTGATAGTCATTCCGGCGGCAATCCACTTCTGTTCATAATATGTGCGGATGCCGAGGGCGGGGTCTGTAAGTTTACCGGCCTCAATGTCGGCATAGAGGTCGGAGGTCGCAGCCTGCGGCACTATGGCATTCTCAATGAGCATTGCCTGAGTATACGTCGTCAGGAATGGGCTGTCGGTCTTGAGGTGAACGAGACCTTGCTGGCTAAGGAACTGACGGTAGCGCGAGAGCATGAGAGTGCCGACGAGTCTCTTGCGGGGCTTCTTCATCTGCGGGTCGGGGAATGTAATCCAAACCTCGCTGACCTCGCCCGGCGCAAAGAATTTCTCGATGAACTCGATGCGCGTCCTAAGGAAAGCCACGTTTTTGAGACCCTCTTGGAGAGCCTCTGTGGCTCCGGTATGCATACGTGCGCCCTTGATATCCACGCCGATATAATTCACGGCAGGATTACGCCTTGCCAAGCCAACAGTATACTCACCACGTCCGCAGCCAAGTTCCACCACAATGGGATTGCTATTGCCAAACCACTCGTTCCATTTGCCACGCAACTCGAAACCATTCTCCTGCACGGACTCAAAACTGGCCTCGAAGACATGGCTATACTCAGCCATATCGGCGAATTTCTGAAGCTTATTCTTTCCCAAAACTTCTATTTCTTAATATGTTGACAGCGAAGCCGGACTAGCGAGTCGCCTCGGGCTCCTCATGTTGCTCAATGAGCAGACCGATGTCGTGAATACCTACGAGGTTATCCGCCCTCATACCCTGAGTAATGCGGAAAGTATATGGACCTGCGGCAGAGAAACGCACGCGGCTCATGTACGGGCAACGCTCGTTATAGAGCGACCCCCAACCGCCGCCAAGCCACGTACCGTCGGTTCGAGCTAAGATGCACTCGACTGTATCGCGTCGCGAATGACCGTCGGGGGCAATGACATCGATGAAGAGCCAAAGGTTCGAGAAAGAGTACTCATTGTCATTACGAACCTGGAGCATAATGTCATATACACCAAGTGTATCCTGGACGTCGGCACGAAAGATAGCAAGCGTATCCTTGTCCCAACCCGTCTTGGCAATGCTGACATACTCATCGTAGACCACACCATTAGAGCATGACGACACAATGAGAGCGCACGCCGCAGCGCAAAGCGCAACAACCAGCGAACGCATACTCATCATCACAGATTTCAGACTATTCATTATTCAGTCTTAGGTTTTTGCTGTTGGCCTGCCTGGTCTGGCTGCTGACGGTTGTTGTTGCCGTTGCCGCCTTCGGGGCGAGGACCGCGATTGGGACGGTCGTTGCGTCTCTGGTTATTGTTATTGCCGCGATTATTGCCATTTCGGCGGTCGCCCTGACGGTTGAAGTTGCCACGGTTGCGGTTTTGCAGCTGACCACCATCCTGACCTTGCAGACCCTGCTGCTGACGGTTGCCTTGGCGATTGTTATTGCTGCCCTGACGTTGCTGTTGACCGTTTTGCTGGGTGTTTTGCTGAGGCTGTGGCTGATGATTTGGCTGTTGAGACAGCTGAGCACCTTCAGCTTGCGGCTGAACTTGTTGTTGAGTCGGCTGCTGATTTTGCGGTTGGCCCTGCTGTTGGCTTGGTTGCTGACCCTGCTGCTGGTTTTGCTGTGAGTCGGACTGACGGTTACGGTTGTCGCCGCGCTGACCGCCGCGGTTATCGCGGTTGTTATTACGGTCGCGGTTGTTGCCACCATTGCGGCGGTCGCCACGATTGTCGTTATTGCGGTCGCTGTCATTACGGTCACCGCCATCACGTTGCCCGCCACGGTTGTCGCGGTTGTTGCCACCGTTGCGACGGTCGCCACCGCGATTGCCACGCTTGCCACCCTTCGAGTCGAAGCGCGTAAGGTCGTCGTCGAGTTCTAGTACGCTGGAGTAGCTTTCCTCCTCGTTGGCCACAGTCTGCTGCTTGCCGCCAATGTCATCAGGCTTCTTACCCTCGGCATTCATACGCTGGATTTCAGCCACATGGTCGGCATCGACAGCCACAATATTGGAAGGCGAATCCTTCTGTGGGGAGTACCACATGATTCGCTTGAAAATATCGTACTTGAAGAAGTAATATGTGCCGTCGGCCGTCTCAAGAGGCTTGTCGGTGGGCGGGAAACTGCGAATGGCATCGATATAGGAAGCCAACTCATAGTTGAGGCAGCACTTGAGTTTGCCACACTGGCCAGCAAGTTTCACGGGATTGAGAGACAAGTCCTGCACCCTTGCCGAATGGGTGGATACGGAAATGAAACTCGTCATCCACGTAGCACAACACATCTCACGTCCGCACGGGCCGATGCCACCAATGCGGCCAGCCTCCTGACGAGCACCGATCTGGCGCATCTCGATGCGGACACGGAAACGGTCGGCCAGGACCTTGATAAGTTCACGGAAATCGACACGTTCGTCGGCAATGTAGTAGAAGATGGCCTTTGTGCGGTCTCCTTGATACTCGACATCGCCAATCTTCATATTGAGATGAAGATCCTGCGCAATCTTACGGGCTTCGAGCATAGTCTCATGCTCAAGGCCTTTAGCCTCCTCCCACTTCTCGATGTCCGTGGGGCGTGCGATGCGGTAGACACGCTTAAACTCGTAGTTCTGCGGGTTTACGTGGTTCTTGTGCATCTGGAGGTAGACAAGTCGCCCTTGGAGGGTGACGGTGCCGATGTCATGGCCAGGTGATGACTCCACGGCCACCGTGTCGCCCATCTTGAGCTGGATTCCGGTGGAGTTTCTGTAATATGCCTTGCGCGTGTTCTTGAACTGCACCTCGACGAGGTCTGAGGCGTTTGGGGGCGTTGGGAGGTCGTCCAGCCAATCGTAGGCATGGAGTTTGCCGCCACGTATGGCACACGTGCCGCAGTGACTTACTTTCTCCTCAGGACGGTAGTTGATGGCCGGGATGAGGTCCTCAGCCTTGTCGTCATCGGCTTTGAGGTCGGGGATTTGCTCGTCGGCTCTCTTTATTTCGTCTTCCACAATATGTTTTTATTTATGGGTGAGGATTGGCGGAACTCCTTATTAGGGTTAAGACTTGTCCGCCGCCTCAGATATGATGGACTAAATTATTGAATGCAAAAAACTAACCTTCACTCCAGACGTCACGCCGTTTGCTGAGGAGGCTCGGACGATGGGCGTTTGGAGTTGCGGATGAGGGCCGTAAGATTGAGAATCATACCCTTCATTATCATACGGATACTGCCGTTTTGCTCAACCTTGGCAATGCAGTCGTCGAACATGGCGGCCAACTTCTCGACGTTACCCACGTGGACGAATGGCGCAAAGTTGACAAGGAACGCCTCCTCATCCGCCGTGAGAAAGTTAAGTTCCGACTGGCAGAGATTCATGACGAAGCTCTCCCTTATGAGATGTTGGCAATAGAGGAGGAGACTCTTGGCTTGCTCTCGCGACATTGCGCGGCATTGGTCGGCAAGGGTATTCATCGCGATCACGTCCCTCTTCCATGCGCCACGCATCATGCCTTTAAAGAACTCGAGATTGGCCTTTGTGGCATCAGTTGACGACAATTGGCGCAATGCGGCCACATAGTTGCCTTGGGCGATATGCGCCACACGCTTTGCCTCGTCGCCAAAGACGCCATCGCGTTGAGCAAGGGCGGCAGCCATATCCTCTTCCGAGATGGGCGGGATGCGGAAAGTCTGCGCACGGCTTAGGATGGTTGGCAGGATTTTCTGCGAATCCTCACTCACGAGGAGGAACATGGTATCCGTAGGCGGTTCCTCAAGGATTTTGAGGAGGCTGTTGCTTGTCGTCTCGTTCATCAGCTCTGGTTTCCAGATAATCATTATCTGGCGGTCGGCCTCGTAGGGCTTCATGCTGAGTTTCTGATGGATGGCGGTGGCCGCATCTTTAGCGATGAGGGCTTGCTTGCCTACTCCAGCCGCCTTTTTGTCGTCGGGCTCATCCTCGGGTGTTGGGGCGGACAACTTGCGTTGCGCCATTGCCGTGGTCCATTCGGGGAGGCCGAAATAGGCGTTCTGCGTCACTTGTTCGCGCCACTCGGGAAGGAAGGAGTCGGTATCGTCCGACGTGCCGACCTTGGCAATGGGGAAAATGAAGTGTACATCGGGATGCACAAGCTTACTAATCTTACGGCAAGCTGGGCATTCGCCACACGAGTCTCCGCCACTCTTGTCGCCCGTGCAATTGATATATTGCGCAAAGGCGATGGCCAAAGGCAGAGAGCCACAGCCCTCGCCACCAAGGAACATCATGGCATGCGGAGTGCGTCCCTCGCTAGCCATAGCGAGCAGACTCTCCTTGACGGCCGACTGGCCTATGACATCCTTGAATCGCATAGAGACGGACACGCAGAGCCGAGGTGCCAAGCAAAAACGCAAGGCCGGTTCTACGGCAAAATATCCTCCAAAAGTAATGAAAATTTGCTCGTAAACGAAATCGGAGCCCAGACATTGCCCATAGCTCACAAATAAGACACGTCTACACCTCGAGGAAACCGCCACCGCAAAGCTAAAATATAGCCAAAAAGCCCAGCCGCAAGTAACGACATACCACTCATATAGCTACCTTTGCCACAAAAACCATAGACTTCAACAAACCAATAAAACACATTATGTCTACAATCCTATTCGACCGCGCAGTCTTCGGCCCTATCAGAAGTCGCCGACTTGGCATATCTCTTGGTATCAACCTATTACCCGAAAATGGCAAGGTCTGCTCATTTGACTGCCTCTATTGCGAATGCGGATTTACGCACGCAGGCGAGCGAAAGACAAGCCTCGCCCCCCTGCCCTCACGAGCCGAAGTGGCGCGCAAACTCGAAGCCACCCTAAAACAGATGGCAGCCAAGGGTGAGCACCCAGACGTCATAACATTTGCAGGCAACGGAGAGCCGACACTCAATCCGCACTTTGCCGAGATAATAGAAGACACCATTGACCTCCGCGACCGCTTTGCCCCCGATGCACGCGTATGCGTCCTCACTAACGCAACCCGCCTCGGCGACGAGAAGGTAGCCGAGGCCTTGTGTTCTATCGACGAGGCAATTCTAAAGATCGACTCGGGACTCGACTCGACAGCCATCCGCCTCGACCGCCCTGCTCCCGGATATTCACTCTCTAAAATAGCGGAACAGATAATAGCCCTCAAGGAGAGAATGGGCGACGCTCTGACAATTCAGACAATGTTTGTCAGTTGGACCGACGAGCAAGGTTCGTATGACAACACAAGCGAGGCCGACGTGGCTCCATGGCTCGACATTCTCCGCCAAATCGCCCCACCCCGCCTTATGATTTACACAATAGACCGCGAGACGCCACTCAAGACTATGACCAAGACTCCACCCGCCGTGCTCGACGCAATTGCCGCACGCGCTCGGGAGATTGTCGGGGAGGTCAGCGTGTCGTATTAAATTTGCGGCGCAGTCCATTCCAAAAACCACCGCCCCGCAAGGAAACCAAGAACTTCCTTGCGGGGCGGTGTTATATAAGCGCATAAGGCTGCTTAGCCGCGTATGATGCCGCGCTGCGAAGCCTTGACGAAGTCTACGATCTCACGGACGATATCCGTCTGCTCTAGCTCGGCCTGAATATTCTCGAGAGCCTGAGTGGTATTCATCTTGCAGAGATAGAGGCGGCGATAAACCTCCTGAGCCTGACCAATCTGCTCGGCAGTGTATCCATGGCGCTTGAGGCCAACAATATTAAGGCCCTCAAAAGCGGCTGGCTCACGACCAATCATAGTGAACGGAGGGACGTCCTTGCCAAAACGGGTACCACCCTGGACCATAACATAACGACCGATGCG
>CAVGTO010000017.1:9201-27648 GCA_963631865.1 Eggerthellaceae bacterium
TGCGAGTGAACTGATGGCAGAGAGAGCCGCCACCGACAACAGCGAAATCGGAGCACTCAACCTCGCCGGCGAACTGGCAAGCATTGGAGACAATGATGTTATTGCCGAAAACGCAGTCGTGGCCAAGGTGGCAATATGCCATGATGAGGTTGTTGCTGCCAAGGACAGTCTTGCCACGCGAAGCGGTACCGCGGTTGATGGTTGCGCACTCGCGGATGGAGTTATTGTCGCCAATCTCGCAAGTCGTCTCCTCGCCCTTGAACTTGAGGTCCTGAGGGATTCCACCTACAACAGCGTTCTGCGCAATGCGGTTGTTCTTGCCCATACGGGTGCCCCAACAAACGGTGGCACCATTTAGAATTTTGCAACCATCGCCAATGACAACGTTGTCCTCGATGACGGCGAATGGACCAATCTCTACGTTATGCCCGATTTGTGCGCCCGGATCGACACTGGCGAGAGGGCTTATTTTGCAATCGCTAGGATAGCTCATGTTGTTCTATATATGCGTTCGAAATGTCTAAGAAGAAAATAATGTGCGTCTCCGTTTACTACTTTACGGGGAACTCAGCCATCAGCTGACGAGCAAAAGCCGTGTTGGAACCATGACCCGAGCGAGTGGCGATGATGCGGCCCTTGATTGGGTAGCCGACGAGAGCCAAGTCACCGATAAGGTCGAGGAGCTTGTGACGAGCAGCCTCATTGGAGTACTTGAGGTCGCGGTCATTAAGGACGCCACTAGGATGGATGGTGATATCCGTGCGGCCGAGTTTCTTTGCCAATTCAGCTTTCTGCTCGGGAGTAATCTCACCCTCGACGAAGACGATGGCGTTGTCGAGGTCGCCACCCTTGATAAGCCCCATATTGAGCAGCGGAGCGATCTCGTGGAGGAAGACGAACGTGCGGCAGTCGTATACCTGATCATAATCCTCGTTAAGGCTCTCAAGCTGTGCCCACTGGTTTGCAAGTGCACGAGTGCCATCGAAAGCAATGCAAACAGTTGCGGCGAAGTGGTCGTCGGGCATGGCGATTATGCGCAAGCCTTTCTCCTTCTCTTCGTATACAGCCTTATGTGTGATCTCAAGATATTTGCGCTCAGCATCTTGCTCGGAGAGACCGAGTTGGGTGATGGCATCGGCAAAAGGCTTAGCGCTACCGTCGAGGATGGGGACCTCGGGACCGTCAAGCTCGATGCGGCAGTTATCCACGCCTCGTGCACGGAGCGCACTCATAAGGTGCTCGATGGTTGAGATAGTCTCCTTGTTGTCGCCTGTGAGGACGGTACCGCGCTGAGTAAAAGAGACTCGGGTGGCCTCGGCCTTAATCTCCGGTTTAGAGGGGAGGTCGATGCGGACAAAGCGGAAACCGTAGTCTACGGGAGCGGGATTTATGGAGAGGTGGACGTATGCGCCAGTGTGGAGGCCTTTGCCTTCAAACGTCGCACTGCCAGCCAAAGTTGTCTGCTTCATATTGGGAATTGGAAATTAAAGCCTACTTTTTTATTTCTTCTCCTCGCTCTCCTTGACGAGGGCATCAATCTGACGTTTGAGCTCGGGGAGATGTTTGAAGACGACAAAGGAACGAGAGAACTGCCTATAGTCGAATGCAGGTGAGCCGAAGAGAGTCTGACCAGGCTGCTTGATGGAGCCCTGAATACCGCTCTGAGCAGCGATAGTGGTGCGGTCGGCAATCTCGATATGACCAGCCACGCCAACCTGACCGCCAAAGATGCAATGCGCGCCGACCTTAGTGGAGCCAGCCACACCGCTTTGGGATGCGATAACGGTATCGTGACCAATCACAACATTATGGGCAACCATAATGAGGTCGTCAAGCTTGACGCCATGCTCAATCTTGGTGCAGCCCATGGTAGAACGGTCGACACAGGTGTTTGCACCAATCTCAACATCGTCCTCAACCACGACAACGCCAATCTGCTCAATCTTGTGGTAGACGCCTTCCTTGTCTGGAGCGAAGCCGAAGCCATCGGCACCAATTACAACACCGGCGTGGATTACGCAACGCTCACCGATCTTGCAGCCCTTGTAAATCTTAGCGCCCGGATAGATGACGGTATCGGCACCGATAGTAACGCCGTCGCCAATGTAAACTTGGGGATAAATCTTAGCTCCGTCAGCTACCTTAGCCTTGTCGCCAATGTATGCGAACGCGCCGATATAGACATCCTTGCCCACAGTAGCGCTCTCGCTGATATAGCTAGGTTGCTCGACACCAACCTTCTTGGGCTGCATCTGCTGGTAGAGGGCGAGAAGCTGAGCTAGGCTCTCATAGGCGTTGGCCACCTTAATCATAGTGGCCGGGACTTCCTGCTGAGGCACGAAGTCGGAGTTCACGATGATGACGGAAGCCTTGGTGGTATAGACGTAATGCTCATACTTAGCGTTGGCGAAGAATGTGAGCGTATGGGGGCGACCGTCCTCAATTTTGGAGACATCGTTGACGGTGGTATTGGGATCGCCGACAACGGTACCGCCGAGCATCTCGGCTATTTGCTGCGCTGTGAACTCCATATATGTTTGTGTTAGTCCTTCTCTGAAAGAAATTTATTTAGCCTCCAAAGTTATACAATTATTCCCATTATAAAAAACGGGCGGAGGCGATGTCCCGAAAAACGGAACTGCAAATAGGAAATATCGTCAGTCCAACGCATCCCACCTCGGGTAGCAGATGTAGTGACGGCGGTCGGCATTGCCAAGAGTCTCAAGCCTCATCATATCGCTGGCCTCCGAGATGTCGCGCACCGAGCGATCGCGGAAGATAATATTAATGCGGTCAACGCCAATGTTATACGTCTTACTGCTCACCTGACCCGTCCGAACAACGTAATCGGCCGCCTCGGGAGCGATGCCAAGTTTATCCACCGCACGCAGCCTCTCCTCGGCAATGCGGCTTTCGGGGATAGGTTCGCGGCTCATCTCGATGTGGAAGAGGCGACGATCCACAAGGCTTCGCGAGAGGAAAGCGAGAAGCTTGTCCTCCGACCGCGCCCAACTCTTGAGAGCGACATTGACATCGTCATCGTCAATCTCGCAGAACATCGGCAAAATCTCGGCTCTCGACCTTAAATCACCCTCACCAATCACATTTGAGAGGAAGAAACGCAAAGAGCCCGAAGCCTCAACATCGCCGCCCTGCGAAAGGACGAAACGGGCACGACGCACAGCCATACGCAGAATCTCCTCGGCAGCCACAACAGTCTTATGCAGATAGACTTGCCAATACATAAGGCGGCGAGCCACAAGAAAATCCTCGATGGTGTAGATGCCTTTGGCCTCGACACCAAGGTGACCATCCATGGTGACATCCAGCATCCTAATGATACGGTCGGAGCCGACGGCACCCTCAACCACGCCGCTGAAGAAGCTATCGCGCTTGAGGTAGTCGAGTCGGTCTGTGTCCAACTGACTGGAGATGAGTTGATGGAGGAAGGGGCGGCACTTGCCGGCAAAGATTTTGATGCAGAGATCGAGGTCGCCATTCATCTCCTCGTTGAGACGCTCCATAATGAGGTCAGAAATCATCTCATGGTCCACGTCGACAATGAGGTGCTCAAGGGCGTGGGAGAAAGGCCCATGGCCAACGTCATGGAGCATTATGGCAGCGAGGGCGGCACGTTGCTCGCCTTGGAGAATAAGAACGCCCTTGGAACTAAGAGTGTCGAGAGCAAGCTGCATAAGGTACATCGCACCCGTGGCATGCTGGAAACGAGTGTGCTGGGCACCCGGGTATACGAGCGACGTCAGTCCCAACTGGCGGATGCGCCTGAGCCTCTGAACCCATGGGTGGGCAAGAAGGCGTAGGAGCAAATCGTCGTCGATGGTTATAAAACCGTGGACAGGGTCGTTTATTATCTTTTGTTTCATAGCCTGGTATTTTTAGAGGCTGCGGCCCATCCTTGCGCAGTCGGCCATAAGGTCGATGTGGCGTTTGGATATATTGTGGCGCAAGAGCATATTGCGGCTCATATTGATAAGCGAGACAACTTTCTCCACACCGTATTTCTTGGACAGGGCGGCAAATACTTCCTTTGCTTTGTTGAACTCATAGCGGACGAAGAGGCACATGGCACGTGCGCCTCTCGTATCGAGAGTATCGTCGGTTTCGGGAATCTTAATCACCTCACGTTCAGCGTCTTCGTCGCGACCGAGAGCCAACAGAGCACGCACCTTACCGGCCATGGCGCAATAGTCGTCCTCGCGGAGGTACACCATCTCGCTCCAACTATTGAGTGCTTTATCAGGCTCATTATTACCCTCGTAGCAAATGGCGAGCATTGGCAGTATCTTCTGATTATCAGGGTCGAGTTGGCGGAGTTGCTCCAGACGGTAAGATGCTAATTTGTAATTCTCTTGCGCCAAATAGCACTCGGCGAGCGCACGGATGACCTTGGGATTAGAGTCGTCCATCACCTCCACCTGCTTAAGTTCCTCCAGTGCTTCGGGATATTTGCCGAGTTTCATCAGGCATATGGCATGGTTGGCCATATCTTTCTGACGATTTTCCTGGCCTTCGGTGCGTTTGACGAGCATTGCCCAAAGTCTCTCGGCTGGCACCCAACATTTGAATTGCGAAAGATTTTGAGCCAAGGCTTCCAATACCACGCGCTCCTTGAATGCCATATTGACAACTTTGGTGTCGAAAGCATCTTGCGGGGCCGCGAAAGCGTCTGTAGGTCCGAAGAAAGAGCTTTGTAGACGATATGCGCGGAAAAGGTCTTTAACAAAACGGTCAGAAGACAAGACGGCAGTCTTTACAGACGGGTCTATGGAATCGAGCTCACCATCGCCGTTATTTTGTTCACCTTCGGAATTGACGTTGGATACTGCCTCCTTGAGGGCACGACTTTGCTCAAGAGCCACGTCATTCTTCATTGCGGCGAAACTCAGCGCGACAGAATATTTATCGGAATCTGGCTGATAAGGGTTGCCCTCAAGCATCGCGTAGACATTCTCCTTGACCTCGGGGTCGAAATCATTGAATACGGCATCGACCTCAGCGACACCGCGATAGAACGGGCGAAACCAATTGAGCGGCGCACGGAAGAAGTGGTGAAGCTTCATAAAGCGCATCGAGCAGAAGCCCACGTCTACCCCCTGACGCTTCCACAGCTCAATCATCTTAATCTTATCAATAGCCGACTCCGCGCCCTCGCCAAACATAGCCTTCAGTTCGTCCGACGAGAGAGTGAGACTCAGAGTTCCGCTCTCGGCATTGGCATCCTTAGCCTCTTGGGCTCTCTTGGAGAGTGACGCCACAATCTTCTCGAGTTCACTTGCGAGCTCTGTGGAGAAAAATTTCTCGACGTCATCCACGACCACTGTCTTTGCAAAATTGCCAAAGACATTGAGAAGCACCGTGGCCACAACATCCCGCCCGTCTACAATTTCCTCCAGCGAGGCGAGCAAAGACGCATTGTCGCCCCATCTCTCGGACCACGACAGAATGTCCGCCACCACAGCCACAGCCATACGCCCAAGCAGCTCAGGCTCACCGGCCATATTGCGCATCGAGCGCATCATGGCAGAGGCGAGATAAGCATTGTGGCGCGAAATCATATTATGGGCGAGCACGCCCACAACGAGCATACGGTGCTCAAGAGGCAACTCAGGATCCTCCACCACAAGGTCGAAAATCAGCTTAACCTCATGTTCCTCAATCCGCTGGCAATCGAGGACCTTGCATAGCGACATAAGCGCATCCTCATCTCCCGTGCCGAACAACGCCATTTGCTTATATTCGGCAATGAGATTAGGAATGTCAGCAATAGCAGCATTTTGTCGAGCTATGGCCTTATAACGCTCGGGGGCGTCATCTTGAGAAAGGGCGAGAGCGTCTACAACGGAATCGACGACACGATGAGAGTCCGCGAGCTCAGTCTCAAAAACCTTATCGACATCCGGGCTTACGGAGCCATCAACGAAACCATTAAAGAGCCGGTAGCAATTGTCGAAAATGTCGTTAATCTTCTGATTGAGACCTTCGTCGTGCAAATCGTCTATCAGATTGCCGGCCTTAGCCATGGCATCGTATATCGAGCCCTCGTGCAGCGACTGGCGGATCGGGGCGTCGGGCGCCCACTTCTTTTCTTTCTTGTTCTTGTCGTCCATGGGGAGAGATATTATTTTTTGCGGCCGAAGTCGGCAGGGATTTCGCCCCAAATGTCTGTGGGCCATTTCACGAGGGGGTTGGCAATGCCGTTTTGGGCAAGCCAGGCCTCGGCGCGACGCACAACGGCAAGCAATTCGGCGGTCTTAGGAGTCTGGATTAATTTGGTCTTACATTTCCCTTGGCGGACCCAACCTATGGCTATCATCGAGTCGGAATAGATAGTGACATCGTTGCGACCAGCAATTTTGAGCCTTGCAAGCCCCTCTACAATTGCCAGGAACTCACCTATATTGTTTGTGCCGAGGTCATATTTGTGGCGGAAAATCTCTTGTTTGTCCCAGAGCGAGACGCCGCGGTACTCCATCACGCCAGGGTTTCCCGAGCATGCGGCATCCACGGCAATGGCGAGGGCGAGCGGTTTTTCGGTATCGGGGCGCGGTTCTTTGCGCCTGTGGGTCACGTAGGCGGGCAGTGGCTTAGGACCTTCGGCATATGCCTTCTCGGCCTCCTCTCGGGAAGTGAAGCCTTTGAAGCGCGCACCTTCAAAATTCTCTATCTGCGCCTTGGCCGAAGCCCAATCGGCGTAGATGCCGGGGACGCGGCCTTTCCAGACCACATAGTGTTTGCCTGCCATTAAGATTGAGGGATGGGGGATTAAAAGTGGAGTTTTAGAAACACAAATATAGCTCGAAAAGGTGGCCATTGCCCCTCTTCGAGCTATAAATCTTTAGTCTGGTCTGTGGAAAGCGTCACGGACAAGCCTCGCAACGCTTTGTCTATCTTAGAATTTGTCGATTATGATTGCAAGGTTGCTCATGAACATCTTGATTGCCATGGCAAGCAGGATGACGCTGAAGAACTTCTTCATAATGTATACGCCATTGCGACCAATCAAGTCGTGGATATAAGAAGTGCAACGAAGCACGACACCCACAATGACCACATTGATAAGAAGCGCAATGACCACATTGATAAGCGAATACTCAGCCTGGAGCGAGAGGATAGTGGAGAAAGAACCAGGACCCGCAAGAAGAGGGAACGCCAGCGGCACAATAGAAGCCTGCTGCTGAGGGCTGTCTTGCTTGAAGAAATCTGCGCCAAGAAGCATCTCAAGACCAATTATGAAGAGCACAATAGCTCCGGCAAGGGCGAACGAATTGAGGTCCACTCCATAAAGCGCAAGAATAGCCGGACCGCCAAACATAAAGGCGAGCATAAAGACGAGCACCACCAAAGGTATCTGAATGGGGCTTACCTTGATGCCGCGCTCCTTCATAGAGAGCACGATAGGCAGTGAGCCGAGTATATCCATAACGGCCATAAGCACGAAAGTGGCCGAGAGAGTCTCGCGAAGATTGAATTCCATTTTCTTGTTGTCTTACTTGTTGTCTGTTATTTTCGATTACAAAGTTAGGTGAATTTGTTGGAAAATATAACACATCAACCGATATTTTGCAGTAAAAAAATAACACGCCCCGTCTTTGAGACCGAGGCGTGTTATCTATCCTAATTATCAGTCAATACATTAGAGGATGCCAAGCTTGACAGCCCCGAAGAGCATAAGGTAACCGACAATCATACCGAAGACGCCAATCAAGACACCACTGCGGGCCATTTCGCTCTGCTTCATAACGCCAGTGGCGTAAGCGAGAGCGTTCGGCGGAGTGGAGATAGGCAGAGCCATAGCAAAGGATGCACAGAGGGCCACGCCGATAAGCATTGTCTCAGCACCGCCAAATGCGCCAAGGACGTCGCCCATACCCGTGGCGATAGCAGCAAGGATCGGAATAAGAAGCGCAGCGGACGCCGTATTGCTCATAAAGGTGGACATTAGGTAGCAGATAAAGCCAGACCCGAGGAGGACAACGAACGGAGGCCAAGTCTCGAACGGAATGGAGGCGACCATATGCTTTGCGAGTCCACTGCCAGAAAGGCCGACACCGAGTGCAAAGCCGCCAGCCACCAGCCAAAGAACATCCCAATTAATCTCCTGGAGCTCCTTCTTACCCATGACACCTGTGACGGCAAAGACGGCAAGAGGAACCATAGCCACGCAGTTGCTATTGATGCCCGTTATGCTATCCGTAAGCCAGAGAACGACCGTTACAGCGAAAGTGATGTAAACGATAAGGGCCTGCGTATCAGTACGGAACTTTCCTTGTATATCGAAAGTAATCTGCTTCTTGGTGAAAGGGAATAGTTTGAGAAGTATGAACCATGAGAAGGCAAGGGCAACGAGCATAATGGGCACCATAGCCGCCATCCAGTCACCGAAACCAATATGCACGCCAAGTTCCTCATGCTCCGAAAGATAGCGGAGGGCAATGGCGTTAGGAGGCGTACCGATAGGAGTGCCTATGCCTCCGACATTAGCAGCGACAGGGATGCCGAGGGCCATAGCTATGCGACCTTTACCTTCGAGGGGGAGCTGAGCGAGGACCGGGGCAATGATGGCAAGCATCATGGCTGCCGTAGCCGTATTACTCATAAACATCGAGAAGACGGCCGTGACGAGCATAAAGCCGAGCAAGACAATCTCGCTCTTGTTGCCAAACGGCTTGAGAAGGACGCGGGCAAGGTTGACATCGAGACCCACCTTAGTTGCGCCAATCGCCAGAGCGAAGCCGCCCATGAAGAGCATGATGATAGGATCGGCAAAAGACGCCATTATGGAACGGTGACTGATAAGCGCGCCGAAAAGTGGGTCGGCAACATCCTTGAGAGGTGCGAACATACTGTCAGAGACAGTAAGAATCATCAAGACAATTATGCCAATGGAGGTTGTCCAAATGGGGATAGGCTCCAAAATCCACATCAGGGCACCAAAGACAAAGATGGCTATAACCCTGTGCTCGATTGTCGTAAGGTCTTCCATGCCGAAGCAATCGGCAGGCAGAAACCACAAGACGAGGAAGGCCAGAATGGCCACAAGCAGTTTAATCAGTTTATTCTTGTCCATATTCCGTTTGCATATTGGATGGCAATCGTCACTATCGATTACCATCACTATTTACTCAACTCAAAATTAACAATTTTTACACATAAAGCAAGAGCGGCAATGTTAATTCCTCAAGGAGAAAATCATTTTAACACAAGTATAGCGGGCTAATGACAAGACGTTAGAAAATAAGAAAGGCTCAGAAGCCTAAACTTCTGAGCCTTTCTTATTTTTCAGATCGCAAGTAAGTTTCAATCGGAAATACCGATAGCTAAAAGTGAGAATTTCACTTAACAGTGTCCTCCATAATAACCTTGGTGGCGCCAAGCATACTCTGGCAATAGTCACCAGCGGACTTACCAGCCTTGGCAAGAGACTCGGAATTTGAGAAGAAGCGAGAAATGAGGTTATTGAAATCCTCCTTGCCAGCAATAGAGAAGCCACCGCCACAGTCAATGAGGTCCAAAGCCTCCTTAAATTTCTTATGGTTTGGGCCAAAGATCACAGGCAAACCGTAAATGGCAGGCTCAAGAGTATTGTGTATGCCGACACCGAAGCCACCACCGACGTATGTGAGAGTGCCGTAACGATAGATGGACGAAAGGACGCCAATGGTGTTCACAACAAATACTTTTGCGCCAGCAAGGTCGGCACCTTCAGTCTCAGAAAAGCGCACATAAGGCACTTTGAGTTTTGAGCAGAGGGAGTCTACCCTAGCCTTGTCAATCTCGTGAGGGGCAATCACAAGCTTAACGTTGGCATCGGCACGGTTGATGTAGTCGAAGATAATATCCTCGTCGGGTGGCCAAGTACTTCCGGCCACAATGACTTGCGGAGCACCCTCGACGAAAGTCTTTACCGTCTCCACCTCACGCGCATTATCGGCAATCTGGCGGACACGGTCGAAGCGCGTGTCGCCTACCACGCTGTAGTTCTTGACGTTGATGCTTTCAAGAAGTTCGCCCGAGGTCTTGTCCTGGACATAGATGTGCGTAAAGAAGGTAAGCATCTCACGGAACCAGTCACCCCACGTAGAGAAGAAAGGCTGCTGCTTACGGAAAATCATCGAGATTCCGTAGAGGGGAAGCTTACGACGATAGACCTCCTTGAGGAAGAAATGCCAAAACTCGTATTTGACGAAATAGACCGCAGTAGGATTGATGGCATCAATAAAACGCTTAGCATTCTGTGGACCGTCGGCGGGAAGATAGCAAACGAGGTCGGCCTTATTATAATTCTTGCGCACCTCGTAGCCCGACGGGGAATAGAAAGTAAGGACAATCTTCTGGTCGGGATGCTTCTCTTTGATGGCCTCGATAAGGGGACGGCCTTGCTCGAACTCGCCAAGAGACGCAGCATGCACCCATATGCAACCGCCTGTTGAATCGTAATCTTTAAGTTTACGCCACGTCTCGCTACGGCCAGCGCAAAGCAACTTCGCCTTCTCGTTGAAGAGCGACGCAATGCGAACGCAAAGACCGTAGACCCACATTCCGATAAGGTATGCGGCCGATACGATTTTCATAACCTTGAGAAAAATTTAATGCTTGGTATTTGGGAAATAGTTAGTTTTCGTTCACGCCCATGGCTCGAAGCCAATGATGGATATGTCGTCGGTCTGGTCCGCATTGCCCATCCACTCCACGAGTTTCTGATTGAGGAGCAGACGCTGGTCGTTTGCCGGCAACTTATGGACATTAAGCAGAAGATTCTTAAAACGCCTAACCTTAAACTTCTTATGCTCAGGACCGCCGAACTGGTCGCAATAGCCATCGGAGAACATATAGAACATATCGCCGGGCTGGCAATCTATGGTGGTGCTATTGAACGACTGGATGTCATTGGCATCGCCAAAGATGTTAACACCGATCGAGACACGGTCGCCTCGATAAACGAACACCTCATTATTGCGAATGAGATAGAGGTCGTTCATTGCGCCCGCAAAATTAATCTTCTTCTCCTTATGGTAGACCACGCATATGGTTATATCCATACCGTCATTCACCTCTGTCGAGCCGATTTTGGATACTGCGCTGCGGAGCTCTCGCTGGAGCTGAGTAAGGATCTCGCCCGCATCGTCAATCTTCTGGCGCTGGATAATGTTGCTTATATGGTCGACGCCCAAAATTGAGATGAAGGCCCCAGGGACGCCATGACCAGTACAGTCGGCCGAGATGACAAACGTCTTGTCGTCGCGATGGTAGAAAGTATAGAAGTCGCCGGAGACTATCTCCTTTGGCTTATAGAGCACGAAGAATTTAGAGAAGTAACGCTCTATGCTGTCCACTTTGGGCATTAGGGCATCCTGGATGCGCTTGGCGTAGTTGAAGCTGGCATGCTGCTCATTGATGGCTCGCACCAACTTGTTTCGCTGGTCCTCGACAATGCTCTTGCTCTTGGCCTCGGCCTCGGCTAGCCTCATTCGCTTGTTAATCTTACGGAAACGGAGGTTGAGAATGAGCCAAATGATGGCCATAAGCCATATGGCGTAGAAGAGCACAGCCGGGCGGGAGAGCCAAAGCGGAGAGTCGAGTCGGATGTAGAATGTGGCCACGTCGTAGCTCCACGTCATGTCGGCATTCGACGAGCGAAGCATAATACGGTAGGTGCCAGGCAGAAGACCAGATACGAGAATCTCGTTTGTGCCAGAGAGCCGCTGCCACTCGCCGTCGTTCATACGGAACATGAACTGGTTACGCGACGGGTTGGTATAGTCGGACGATGCCACGTGAATCTTCATCGACGAGTTGACGAGGTAAAGATCGGAGAAGGTGGTGTCGTTTGGCATCGTCATGGCAGTCTCGGCACCACTTTGGCCATAGATAATCTCGGAGATGTAGGTAGACGGCATCCGCGTGTTGAACGAGATATTGCGCGTATTGATGGTATTGACCACGCCGACCTGGCCAAAGTAAATTATATCATCGTGGAGGACAAAGTTGCGGCACTCGTCGCCGTCGGAATAGAAGCCGTCGCGGTTGCTGAATGCATAAACGTTGCCATAGTTGACATCCACATAGCCGACCTCCGAATTGGTGTTGACCCAAATGACATCATTCTTGTCCTTAACGATGCTATAAACAGCGCGATTGTCGAAACGGCCGAAAACAGCATTCGACGCCAGCTCACAAGTACGCCTGTCAAGAGCAATGACGCCATCTGAAGTGCCGGCAAAAATCAAATTCTTATAGCCCTCGATGCAAAGCACACCCTCGCCATCGCGGCCACTCCATTTCTTACCAACACGCTTGAAAGTCTTCTCGCCCACGCCACGTATGAAGAGGCCAGAGCACGAACCTGCCCAAATTCGGCCATCCTCATCCTCATACACAGTATTGAAGGCATAGTCGCGGCCATCGTCGGTAAGCATTTTCTCAAACTGGACGCCATTGAAACGGTAAAGGCCGGCGCAAGTTGACACCCAAATATTTCCGAGACAATCCTCATCGAGATTACGCACAAGAGCCGAGGCCGTAGAATCGACAGCCAAGTCGCCGAAAGACAACTGATACAAAGCCCCCTGCTGGATATTGTAGCGCCAGATGCCATTGGTCGTGCCCACAAAGACGGATCCATTACTGCGGGCAAGTACGCACACTGCCTCAGCGTTCTTAATCGGGATAATATCCGAGGTACTCGTCTTGAGATTGACTCTGACAAGACCAGTCTCGCCACACGCAGCCCACAAGGTACTGGCGTCGGCCACAGAGATATCGTTCGTGGCGTAGTTGGTCGGCATGTTGTTGCTGATGAACTGCGTCTGTATCTTGGGGTGCTTGGTGTCAATCTTTATGACGCCACGGTTGCTCGTCGCAAGCCAAAGGAGACCATTGTCGTCCTCGTAAATATCGTTGATACGCGTCTGACTATTGAGTACACGTTCGCATCCCTCGACGCGAGCGATTCTCCCTTGCGAAGGCATCCATTTGATAAGCTTGTCACCATCGTATGCCACCCAATAATCACCATCCGTATTTCGGCAGAGCGACTGTACCATCTCGCCACGGAGCACGCCCATCTGCGAAAACACCTTCGAGCGGATATCGTACCCCCAGATGCCGGAGCTTGTGGCCAAGATAAGGTGCTCAGCATCCAACGGACTGATATCGAACATCTTGCCGCCACTAAAATGAGACTCGGTTATGTTCTCGTACTTGGTATCGAGAACACCGATGGTGCACGACGAAAGGAGCATAGCCAGATTTCCGCTCACACCTGGCATACGTTTTGTAATAACTCGGTGGAGGCCGACGGCATCGCAATGCGCCGACTTGGGGAGGTCTATATAATGCGTAACCTCCTGACCGTTTCGAATATTACGTTTAGCCACCACTGAGGGATAGACAGCATATGCATAATCACCCAACCGCCCGAGGCCCAACGCACTACCGAAATCCGCATTGGGCTCGGCCTCAGGCCGCACAATGCGAGAGAAACGATGCGTACGCTTGTCATATACATTGACACCACGGTCGCCGAGAGCCACAGTTATCTTGTTGGGCTCATATTCGCGCATTCCAAAGACAATCTTGCCCTCGATGGTCGTGGTGTCCCGCTCCATCGGTGAGAACTTGTGGATGGAGTAGCCGTCGTAGACATCGAGGCCCTCATTAGTGCCGAACCACATCATACCCGAACCGTCGCGGAAAATGACGTAGATGCAATTGCTGCTCATGCCCTCGTCCATCGTCAACTTAGATATGTTGGCGACGGAGATTACATTGTCTTCGGAGACATTGGAGGAGACGGTTGGATTCTGAGCCTCAGCACAAACAAATATGAAAAAGGAAAGAGCAATGACGAGAGAACGACAGAAGAAGCCACCCGCCCACGACCGACGCCGCAGGAAGCAGAAAAATGAGTTTGCGCACCGCTGCGCATAACTCGGAACTTCGCCTTGCTTATTCAAAATACCTGAACTTTACCTTTTTCTGTTTGTAAAAATAGGTAGCGCAGAGACCTACGGCTATGCCTTAGCCTTGCAGACCTCGGCTGCGAACTTGCGAGCCTCGGCGTCGACGGCATAGAAATCGTCCATCGTAGGCTCGGCAATGAACGGGCACTTCTCCATGGCACCTGTCACGACATCGGTCATATCGGTAAACGATATTTGCTCCTTGAGGAAAGCGGCCACGGCCACCTCGTTGGCACCGTTCATCGCACATGGAGCACTACCACCTTTTTCGAGGGCATCGAGGGCCACTTGCAGATTACGGAACACCTTGAGGTCGGGTTTCTCGAACGTGAGCGTACCCCACTGAGAGAAGTCGAGCTGAGCCACGGGAGACGGGATGCGCTGAGGATAGGTGAGCGCATATTGGATGGGCAACCTCATATCGGCCACACCGAGTTGCGCCTTTATGGCGCCATCGGGGAACTCAACCATCGAGTGGACAATACTCTGCGGATGCACAAGGATATCTATCTTTTCCTTAGGCATATCGAAGAGCCAATGCGCCTCGATGGCCTCAAGACCCTTGTTCATCATAGATGCGGAGTCGATAGTGACCTTAGAACCCATACTCCAATTAGGGTGGTTGAGAGCCATGGCGGGAGTTACACTCTTGAGAAAATTTGCATCCTTGCCACGGAAAGGGCCGCCACTGGCAGTCAGTATGATGCGACTGGCATTAATATGTCTCTCGCCATTTAAGCACTGGAAAATTGCTGAATGCTCAGAATCGACAGGCAGTATGCGAACACCCTTACGGCGAGCGGCCGACATTACGACAGAACCGGCCACGACGAGAGTCTCCTTATTTGCGAGCGCGATCTCCTTCCCAGCCTCAATGGCCGCCATTGTCGGGCCAAAACCACTGAAACCCACCATTGCGGCTACAACGACATCAACACAGGGGCGCGTCACAACCTCCTCAATGGCCTTTGCGCCAGCAAGGACCTCAATGCCGGAGCCGTCGAGACGCTCACTTAGATCGGCATGCTTGTCCTCGTCGGCAATAACGACAACTTCGGGTTTAAGTTCGAGAGCCTGGGCAGCAATGACATCAACGCTCTTATTGGCCACAAGGACCGACGCGCGCATAATGTCGCCATGCATACGGATGACGTCGACCGTCTGACGGCCTATTGATCCCGTGCTGCCGAGAATGGCGATGCGCCTCTGAGGGCAATCTGATTCTGGAGTCATAAAAGTTCTTCTGTTCGGGGATTGTTCAGCTCCCCACAATTCGGCGTTACTCGCCTACAGCGTCCTTCCCGTGATCGAAATTGATGTAATTCTCGGGATTGAGGGGCGCACCTTGATACCAAAGTTCAAAATGGAGGTGGGGGCCGGAGGTCAGCTCCCCAGAGTTGCCAGTAAGAGCCACAGCCTCACCAGCTTGGACGCGGGAACCCGCAAACTTGAGGATTCGCGCGTTATGCTTATAGACGGAGACCAGCTGATTGTCATGCTGAATCATAACAACATAGCCAGTCTGCACTGTCCATTCGGAGAAAATAACCGTCCCGGCGAGAGTGCTCATGACCGGAGTGCCTTCCTTGGCCGAGACATCAACGCCAAGGTGACCGTTGCGCACGCCGAAGCCGTCAGTCACAATGCCACGGATGGGCGTGAAAAAGAATGTCGCCTCAAGGCTCTTGTCGAGGACATTGTCGTTGGGGTCGGTACTCTCATCGACGTCAAACCTTTCTGCGGACTCGACACCCGAGATGAAAGAATTTTCCTCACTGCTCTTGTCTTTATTCAATTGCGCGAGACTTTCCTGCGTCAAGCTGGCGGTATGTGCCGCGGAGGTGTCGGACGCCGCGCCTCGGAGGAGCACCTTGTCGTCGCCGCTTAGGACGGCTCGGAGATTATGGAGCATGTTGTCTCGCAAGGCCACCTCATTGGAGAGCGAGTCGGCACGTTGGAGATTTTGCATAATCATAAGCCTCTCCTCGCCAGTAGGATAGCCAGGGATGTACTCGCGCAGACCAGTAAAGGCAATAAGCACAGTGACACCCGCAATAAGCAAGATGGCAAAAGCACCGATGCCTATGACGAGAGCCACGGGAGTAAACCGCAGAGTGAAGAGCGGCTCAAGAGACTTGTCTATGAAGACCGTCATCCGCAAGAGGCGGCTGAGCTTACTTTCTTTCCTGACCTTATCTGACATAATGCCCAAAAATAATCATTCTTTGTCAATTGGCAATCCGAACATCACGTAATTTAGTTTGGCAGTAGACACAACAAAGAGCGAAAAGCGCCGTATAACACCGCACTAAGGGGACAGAAAATCCGCCCAATTAGCTAAAATGCGATTTTATTTAGTTAAATTTGCTCAATTCGCGACAGCACAAAAGTGATGTACAAGATTCTCGCCATACTACTATTCCTGACTTTGGCTGCCCCAAGTGTGTGCTTTGGGCAGGAACATAGTACGCAAGAGAATATCAACCAGACTGTCGACGGGAAGAAACAAGGCCTTTGGATTGTAGCGGGGAAGAACGGCAAGACCGACGAGGGTCATTACGTGGACGGCAAGAAGGATGGCAAATGGGTCACCAAAGCTGCCGACGGCACGGTACGATCAATTGTCACCTTTGTAAACGGCATAGCCAAGGGTGAGGCCACATATTACTATCCCGACGGCTCCATCATGGAGAGCGGAATATGGAACATCGACCATTGGGAAGGCGAATACGCCCAATTCTATGAGAGCGGAGCCAAGAAGTGCGAATTCACATACAACAACAAGGGACATCGCGAAGGTGAACAGAAATATTACCATGAGAATGGCAAGATTATGATGGAGGGCACTTGGTCCGACGGTAAGATAACCAGCTCCGTGATGGTCTACGACGAGAATGGCAATAAGACACAGGAACGTCATTACGACGAGAATGGGAAATCGACAGGAGTGACGAACATCGAGACGTCAACCGAGAAACAGACAAATACCCCAAACTCAAAAAACAGCAATACAACCCAGAAAAAACAGTTCAAAGATTCGGGCACAATGACCCTCTACAACAAAGACGGCAAGCGCGAGCAGGCCGGCGAGTTCGTGGACGGCAAGCTCATCAACGGCGAGCGATATTTCTACAATAGCGCTGGCAAGCTCGTCCGTACGGAGAAAATTAAAAACGGCAAAGTAACCTCAGCCACAAGGAACTAACACAACCTACTTTAACCAATGCCAAAAGCCAGCAAAAGCGCTTTAAACCTCTGCAATGCAATACAATAACCGACGTGCGGCATCTACAGCTCGTGCAATAACCAAGACGGTCTTCGCCATACTGAGCATCGGACTCGTCGTGACTTTACTCGGAGTCTCCAACAGCCCGGGTGTCACTAAGATCGTCTTTGCGGGTCTACTCATCATTGCCATCATCTTCGCCACCACGGGTGGAATGTATGAGATGATAATCCAGGCCGACAGCACATTTGCCGACATCACATGCAGCCCCTTACTCCAAACCAAAGGGCGCAACAAGACATATTCAATCCCCGCCGAAAGCATACAGAAAGTCCGTCGCACGAATTTCCTCTTCATCCATTTCATACGTATTGTATATATAGGTCACAACGGGAGAATAAAGACAGCCCGCCTCGGCATGACCCTTATGGGCCACCAGAGCCGCAAGAAATTCCTCGGCATCGTAGAAAAAATGCAAGAGCATAGAGACTACGTCCCAGGGCAAGCTCGCATAATTGAGTTCCACAAAGCCACGCCACTCCCCAAAGAGCAGCGGCAGGCCATAGCACGACAATTCACCAAACAACAAACAACAGCATAATCAGATGAACGTCATATCGGAAGAGTGCCACGTCTACGGCACAACCGACATCGCAGCCGACTTGAGTTCCGTACTTGCCGGCCACGACGCAAAACAGATCTTCCTCCTCACAGACGAAGGTTCCAAGTCCAACTGCCTCAGCATCCTCGGAGCAGCCCTCGACCTCATCCCCGAGGCCAACAGAATCACCATAGCTGCAGGTGACGATGCAAAAGACTATACCTCAGCTCTCAAGATTTGGGAGTTCCTCAGCTCGCACGGAGCCACGCGCAAAGCTATCCTGGTCAACCTCGGTGGCGGTATGCCTTGCGACCTCGGCGGCTTCTGCGCGGCAACCTTCAAGCGCGGCATTGAGTTCATCAACATCCCGACAACGCTCCTCTCGCAAATCGATGCGTCGCTCGGCGGCAAGACAGGCATGAACCTCGGCTCGCTAAAGAATGAGATCGGCGTCTTTGCCAAAGCCAGCCATGTCTTCATTTGCCCCGACTTTCTGCGTTCGCTCGACCGCGAAAACCTCCTCTCGGGCTTCGCCGAGATGATAAAGCACGCCCTCATCCACGATGCGGCTGAGCTCGACGCACTTCTAAGTTTCGACTTCGACAATGTGGACTACGAGCTCCTCCACGAGATGGTAG
>CAVGTO010000018.1:0-27408 GCA_963631865.1 Eggerthellaceae bacterium
CGCCAGGATAGCATCCTCCGTATGGAGCGCGTGTTTGGCAAGAGCGAAGGTTCGCTCCGTTTCCCCAATGGCGACTACGCATACCTTTTCCCCGTCTTCCGTGCCATGCGCTCGGCCGATTCGACTTGCGTCCACGTATTCCATTATGGCGACTCGCAAATTGAGGGTGACCGCATTACGCAGATAGTCCGCGACAGTCTCCAAAGCCTTTTCGGTGGCTCGGGCCCCGGTATGCTCCCTCTGTGGCAACCCATCCCTTGCCGCACTGTCTCTCAACATCTAACGGATAGTGTGGCCACGTATTACGCAGCCGGCATTATGGGTCGTCGAGCAAAACACGACCGCTACGGCGCAATGGCGCAAATGGCCGAGATGCGTGGCGAGCGCGTCACGATGCATGTCGAGGCTCTCGGCGAAGGCCATGGCGGCTATAGGCGTGTCTCCGCTTTCGTCGGCAGTGTGGCCGACACCCTTTCTCTTCGTCTTGATTCTTTCGCTGTCCGTAATGTAGCGCCTGGTGATGGACTGCGTGAGGTCTCGTGGAGAATCCCCAAGTGTAACTCTTTCAACCTTACCCTCAAGGGCCGTGGCGATGTCTATGGCGTCGAGGTGGATGGCGGCACTGGTGTTACCGTCACCAATATCCCGATGCGCGGTGCCGATGGCCTTTTCCTGGGACGTGTGGACCAGGAACTTATGCGTCAGATGATGCGCCGAGTCAATACTCGCCTCGTAATTATGGAGTTCGGCGGAAATGCCCTGCCTATGTTCCATGATACTGCCGACGTAACTCGTTACTGCAAAGGCATCGGCATTCAAATCGACCGTATGAAGAGCCTCTGTCCCCAAGCCCGGATCATCTTTATCGGCCCGGCGGATATGAGCGTCAAGGTCAACGGCAATCTCCAAACCCACCCTCAGCTACCCGACCTTACGGCCAAACTGGCGCAAACGTGCGACGAGCATGGCGTGGCTTTCTGGGATATGTACGACGTCATGGGTGGTTGGAACTCTATGATTGCCTGGGTTGAGCATCAGCCTCAACTTGCCGGCACAGACTACGTCCACTTCACCACTCGCGGCGCAAACCGCATTGCCTCAATCCTTTGGAAGGCCATCAAGATGAACTACGACTATATGCTCCTCTGCGAGAAGCAGGATGCCGAGGCAAAGAACTCCTCTTCCCCTCTGCCTCAAAACGAATCTCAACCCGAGCTATGATTCGTCTCATAACTATCATAGTGGCATCGGCGCTCTGCCTCCCCACGTTTGCGCAAGACGCACTCGTGGCCGAGCCTCTTTCCGCTGATACGCTTGTGGATGCCGCGCCAACTCTCGATGCCATGGCCTCCGAAGCAGAACAAGAGGAAGCCGAGCGTCTCGACCCCGAATTTGCGCAAGCCGATGAGTCGGACACCGATACTATAACTCTTCCTCCCAACGGCTGGGCTGCCCTCTTGCCCAAGTGCGCTCGCCCCGATTCCAATTTCATCTCTCTTCCTGGCGGCTTTTCGCCCGAGATGGGCATCCTCGTTGATAAACTCGATTCCGTCTTGCTCTACGGCAAAGGCCGTGTGTCAATCCTTCATATTGGTGGCTCTCACGTCCAAGCCGATATGTATACCCACGAGTTCCGTTGCCGCATCGATTCGCTCAATAATGGTCTCCGGCCTCCACGCGGCTACCTGTTCCCCTTCCGCATTGCCAAGACCAACAACCCGTCCAATTTCCGTGTTACAGCCGCCGGCAAGTGGGACAAGGCCCGTTGCTCTGTACGCAAACCACGTCCTGCCCTCGGCATCGATGGCATAAGTGTATGGACTTCAGACCCCACGGCATGGATTGGTTTCGATATGGATCCGCAGCATTCCGGCCGTTGGACTGCCACCTCTTTGCATCTTATTGGTCGTAGTGTGCCCTCAACTTCGGGCTCCGTCCTTACTCCCATTATTCGCATAGATGGTGAGGATATACGTCCCGCAGCCTACGATTCCGCTACCATGACCTTCGCCTTCCGCCTCCCGCGGGCCGTGTCGGATTTCAAACTCCACTTTGCGCACTCGTCTCTTGCAAAGGCGGACTCCATTTGCGCTTCTGCAGCGGCTTCGCTCCATGTGCCTGCCCTTGCTCGCCCGACATTCTACGTTGATGGCGTCATTCCCGATAACGACGAGGATGGCATTGTCTATCATACTGTTGGCGTAAATGGTGCGGCAGTCCCTCATTACCTCCGTTGCGAATATTTCGAGCGTCAAGTGGCGGCCCTCCACCCCGACCTTGTCATTATGGCGATTGGTATCAATGATGCGTCGGGGCCAAATTTCGTGCCCGAGAATTTCAAGGCGAACTACGACAATCTAATTCGCGCTTTCCGCCGAATTAATCCCAATTGCGCCTTCATCTTCATAACGAACAACGACTCCAAACGCCGTGTCTCGCGTCGTAAACGCATTGTCAATAAGAATGGCGTTCTTGCGCAAGAGGCGTTCCGCGATATCGCGACAAAGTGGCAGGGCGGTCTGTGGGATCTCTTCGATGTCATGGGTGGCCTCGGCTCTATGGCCGAATGGCAGAAATGTGGTCTCGCCGGTCGAGACAATATCCATTTCTCTCGTCTCGGCTACAAAGTGGTCGGCGCTCTCTTCTACGACGCTTTCCTCAATTTCTACCTCGATCAGGACCCTGTTGACCAATCTCCTCCAGACGACGTTTCCGAGGACTGAGAAGCAGAAAAAAGACGACTCTAAGACTCTGAATATTAACCAATGATAACCTCTGAAGATATATCCGTGGAAAGCGTACCCATGGACTCCCTCTCTTTTGCGCCGGACTCCGCCAGCGTCGCGTCCGATGCCCTCAGTTCGTTGAGTGGCTCGGCTTCCAATGGCGGCTTGTGGGGCATTCTCGGCAATATTGCGCACAATATTTTCGCTTTCGATGCCGAGCATCCACTCATCTTCACGCAGTTCTATTTCTGGGCTTTCCTGGCCTGCGTGTTGCTTGTCCTGGCTTGCATCGGCCGCAGCCGTATTCTGCTCCGCAATGCGTTTCTCTTCTTTGTCTCCGTATTCTTCTATTATAAGACTTCGGGCGATTTCACTATTCTCCTCATTGTAGCCACAGCCCTCTCATATGTCGTTGGCCGCAAGATTGGCAGGGCGGTAAAAGGTTTGCCAAAGGAGACACCTAACCCGTTGAGAGCAAAAATGTGGCTTGGTGCTGGCATTGTCATAGAGCTCATCGTCCTCTTCTATTTCAAGTACTCATACCTCGTGGCCGATATGATTAATCAGGTCTTCGGCACGAGCATCGAGGTCCACGACTACCTTGCCGAACTTGGCAATGCCCTTCTCAGCACCAACCGTTTCAGCATCGATTACATCTGGCTCCCTGTAGGCATCTCGTTCTACACTTTCCAGTGTATCAGCTATATGATGGACATCTACCGTCGCCGCATCGAGCCGCTCAATAATGTCCTCAACTACGGTTTCTACGTCAGCTTCTTCCCGCAACTCGTTGCCGGTCCCATTGTCCGAGCCAATGAGTTCGTTGGGCAGATCAGTAAGCCTTATTTCCTTTCGCGCCGTTGGTTCGGCATTGCCGTGTTCTGGATTCTCAATGGTCTCGCCAAGAAGATTATCCTTGCCGATTTCCTTGCCGTCAACTTTGCCGATCGCATCTTTGCCAACCCAACCATGTATGGCGGTTTCGAGAACTTCGCCGCCATGTTCGTCTACTCCCTTCAGGTTTATGCCGACTTCTCCGGCTACACGGACATTGCCATTGGCGTAGCCCTCATTATGGGCTTCTACCTCCCTCGCAACTTCAATTCGCCTTATAAGGCAACCAACTGCGGTGGCTTCTGGAAACGCTGGCATATCTCGCTCAGCAAGTGGCTGCAAGATTATCTCTACATCTCGATGGGTGGCAATCGCAAGGCTACTTTCGGCACATATGCCGTAATTGCCTCCATTGCCGTTATTGGTACCATTCTTTCGGGCTCTGTTTGGGTGGCTGTGGCTGTTGTGGTTGTGGCTGGCTGGTGCATCGTCGAGGCTATTATGCGTCCCGAGTATAAGAAGGGCATCACGAGCAACGTCAACCGTATGAACACTATGCTCCTTGGCGGCCTGTGGCACGGTGCGAGCTGGAACTTTATGATTTGGGGTGGCCTCAATGGTCTCGGCATCCTTATTTGGCGTAAGTGGGCCACCATTGGCATCCATGGGCG
This sequence comes from Eggerthellaceae bacterium, assembly GCA_963631865.1. Classification (GTDB taxonomy): domain Bacteria; phylum Bacteroidota; class Bacteroidia; order Bacteroidales; family Marinilabiliaceae; genus W3P20-009. Next base: position 4,232 of record CAVGTO010000018.1, read on the forward strand.
TGCTGTAGTGTCCACTCTGCTCACTCTGCTCTGCGGTTGGGGCGCGTGGTACACTCAGTGGCCTGTCCTCCGCATGGGCACCGTCTGGCTTGGCGTTATCGCTGTTTGCAGCATTTTGCGCAGCCTTTATAATATGGCTCGTGCTCCGTGGGCTCTCTCTTGGCTCGAACGTGCTTGGGCCATTACTCAGACATTCGTCTTTGTGACCTTCACGCGTCTCTTCTTCCGTGCTGGCTCTAACCTCAATCCCACTGAGGCCAACCAGGTGGCGTGGGAGACCGCCACTCAGATGGTTGGCCAGATTGGTTCCCCATGGAATACGGCGCAGATTCCCGCCATCATCGAGGGCTACGCTACGGTCTTCGCCCTCTTCGGCATCGGCATGATAATCCATTGGCTCCCCGATACTTTCAAGCGTCGCTACCGTATCTGGTTCGCCTCGATGCCTCTGCCCGTCATGGCAATAGTCACTGTCCTGATAGTCCTCGTAATCTATCAGTTCGTAACGGCCGACCTACAGAAGTTCATATACTTCCAGTTCTAAACAGTGCACAGTCTTCAGTGCACAGTTCTCAGTTGACTGTGTGTTTGGACGTTGATAAAAGAATCATCGTAGATTGAAAATAGCCCCCGCCGAAGCCAAAAACTTCGACGGGGGCTAAATATATACGATTGAGACAACCGTCTCAAACCTTCATTAAAACTGTTAACTGCTAACTGTTAGCTGTTAACTGAAAAGTCTTATTTGCTGATCAGCAAACATGTGTCGCTCTCTTGGAAGAGGCCTGTTGAGCCGGTGACGTGCGCACGGATTACTGCGCTGTCCGAACCGAGGCTCGTGCGTGGGAATGAGATTGTGTAGGTCACAACGCTGTCGATGCCCATCGACGTATGAGTCGACACCTTGTAGTATGTATCGATGCGCTTTGGTGTGTTGCCACTCTCGTAGGGCAGGATGGTAACGCCGTAGCGAGATGAGTTCTTGACGTATGGCATTGCTACGGTTACGTTCTCACCGTCATACTTGAGCTCTGTGGGCTTCACCTTGCCGAGCTGCTCGGTAGTGGCAATGGCGATGGTGAAGGTTGTGGTTTTGCTGAGGCCGGTTGTAGTTGTGGCTGTGGCAGTATACGAACCGTTGATTTTCGAGAGGTCCGTGGTGGCGTAGTCGTCTGGGTTGTTCTCATAGAGCAGGTCTGTGGCTTTGGTAAGCGTGAGTGCGCCATTTGTGCCATAGAGCGAAGCCCCGGCGAGAGGGTAGTCCGAGCTCGTTGAGCAGACTGTCAGGTAGGGTTTGTAGATTACGGTGGTGTCCGAGTCGTAATCCTGGATTACGTAGCCTTGTACGAGGATAGAGAACTTGTCTTCGTCGGATGCCTCATCGAGGCACGAGGTGAAGCCTGCGGCCAGGGCGAGGGGGGCGGCCGCTACCATGATGGTTCTAAGAAGTGACATTGTGGTTCGTCAATTAATGTTTGTTGATTAATTGGCAAAAATATATGCAATTTTTATACCAATCGGCCCTTCTCCCGTAATTCCTAGCCCGCAAGCCCCCTCTTTCTACATCTTTGTGAGAGTATGCAGGTAAAGCCCAAGGACGCCCGAGTAGTCTTTCCCCTCCTCTTCCACGACGGAACCGTCGGGTTGCCTGCGGAATCTCCACCATTCTCCTGTCTCGTAGTTGTAGATGAAACCTTCGAGCATTGTCGGTTTGAAGTTAAATGCGTCGAAGATCCTGTCGTAGGAGTATTGCCAGTTATCCTTAGAATGCACTATTTCTATAACGAGCAGAAGTTCATCAAGAGTGACGTCTTCCGCGCCTTCCTTGTAGTCTACGACATTCCAATATGAGATGTCTGGCTCAATCTCTTTCCCTCCTGGCCCCTCTACGGCTTGCACAAATTGAAGTTTCTGAGCCTCTCTCCAGCTTGTCTTCTTCTGGTAGTTGCCCAATATGGTTCTCTGTAGATGCCTGTGGATATGCTTCGGCGACGGCATCCCCATTCCATTGTACTTACTGTTCATTTACTTTTTTGTATTAAATTGGATGAATAGAACGCTCTCATCGTTAATCTTGCAACAATAATGCCAAAACCAAAGCCCTATTTTCGCAGAATTGTAATTAACTTTGACAACGAGAAGACTAATATAAAAAAATGGTCAAGCGATACGATTTTCTGGTCATTGGCTCTGGCGCTGCCGGCCTGACCTACGCTCTTAAGGTCGCGCCACACGGCAAGGTGGCCCTCATTTCTAAAACTTCACTCGACGTCACCAATACCAGCAAGGCGCAAGGCGGTATCGCCGCCGTGACCAGCTCGGTCGATGACTTTGAGAAACATATAGTGGACACTCACATCGCCGGTGCTGGTATCTGCGACCCCGAGGTCGTCCGTATGGTCGTCACCCACGCCCCTGCGCAGATCGAGCAGCTCCTCAAGTGGGGCACCGACTTCGACAAGAAGAGCGACGGTGAGTTCGACCTCCATCGCGAGGGCGGCCACTCTGAGTTCCGCATCCTCCACCACGAGGATAGCACTGGCGCCGAAATCCAGCGCGCCCTCATCTCCCAGATCAAGAGCCATCCTAATATCGATGTCTACGAGAACTGGTTCGCCGTCAACATCCTTACCCAGCATCACCTTGGCCGCAACAACGAGCCGTGGATGAAAGACATCGACTGCTACGGCGCCTACGTCCTCAATGAGGCGACTGGCGAGGTCGTAACTTTCCTCTCTAAGGTCACAATGATGGCCACTGGCGGCATTGGCAACGTATACCAGGTTACCACAAACCCCACCATCTCCACGGGCGACGGCATCGCCATGGTCTTCCGTGCCAAGGGCGTCATCCAGAATATGGAGTTCGTCCAGTTCCACCCCACCAGCCTCTATAATCCCGGCGAGCGCCCCAGCTTCCTCATCACCGAGGCTATGCGTGGCTACGGCGGACAGCTTCGCCGCAAAGACGGCACCACCTTTATGGAGAAATACGACAGCCGTGGCAGCCTCGCTCCTCGCGACATCGTGGCCCGCGCCATCGACAACGAGATGAAGATCTCCGGTGACGAGTTCGTCTACCTCGACGTTACTCATAAGGATGCCGAGCAGACCAAGCACCACTTCCCGATGATTTACGAGAAGTGCCTCTCCATCGGCATCGACATCACCAAGGAGTTTATCCCCGTCACCCCCGCCGCCCACTACCTCTGCGGTGGCATCAAGGTCGACCTCAAGGGCCGCTCCTCCATCAACCATCTCTATGCCGCTGGCGAGTGCAGTTGCACTGGTCTCCACGGAGCCAACCGCCTCGCCTCCAACTCATTGCTCGAGGCTCTCGTCTATGCCGATGTGGCGGCTACCGATTCCATCGAGGTTATGAAACACACCGAATGGCGCGACGATATCCCTGAGTGGAACAACGATGGCGTGGTCCACAATGAGGAGATGGTCCTCATCACCCAGGCCAACCAGGAGGTTGAGACCATTATGCGCAACTATGTCGGCATCGTCCGCAGCAATGTGCGCCTCAAGCGAGCTCTCGATCGCCTCGAGATTATCTATCGCGAGACCGAGGAACTTTATCAGGGCAGCCATATTAGCCAGAAGCTCTGCGAGCTCCGCAATAAGATTAATATCGGCTACCTCATCATCAAGATGGCGCAGAAGCGTCACGAGAGCCGTGGCCTCCACTACACTCTCGATTACCCAGAGCGCAATAAGAAGCTCGATACCTATCCCATCGACTAACATCTGTCGGGCTTCGGCATAAACTAAGTCTCCCCGCCATGGCGAACGTTGTTCTGCCGTGGCGGGGAGTTTTTTTTACTTCCCAAACAACCTGACAAGGTAGGCGATAAAGTTGTCAGTGCTTGTTATTCTTCTGTGTGCCAATGTGTAGGCCTACGGTCACTGATACGTTGGTCTGGTTGCCGTGCTGGTTCTGCGAGATGTATTGTATGTCGCCGTTGGACTGCGTCACGCTGATTGTGCCATCCTCAAGTGTCGGGACGAAATTGAGGCGCGTCTGGACGCTTACCAGGGTGCGGCGGCCTGCCTTGAAATATGCGCCGGCCATTACGCCATAGGCTGCCGACAGGTTAGTTGTCTTATACTGTGTGGCGTTTATCGCTCCCTTGTACTGCGTGCTGGGGTTGAAGTCTACGCTGTTCATTATCAGCTCTCCACCTACGAGGATGCCGATGAATGGGCGTATGCTCTGTCGGCCAATAAACACACGGCCCGTAAGGTTGAGGTCTACGGCTTGGTAGTCAGCATCGAAAGAGCCGTAGCGGGTCAGTGAGCCCCATGTCTTCTTGTCATTATACCCGTATTTGCGGTATCCAACTTCGGCTCCGAGTCCAATAGCCTGATTCATCTGGCGCATGCCGTCGGCATAGATTACAAAGCCTGTCTTGGCTACGTCTCGGAATGAGAGCTCGTCGCTGCTGCGCCCGATGCTTGTCGGGATGGCAAAACCAACATGCCCACCAACGTATATCTGACCCACGAGGAAAGATGTGTTCTGCTTGTGCGCCATGAGGGGGGCAAGAGCGGGAGCCGCCTCCGATGTCGCGGTAGTTGTCTCGGTGGCTTCGGTGGCGGTTGTCTCTTCCGCTTGCGCTGTGGCGGAGAAGAGGAGAATGGGCATAAGCGCCCAGATGACGGCTTTCATATTCGTGGGTGTGTTTTTTATTCTCTTTTAGAAGAAACGCGAGGGCGATACTCTCTCAAAATTGTCGATAACGTCGTCGGAAAGTGGGCGGACAACGTCACGACCAAATGTCGTGGCAAGTCCTACGGTATACATCTTGGCCGCACGACCCGCACGGAGTCCATTCTGCGAGTCCTCGAAGACAACGCACTCGTCGGCCGTGAAGCCCAGCATCTCTGCTCCCTTGAGGTATGCGTCGGGGGCTGGCTTTGAGTGGGTTATGTGCTCGGCTGTCACTACGGTGTCGAAGAGGTCGTATAGGCCCGGCATATTGCGGCGTACGTCGCGCATCTTGTTCTCGTCCGAACTCGTGACGATGGCGGTCTTGATGCCGGCTTCACGGAGCGACTTTATGAACTCTTCGGCGCCAGGCACAAACTCATATTTCATTTCGCCACCTTCGAAGTCCCAAAGCTCTTGCATCACCTGTTTTTGCAGTGCTTCGTCGCCTGCGAAATATGTCTCCAGGATGTTTGTGAGAGTTGTGCCTTTTATCTTCTTGTGGAAGTCGGGTATCTCGGGATGGTATTTGTCGCCAATGCGTTTCCAAATAATGTCGTACTGCTTTTCGGTGTCAAGCACTACGCCGTCGAGGTCGAAGAGTGCGGCCCGCTTGGGTGGCTCAAAGGCCTCGATGAACATCTTATAGGCTGAGAATGGCAATGCGGCTCCGTCTACAACCATCATTGCTTTGCGGTAGAATGGCTCACGAAGCTTTAGTTGCTCGGCGATGAAGGCTTCGAGCTCCTCGTCAGTCTTGTTGGCTATGAGGGGGCGGTGGGCCCTGGCGGGGGCGAGCCGTTTGGCCAGTTCGGTGGGCTCGACGTTGATGTATATCGTCAGGCCTGCTGCGTTCATGGTGTTCACGTTGCCGTGGTGGCACGGTGCGCCGCCACCTGTGGCTACGATTACGTTCTTCTCCTTAGCCAACTCGGCAAGGGCTTCGGCTTCTGCTTCGCGGAATGCGGGTTCGCCGTGCGATGCGAAATATTGGCTTATGGTGCATCCTATGCGGCTCTCGACGTAGTCATCCATGTCGATAAACCGCCATCCCATGTCGCTCGCCACGTATCGGCCAATGGTCGATTTGCCCGAGCCCATATATCCTATGAGGAATACTCGCTCTACCATTCGGTGTGTTGTCTCTTGTTCGCTGTTCTTTCTTCTCTCTACGCAGTCTTTTTGCCGGCGTTGCCTTGCTCGGCCACAATCTGTGCAAGTGCGCGGCTCATCTGGTCGGGGCAACTGGTGGGCTTGAGGCCGCACTTGATTCCGCTGAGCGTCGCGCTGACCTCGGCTGCGGGGCGACCCTCGATGAGTCGGCAGATGCCCTGGAGGTTGCCGTGGCAGCCGCCGAGGACTTCCGCATGGCGGACAATGCCGTTGTCGTCTACGTCTATCTTGAAGAGTTTGCTGCAGACGCCTTGGGGCTTATATTCGTATGTCATGGTCGTTGTGTGTTTTTTGTTTGTGGCAAATTTAATCCTTTTGTGTCAATAAAAATACGGCAAAAGGCCGTCAACCCGAGGGTGGTTGACGGCCTTTAAGTTTTATTTAACCACCTATAAGGGCGTTCAGCTCAAGTGTGGCTATGCGGAATTCGGCTTCGGCGTTGATGGCCTCGATGGCTGTGTCGTAGTACAGGTTGTTGGCCATTATGGCTTCGGCCGCCGATATCTCGCCTCTTTCGAGTGCACGTGTCGCAAGGTCGCGACTGTCAGTCTCTTCGAGGCTCTCACGCATTTCCGTGGCTATGCGTCCGAGCATCATTGCTTTCTCAAAGGCGGCTTGGAGAGTGGCACGGGTCTGCTTCCGTGTGGCGGTCTCGCGGTTTCGTGCCGCTTGGGCTGCCTGTGTGGTTTGTCTCTTTCTGTGTCGTGCACTCCAGAGCGGGACTGTCAGGCCTATCGTCACGCCTTCGTAGTGGTCGGCTGGTGTGAACTCTCCCATATATCCGAGTGAGATGCTTGGAAATGCCGTCGCGCGTGCTATGCTCTGTTGTGCTTCGGCCATGTGTGTCTGAGCTTCGGCAATTTTCTCAGACAATATGAAAGGCTTTACTGCGGCATACCATGACTCAAAATCGCCTCCGAATTCTTCTTCGTCTGTGAAAGCCGTGTCTGCCACTTCAATTGGCACCCCGCCGTTGAGGGCTGCTATTATGGCAAGCTGCTCGTCTCGCTCGGCTTGCGCACGCGTCAGTTCCGCGCGGGCTTTTGTTTGTGCCATCTGCGTAGCCATGGCCTCGTCTCTCCTTGCCGCTCCGGCATCGAGGCGACGGCGTGTCAGGTGGGCCATAGTCTCTGCGGCTCGCAATTTGGCGTTGATGAGCTGTATCGTGGCGTTGGCTCGCACGGTGTTTATATAGGCTTTTGCGGCCTTTATGATAATTGCTTTGTAGCTGGCTGAGTACGTTAATTCGGCAAGGGTGTCCGCCTCTTGCGTCGAGGCACGGCGTCGGCCTGTTATCGTTGCCCAATCAAAACTTTGCGATACGCTGATGTCTTTGCGCCCGTACCACAGGTAGCCGAACGATACTTCGGGGTCGGGCAATGCGGCACTGGCTTTAGCCTCGGCTTTAGCTGCGTCGGCTTCTCCTCTTATGGCTTTCAACTCGGCATTGCGCTGCTGTATTTGCCCGATAACGTAGCCGAGGGTCGATGACTCCTCTGCTTCCTCTTGCGCAGTGGCCGTTGTCCCCAATAGGGTGGGGATGAGCGTCGCTGCGAGTGCTATGATGGTTCTTTTGTTTTCCATTTCTTCTGTTTCGTGAGATTGTTAGTTCTTCGCCTCTGATTCCTTGTTTATGGCAAGATACATTATCGGGATAATGAACCCGTTGAGGATGGTCGATGTCACGAGTCCTCCCAAGAGCACCTTAGCCATAGGGCTCTGAATCTCATTGCCTGGCAAGTCGCCACCCACTACGAGCGGAAGGAGAGCCAAGGCCGAAGTGAGCGCCGTCATAAGTATCGGGTTCAGTCTGTCCGCCGAGCCAATGCTCACGCTCTCAAGCAAACAGTGCCCCTCAGCCCGCAAGTCGTTATACCGCGCTATGAGCAGCATTCCGTTGCGTGTGGCTATGCCAAAGAGTGATATGAAGCCAATAATGGCGGGTATGCTGACCACCGAGCCGGTGAGCCAAATAACCATTACTCCGCCAATAAGCGCAAGCGGCAGATTGACAAGTATGACAGCACTCTCCACTGCATTCTTAAATTGATTGTAGAGCAAGAGAAAGATTACAAGAATGGAGAATATCGATGCCACGAGCAATGTCCGCGATGCCGATTGTTCACTCTCGAACTGTCCGCCATACTCTACGTGATATCCCTCGGGCATCGCTACTTTCTCCGAGATTGCCTTACGAACCTTGTTGACCGTGCCCACAAGGTCGCCGCCCGTGACGCTGGCCGAGATTACAATCTTTCGCGATACATCCTCGCGGTTGATGGTGTTTGGTCCTGTGGACGACCTCACTTCTGCCAGGCTTCCGAGGCTCACTTTGCCATTTGCTCCGTCTATCATAAGGTCGCGTATCCTTTCGGCTGTGGCACGGCTGTCGGCCTGCACTTTCAGTGTGAGGTCGAAACTCTGGTTGCCTTCGTAGACAAGTGACACTGTCTCGCCCGCAAGAAGGACATCCACTGCACGTGCGAACTCGGGCATCGTGACGCCATAGCGTGCCAACATCTCGCGGCGCGGTATTATCTGCAGCTGCGGACGCTCAATCTGCTGCTCTACGTTGAGGTCTGCCAGTCCATCGATGTCGCTAATGGCGGATTTAATCTGGTTGCCGAGTGAGAACATACGGTTGAGGTCGTCTCCAAAGAGTTTAATTGCGAGGTTCGATTTCGAACCACTCAGCATGGCGTCTATGCGGTGTGATATTGGCGAACCGACTTCCACCGCGATGCCGGGTATAGAGCCCAGGCGGTGGCGCACGTCGGCCATGAGCTCATCTTTGCTCCTGTCTCCAAGTTCATACGGTGCCTCTATCTCGCTTACGTTGACGCCTAATGCGTGCTCATCGAGCTCCGCACGACCCGTCTTGCGTCCGACAGTTTGAATCTCGGGAATGGCAAGAAGCGAGTCCTCTACCTGACGACCAATAGCGTCGCTCTCGTCAAGCGATACGCCAGGCAATGTGCTGACGTTGATGGTGAATGAACCCTCATTGAATGGCGGCAGGAAACTGCTGCCAAGGTTGAAGAACGCTACAAGCGCAAAGACGAGTGCCACGCACGTGCCTGTGATCACGCCACGCCTGTGCCCCAATGTCCATGACAATGCAAACCCATAAACACCTTTAAGTTTGCGCTCCACAACCGGCTCTCTCTGCGCCTTGCCACTCTTGCCTTCGCCCGAAAGCAAGTAGCTGCTCAGCACCGGCGTAAGCGTGAGAGCGACAATGGTCGATGCCACAAGAGAGGTGATAAACGCTACGCCCAGAGGTGCCAACATCCTGCCCTCCATCCCGCTAAGGAAGAAAAGCGGAACGAAACTTACTATGATGATAATGGTTGAGTTCAAGATTGGTACGCGCACTTCGCGGCTGGCCTCGAATACCACCTCTATCCTCTTCTTGCGCTCCGTTTCTGGCAGTGCCGCATTCTCGCGCAGGCGTTTGAATACATTCTCTACGTCCACAATGGCATCGTCTACGAGCGAGCCAATGGCAATGGCCATGCCGCCAAGGCTCATAGTGTTGATGGTGAGACCCATAACCTTGAGCGTCAGTATAGACATAACGAGCGAAAGCGGTATCGTTACGAGCGATATCACCGTGGTTCGTATGTTCATAAGGAAGATGAAGAGTATGATGACTACGAAGACGCCACCCTCAATGAGTGCCTCCTTGACGTTCGATATAGAGCTGTTGATAAATCGCTCCTGCCTGTAGATGTCGGTGCTGAGCCGTACGTCGGCTGGCAATTCTGAGCGCAGGTCTTCGAGTGCGGCGTCTACCTTGTCTGTCAATTCGAGTGTGCTGGCGTTGGGCTGCTTCGTCACGGTTAGCATCACGGCCGCTTTGCCGTCATGCGAGGCGAGACCCATGCGTGGCTCCTTTGCGCCTATGCCTACCGTGGCTATGTCGCTGAGCATCAGTGCGCGTCCGTCGGATGTGACTACTGGCGCCTTGGCTATCTGCTCCGCTTCGGCCGAGGAGAGCATTCCGCGGATGATGTATTCGTTGCCATATTCATAGAGTGTGCCGCCAGCGGCGTTCTGATTCATTCCCGTGGTGGCTTCGCGAACCTCGGTGAGCGTCACTCCGAGTGCGCTCATCTTGGCTGGGTCCAGCAATATCTGATATTCCTTGAGGTCGCCTCCCATGACGGATACCTGTGCCACGCCTCCCGTTGCCAGAAGTCGCGGGCGGATGGTCCAGTCGGCAAGTGTGCGTAGGTCTATCATGCTGGTGCTGTCAGCGGTGAGGGATACGAACATCACCTCGCCGAGGATTGACGACTGCGGGCCAAGCGTGGGGTTGCCTACCTGCTCGGGCATCTCATCCCGCACCACGGCTATCTTCTCCGATACTATCTGACGTGCAAGGTAAACGTCAGTGTCCCAATCAAATTCGACCCATACTACCGAAAAACCGTTAGTCGATGACGATCGCACGCGGCGAACACCCGTGGCTCCGTTTACGGCTGTCTCAATGGGGAATGTGACGAGTCGCTCAACCTCTTCGCTTGCCATTCCCTTGGCTTCGGTCATGACCACAACTGTGGGTGCGTTGAGGTCTGGGAAGACGTCCACGTCCATCGTAGTGGCCGTGTACGTTCCCGCGAGGAGCAGTATTATCGCCGCCACCACTATCGCCAGCCTGTTGCTGAGCGAAAAACGTATAATCTTGTCAAGCACTTTGATTACGTGTTAAGTGTGAGCGGTTTAGTGATTATGTGTGTGGGCGGGTATGGCCTTCGATGATCCTGCAAGGTGAAGCCTGTGCGCTCCTGCCACTACGGCGATGTCGCCCTCCGTGAGACCTTTGACTATCTCTGTGCGGATGCCGTCCGTCTCGCCTGTCTTCACTTCGCGACGGTGATAGATGTCGCCGTCTTCCGCGTCGCGTATGTATACAAAGTTGAGCCCTTGGCTCTCAATAAGCGCATCGTTCGGCACGCTCAGCGTATTCTCGCCCTTTGCGCCTTTGAGAATTAGGTATACGGTTGCCGCCTGACCTGCCAAGAATTGCTCGCTGTCGTCCGCAAAGTCGAATGTCACGGGTACGTAAGCCCCTCCATTACCTACGGATACGCCCACGGATACAAGCCGTCCGTCCATATTGGCAAGGCGATAAGTTGAGTCTCCTACAGATGTGCGGATGTTGGCGGACGCAATGTTGCGAAGCGCCGTGAAGTGTCTCTCGGGTACGTCGGCCCTCAGTCTTTTGCTGCCGCAACGCTCAACTGTGGCAATGGCCTGCCCGGCTTGCACGTATTGCCCATGGTCTACGAACACTCGGGTCACGTGACCTGCCGCAGTGGCCGACACTGCCACTCCGTTTGCTGTCATCTTATTTGCGAGGGCGTCATATGCCGCACGTGCGTTGTCGTAGCGCAACCTTGTCTCTTCATACTCCTTTTGACTTATTATCTTGTCGCCAATGAGTTCGTTGGCGCGGTCGTAGTCTTTCTTTGCGGCTTCATATTCCAAGCGTGCCTTTTGCGCTGCGTCGCCCTCTTGTATCGCCTTGCCGGAGATGGTTGCTACGGTTTGCCCCTTGGCTAGGTATGCTCCCGGGGCAAGTTGGCGATCTATGATGCTGACAATGCCGGCTTGCGGTGCTACTATCGTCAGGCTGCCAGCTGCTTGCGACTCTATAATGCCGCTACATGGGATTATGGGTGCGAAGGCGGCGTCGGCGTGCAATGTGTCCACTCTCAGGCCAATGGCTTCGGCCTGTGCGTCGGAGAAGTGTACGTCGTCCGGCCCGAGGTGCTCGTCGTGACCTTCGTGGTCGTGCTCTTCTTCGCCTTCGTGGTGGTCATGGTGTTCGTGCTCGTCACTTGATGGCGTTGTGGAGCACGCTGTGGCTATGGCGAGAGGGAGTATCAGTATGAGTTTTTTTATATTTTTGGCGTTCATCGCTCTGATTTTCTTTTAGTTGATGCAATATATCCCACGCCCATCAGTTCTTGCCTAATATAAATGGGCAAGACGCACCTTTGGCTGTAAAAGGCAAATAGGGTGGGAAGAATGTGTAAAAATGGAAATGCCGAAAATCAGCAAGCGACGGGCGGCGCCCTCAGTCCGCGGACTCCAAGTTGGGAGTCTCGCACAAAAGCCTCAGCCTCGTAGGGCCAAGCGCTATGACCTGTGCAGACATCCTCGGGTACGTTTACCTCGGCTGTTGGGACGTCCAATAATATTACGGGAGTCAGCGACTTGAGCACTTGGCTCTTGGCTACGTCGAAGGACTCTTTCTCTATGCATGTGGATGAGTCGCCATTATGGTGGGTGTGCTTGTCGTTCTTGTGGTGGTCAATTTGGCAAGTCTCGACAACAACGCACGCCCTGCCCATATGGTGATGATGCGGCAAAAGCGGAGCCGTGAGCAGTGCCATCACCGCCACGGTTGTCAGGATCATCCTGAGGATGAAGCCTTTACCTCGTTGCCTAATCATCTCTTGCGCTATTTTTATTCATTGCAAATTTACTAATATTATGGATGCAACCACGTTGCAAATCTGTAAAACTGCTCCATAAAGTGGATATTTAGTATCTTTGCGCAAAAAAATTAAAATTCAAGAGATGAGAATAGGCGTTATTGTCGCGATGGACAAAGAGTTCGCGCAACTCAAGACCCTCCTCGCCGAGCCTCGTGAGGAGACCCGCAACCGCAAGGCGTTCACCATTGGCCGCATAGGTGCCAACGAGATCATTATGCAGCAGTGCGGCATTGGCAAGGTCAACAGCGCAATCGGCGCCGTCGAGATGATCGACAACTACCATCCCGACCTGGTTATCTCCTCTGGCGTGGCAGGTGGCGCGGATATTAATCTCAATGTCACTGAGGTCGTTGTCTCCACCGAATGCGTTTACCATGATGCCTATTGTGGCGACGAATGTGAGTTCGGTCAGATTCTCGGTATGCCCGCCACATTCAAGACTCCCGATGAGTATGTCGCTAAGGCTGTTGCCATCAATAATATCAACGATGGCAAGCATCCGCACGTTCACGCCGGCCAGATTGTCTCTGGTGAGTGGTTCGTGGATACCAAGGATAAGATGCGCGACATCCTCGTCCATTTTCCCAATGCCACGGCTGTAGATATGGAGAGTTGCTCTATTGCCCAGACTTGCCACATCTATTCCACGCCTTTCATCTCGTTCCGCATAATTAGCGACGTTCCCCTCAAAGACACCAAGGCTCAGCAATATTTCGACTTCTGGGCAACCATGGCCGAGGGCTCTTTCAACGTCACCAAGGCTTTTCTCGAAAGCCTATAGTGATCCTGTTAACCAACAAGATAATAAGATATACTATGGATAAGATCCCAAGTTTCACTATCAACCACAATAAGCTCCTCCGCGGAATCTACGTGAGCCGCAAGGACCAGGTAGGTGGTGAGGTCGTCACCACTTTCGACATCCGCATGAAGGTGCCCAACCAAGAGCCGTGTCTCCACAATGGCGCAATCCACACTATTGAGCATCTCGCTGCAACCTACCTCCGCAATGATCCCGAATGGAAGGACCGTATTGTCTACTGGGGACCCATGGGCTGCCTCACTGGCAATTACCTCCTCATCCGTGGCGACTATCAGAGCCGCGACATTGTTGAGCTCATGCGCAAGACTTTCCGTTTCATTGCCGACTACGAGGGCGAAATCCCTGGTCAGGCTGCTAAGGACTGTGGCAACTATCTCCTCCACGACCTCCCAATGGCCAAGTACGAGAGTCGCAAATACCTCACTGAGGTTCTCGATGTCATTACCGACGCCAACCTTATCTACCCGACGCAGGACTAAACGTCTGGCAGTAAATAGAATATCGGGCTTCGATACGCTTCGCTTGCGTATCGGGGCCCGATGCTTTTTGTTTAAAGTCATAATATTCCAGAAGCCCCGGCCGCATGAGAGTAATCTCCCGCAGTCGAGGCTTCTTTCTTCCCAATTATGAATCTCTACAAACTAACTATCTGTTGCTGTCTACTGCTCTACTTGGCGTACTGCTGGTAGAGCTTTTTGATTATGCCGTCGGCAAGACCGAGGCGGGGCACGAATGTCTGGTCGATGTCGCATACTCGGGCCACAGTGCAGAAGATCTGCAAGGCGGGTACAATAACCTCGGCGCGACTCTGGTTGAGATAGAGTTTTTCCATTCGCTCGCCAACGCTCATATCCTTGGTCTGCTTATACAGTTCCTTGAGCTCTTTGGTTTTGATGCTCTCCTTACGCTTCTTCTCGAGCATCTTATGCACCTTGTTGATGTTGCCGCCAGAGCCGATGATTGCGCATGGTTTCCACTTTGCCGCAATCTGCGTGAGCCATATCTCGAACTGTGTCCACTCATCAGGCGAAGCGGCGCCAGAGATAATGCGTACTGTCCCGAGGCGGAACGACCTTTCGTCGGCCTTCTCTCCGTGGGCGTAGATTACGACCTCGGTGCTGCCGCCGCCTACGTCTACGTAGAGGTAGTTCTTTTTCGGGTCGAGGATATCTTTCAGTCCCCCGGCCGCATATATCGTGTCTGCCTCCTCATTGCCCGAAATGGTCTCGATACGAATGCCAGAGCGAAGTCGGATGAGGTCTACAACATCCTGCCCGTTAGCGGCTTCGCGCATTGCACTGGTGGCGCAAGCTCGGTAGTCGCGCACGCCGTATGCTCGCATAAGCGCGGCGAAACCCGTCATAGCGTCGCAAAGAGCCTCACTGCGCTCACTACTTATATGTCCGCGCTTGAAGACGTCCGAACCCAATCGGATGGGGATGCGGACGAAGCACGCTTTCTTAAATTCGAGCGTGTCATCTTCATATTGCTCGGCGTAGTTGATTACGAGGCGTATTGCGTTCGAGCCTATGTCTATTGCTCCGAGAGTCTCCCTATTCTTAAGCATTAGTCTTTCTTTTTGTCAATGAACGACTTGTAGTAATCGTAGAGGGCGGTTTGGCTTCTCACCTGCTCCGTGCCCTCGAATCTCTCGACGTACGAGTTGCCCTGTTGGTCAGCAAGATCGCGTGCCTTGACATTGTCCGACCACTGAATGTCGAACACTTTCTGCAGCACGTGGGCGATGTTCTTGTCCATAATTGGCGCAAGGACTTCCACTCGCTTGTCGAGGTTGCGAGCCATCCAGTCGGCCGAGCCGATATATGTCTTGGGCGAACCGCCGTTGCAGAAGATGTAGACGCGTGCGTGCTCAAGGTATTTGTCCACAATGCTTATGGCGCGGATGTTGTCGCTCATGCCCTTGACCTGCGGCACGATGCAGCATGCGCCACGGACGATGAGGCGGATGTCCACGCCTGCCTGCCCTGCCTCGTAGAGTTTCTCTATGATGCGCTCGTCGGTAAGCGAGTTGCACTTGGCAAAGATGTATGCCGGGCGACCCTTCTCTGCGTTTTTACGCTCGCGGTCTATGAGTTCCATAAACTCGTCGCGCATATAGTAAGGCGATACAAGGAGATGCTTGTACTTGAACCTCTTATGGCTGTTCATCAGGAACTGGAAGACGTTGCGCACGTCGTCTACGATGCCTTTGTGGCTGGTCAGGAGGCCGTAGTCGCCATAGATTCGCGCTGTATCCTCATTGAAGTTGCCTGTGCCGACGTATGCATAGCCTCTGAGGTGACTGCCCTCTTTGCGCTCCACGAGGACAATCTTGCTGTGGACTTTGAGGTCCTCGATGGCATAGATTACCCTTACACCGTTGCGCTGAAGCTGGTCGGTGTTCTCGATGTTCTGCTCTTCGTCAAAACGGGCCTTGAGCTCAACGAGCACAGACACCTGTTTGCCGTTGCGCGCCGCGTTGGTGAGCGCATTGATGACCTTGGAGTGCTCGGCTGTGCGGTAGAGCGTTATGTAGATATTCTCAACTGCGGGGTCGATAGCGGCCTCGCGGAGGAAGTCTATGAAGTGCTGGAACGAGTGGTATGGGTAGTTGAAGAAGATGTCTTTGCGCTGTACGACGTTGATGATGCTCTGGAAAGGTATCACGTCGGGGTGTTGCAGCGGCATTGGGTTGACCGTCAAGAGGTCTTTGCGAACCTTGGGGAACTTGGTGAGGTCCTTCATCAGGTGATACTTGCCACCGGGGGCGAGCATATCGCCTTTGATTTTTAGACGGGCGGCAAGAAGGTCGCGCAAGTCGGCCGGCATCTCTGAGTCATAAATAAGTCGGATAGGTGAACCATAGCGACGGCTCTCTACGCCTTCGGCAATGCGCTCGAAGAGACTCTTGGATACGTCCTCGTCGATGGCAAGCTCAGCGTCGCGCATGATCTTGAATGCGTTGGCCGAAATCTCGTCATAGTTGAACATGAAGAAGATTTCGTCTATCATAAGGCGGATGATGTCGTCCAGGAAAATGACATCCTTGCGTCCCTCGGCACTTGGCAGCACAACAAAACGCGGGCATGCCGAACTTACGGGGATTCGGACAATGGCGTAGCGGGCGTTCTTCTCGCCTTTGCTCGTCATTCGTACGCCGAGATATATGTTGCCGTCGGGCAAGAATGGCATTTTGCCCTGCTTGCGGAGGATAAGCGGCACGAGTCTCTGCGACACTACCGATGCGAAATATTCGCGGCAGAAATCTTTTTGCTCCTCGGTGATGCTCTTCTCGTCAACCACGAAGATGCCTTCGCTCTCCATCTGGCTGAGGATTTCGCGATAGGTACGGTCGAAAGCCTCGCGACCTTTGTCGGTGCGCTCCTTGACAGCGGTGAGCAGCTCAGCGGGAGAGTATCCGCCCAACAGTTTGGGCTGCTTCTGTCTCTTGTCGGCAATAAGGCGAAGGAGGTTCGCTACCCTCACTTTGTAGAACTCGTCTTGATTGTTGGAGAAGATGCCAAGGAATTGGAGGCGGGAGAGGAGGGGCACCGTAGGGTCTTGTGCCTCTTGGAGTACTCGCTCGTTGAATGAGAGCCAACTAACCTCGCGGTTGTTATAGATGAAGTCCATAAGGATGTCGCTTATATTTCTGCACGCAAATAAATGAAGTACATTTTGCAGAGTGGCGACACATATGTTACAATCCTGTTGCAGCGGGTGCGAGGGCAAAAAAGAAGCGTGGCGAGCTGTAATATGCTCGTCACGCTTATGTCTTTCCTTGAATTTGAGTAATATGGCTATAAATCCTCAAGCCATTTTTTGCCTCGTTCTGTGTGAAACCATGCGATTATACAAAGTCCCACAACAGATATTCCTGTGAAGGTTACTATCATTCCCATAGTTTTCTGTTTTTTAGTATTTTGTATCCTATGTAAGCGAGAATTGAGGTAGATGTGATACCTATGACCATTATAAGCAAATATAATTCAAGGCTTCCATCTCCAAGGAACATTGAAATGCCATTACTGACAACAAAAGCCGCAAAGCAAGTTTTTGCCATGTCGAAGAAAAACTTGCCCAAAGTTTCTCGACTTACTTTTTCTCTGTCTTTATCCTCTTTAGTTGTCATCTTTTCAAGTGCCTTTCTGCAATTTTAGTAATTTCTCCAGCAATATACAATTCCTCTAACAAAAAAACGTGAGCCGGCAAAAAGCCAGCTCACGCCTTATGTATCAATGCTAAACCCTTATTTTAGGGCTCGTGCTGTCAACTGAGTTTAGTACTCATCCCAAGCCTTGATAGGCACCTCGTCGGCTCCCATCTTGGTGAAGGCCTTGATGAAGGCGGATGCAAGGCGGGCGTTGGTGATGAGGGGCACGTTGAAGTCGATGGCGTCGCGACGGATCTTGTAGCCGTTTGCAAGCTCGTTGTGGGTGAGATTTTTCGGAATGTTCACCACGAGGTCAATCTTCTTGTCGCGGATGTAGTCCACGACGTTGGGCTGTTGATTCTCGTCGGGCCAGTAGAGGAGCGTGCTCTCTACGCCGTTCTCTTCGAGGTACTTCTGTGTTCCATGTGTAGCGTAGATGTTATATCCCTTGGCCTTGAGGAGCTTAGCGGCGTCGAGGAGTTCAAGCTTAGAGCGTGAGCCGCCTGACGAGATGAGGATATTCTTCTTGGGAATTCGGTAGCCAACGGAGAGCATACTCTCGAGGATGGCATCGTCGAAGGTGTTGCCAATGCAACCAACCTCACCAGTAGAGGACATATCGACGCCGAGGACTGGGTCGGCCTTCTGGAGGCGTGCGAATGAGAACTGCGGAGCCTTGATGCCTACGTAATCGATGTCGAAGAGGTTCTTGGCGGGCTTCTCGACGGGCAAGCCGAGCATTACGCGTGTTGCGAGCTCGATAAGGTTGACCTTGAGCACCTTGCTGACGAAGGGGAACGAACGGCTGGCGCGGAGGTTGACCTCGATGACCAGGATGTCGTTGTTCTTGGCCATAAGCTGCATATTGAATGGACCGCTAATCTCGAGTGCCTTGGCAATCTTGCGAGCCACCTTCTTGATGCGCTTGACGGTCTCGACATAGAGCTTCTGAGGCGGGAATACGATGGTTGCGTCGCCTGAGTGGACACCGGCAAACTCAACGTGCTCCGAAATGGCGTATGCCACAATGTCGCCACCCTGAGCCACGGCGTCGAACTCAATCTCCTTGGCCTGCTCAATAAATTGGGATACGACAACGGGGAACTCCTTAGAGACGTTGGCTGCAAGGTTGAGGAAGTAGCCAAGTTCCTCGCGGTTCGATACGACGTTCATGGCTGCGCCGGAGAGGACGTAGCTCGGGCGGACGAGGACAGGGAAGCCTACCTCATCAACGAACTTGTAGATGTCGTCGATAGTGGTGAGCTCGCTCCAACGCGGTTGGTCAATATGGAGTTCGTCGAGGAGGCTCGAGAACTTCGAACGGTTCTCCGCACGGTCGATGTTGATAGGCGACGTGCCGAGGATAGGTACGTTACGACGGTAGAGCTTCATCGCCAGGTTGTTAGGAATCTGGCCACCTACCGATACGATGACGCCCTTGGGATTCTCGAGATCGATGATGTCAAGAACGCGCTCCTCTGTGAGTTCGTCGAAATAGAGTCGGTCGCAGACGTCGTAGTCCGTCGATACTGTCTCCGGGTTGTAATTGATCATTACAGAGCGGAGGCCTTGACTCTTGATGGTGTTGATGGCGTTGACTGAGCACCAGTCGAACTCTACCGACGAACCAATGCGGTATGCGCCAGAGCCGAGTACGATGACGGACTTGTGGTCGCCTAGGTAACGTACGTCGTTCTCTGTGCCTGAGTATGTGAGGTAGAGGTAGTTGATCTGTGCAGGGAACTCGCCCGCCATGGTGTCGATCTGCTTGACGACGGGGACGATGCCGCGGCTCTTGCGATGGTTGCGGACCTCAAGCTGCTGCTCCTCCATCTTGCGGGTGTTGTCCTTGTTTACAAGGCGGGCAATCTGGAAGTCGGAGAAACCGCACTTCTTGGCCTCGAGGAGGAGGTCGTCCGATACTCCGGTGACGTGCTTAGCCTCGCTGAGCTTGCGGCGGATTTGGTCAAGGTGCTGGAGTTTGTAGAGGAACCACTTGTCGATCTTTGTGATGTCGTGGATCTCGTCTACTGTCATGCCGTTTTCCATAGCCTCCGAGATGGCGAAGACGCGCTTATCGGTCGGGTTCTCAAGTTCCTGACGGATGTCGATGCCCTTGAGCGGCTGGTTTCCACAGAAACCGTGCATGCCTTGGCCCACCATACGAAGACCCTTTTGGATGACCTCCTCAAACGAGCGGCCGATGGCCATAATCTCGCCGACGGACTTCATCGAAGATCCAATCTGCTTAGATACGCCGGCAAACTTGCCGAGGTCCCAACGAGGGATCTTACAAACTATGTAGTCGAGTGCGGGCTCGAAGAATGCGGGGGTTGTCTTGGTTACGGAGTTCTTGAGCTCCCAAAGGCCGTAGCCGAGGCCGAGCTTGGCCGCTACGAAGGCGAGAGGGTAGCCGGTGGCCTTAGATGCGAGGGCGGATGAACGGCTGAGGCGTGCGTTGATCTCGATGACGCGGTAATCCTCAGAGTTGGGGTCCAATGCATACTGGACGTTGCACTCGCCGACGATGCCGACGTGACGGACAATCTTGATGGCAAGCTCGCGGAGCTTGTGGTACTCGCTGTTGGTGAGGGTTTGCGAAGGAGCTACGACGATACTCTCGCCGGTGTGGATGCCGAGCGGGTCGAAGTTCTCCATGTTACAAACCGTGATGCAGTTGTCGTATGCGTCGCGGACAACCTCATACTCAACCTCTTTCCATCCCTTTAGGCTCTCCTCGACGAGAATCTGGTTAGAGTAGGAGAGCGCATTCTCGGCGCGCTGTACGAGCTCTTCTCGGTTTGAGCAGAAGCCGGAGCCCATGCCGCCAAGGGTGTAGGCCGCGCGGACGATGATCGGGAAGCCAATCTTGTCGGAAGCCGCAAGAGCCTCCTCTACGGTGTTGACAGCTATCGAGTGCGGGGTCTTGACGTCAATGCTCTTGAGCATGTTGGCGAAGATCTCGCGGTCCTCGGTGTCGATGATTGCCTCGACTGGGGTGCCGAGCACTCGGACGTTGTACTTCTCGAGGATCTTGCTCTTGAAGAGGGCCACGCCGCAGTTGAGCGCCGTCTGACCACCGAAGGAGAGCAGAATGCCGTCGGGACGCTCCTTCTCAATGACGCGCTCCACGAAGTAGGGAGTTACTGGCAGGAAATAAATCTTGTCCGCAATGTTCTCCGATGTCTGGATTGTCGCGATGTTTGGGTTGATGAGGACGGTGCGCACGCCCTCCTCTTTGAGGGCCTTGAGGGCCTGTGAACCCGAATAGTCGAACTCGCCGGCCTCGCCTATCTTAAGGGCGCCGGATCCGAGGATGACCACTTTCCTTACTTCGTGTACCATTATATATTGTGTGATGTAATCCTTTTCCTTGGATTTGGTAGGGCCGGTGGCCTTCTTTAGTCTGCACACGGCCGCAATCGGTGGCGAAATTACATATTATTCCTTTAAAAGCACCGCGGAATGCCACCCTTATTATAACTCTTTGTGAATTTTAGGGGTTTTCCCTATCCCTTTTATTCCCTGCCCTGTCATCCCCTTTGATTTATAATTTTTTACGGACAGCGCGAACTTATTGGCTTTTTGAACCCTAATGGTATCCGTTCGTTGCCAAAGTGTGCTCCGTTTGTTAAAAGTTGACCCGACCCAAATTTTCTTGCCTTAACATTTGTAACTACAATTTAGAAATGTATAAATTTGCAAAACGAACAGAGCAGAATAGTAAACGATACTCCTCAGCTCTTCCCACTACAATGTAATACTTTATCAACCATAAAACTTATAACAACCAAAGAACCAGATAGTTAAACACCTAAAACAAACAGAAGAACAGCAAACCCCTTTTTGTTTCACCTAAAACATTGAAGAGACAAATGAGAATAAGATTAACAAACATCGCGGGCCTCGCTCTCGCCGCCATCCTGCTCCTCGTGGGGCAGCTCGCTCTGGCGCAGCAGCGAACCATCCGCGGCAAAGTGCTCGACACCAAAGGTCAGCCTGTCGTTGGCGCCGCTATCGTCGAGACGGGCACTACAAATGGTACCGTTGCCGACATCGACGGCTTCTTCTCCCTCCAGACGGCGGGAAATAAGCTGACCGTTACTTTCATCGGCTATCAGACCGAAAATCTCGACGTCACAGGCAAGACCAGTGTTGACGTCACTCTTAAAGAGGATAACGTCGAACTCGAGGACGTTGTCGTTGTCGGTTACGGCCAAATGAGGCGTTCCGACGTCACGGGCTCTGTCGTCTCCGTGGGCGACGAGGCCATTAAGGAGTCCGTCTCCACCAGTATCGACCAGGTGCTCCAGGGCCGCGCCGCTGGTGTCCAAATCCAGGCTAACACCGGTACCCCTGGCGGTTCGTCCTCCATCCGCATCCGTGGTACAAACTCTCTTAACGCCACTTCGCAGCCTATCTTCGTAATCGACGGCGTCATTGTGGACGCTGCCAACGGCGACGACAGCGGCAATTCCAACCCGCTCGCTGCCATCAACCCCGCCGACATCGTATCTATGGATGTCCTTAAGGATGCTTCCGCAACGGCCATCTACGGTTCTCGCGCTTCCAACGGCGTCATTATGATCACCACCAAGCGCGGTAAGGCTGGCGAGGCCACCGTGACCTACGACGGCTACGTCGGTATGCAGCAGATGCCAAAGAAGCTCGACGTCCTCAACCTCCGCGAGTACGCTGCTCATCATAATACTATTGCCGACTACGGCGTTACCAACGCTTCCAGCTCTTATTACCGCGCAGACCTCCTTGGCGAGGGCACCGACTGGCAGGATGAGCTCTTCCGCAAGGCTCTCATGACTAGCCACAACATCTCCCTCACTGGCGGCTCCGAGAAAGTAACTTACGCCCTCTCGGCCGGCTACCTCAAGCAAGACGGTATCGCCATCGGTTCTGACTATCGCCGTCTCTCGCTCCGCGGCAACTTCGACGCTCAGATAAAGAAGTACCTCAAGGCAGGTCTCAGCATAAACCTTGCCGACAGTAAGCAGACTACTGCTACTTCCAACTCCATCATTATGAACGCCCTCCAGTCTCAGCCCTCTATCCCTGTCCGCGACCCGGACGGCGAGTACGGCGGCCCGACCGAGAACTACCAGCCTAGCAACCCTGTGGCTATGGCGCTCATCGTCGATAACTACAACAAGAAGCAGAACTTCCGCTACAACGCTTACCTCGAGGGCGCTTTCCTGGATGGCTTCACCTTCAAGACCGAGCTCTCGGCCGACTACAACCTCAATCGTTACTATACTTACACTCCTGACTACTACTTCAGCGAGTGGAACCAGAACGACACCCGTACCTCGACTTGGAACAAGACCAATACCCGTTACTGGTCATGGCGCAACATCCTGACCTACAACAAGACGTTCAACGATATTCATAACGTCAACGTTATGATCGGCCATGAGATGAGCGACTCTTATTCCGAGAACCAGTACTCCACCACCACCGGCTTCCTCTCCAACACCGCCACCGACATCTCCGCCGGTAGCTACGACGACAGCCGCACCACGGGCTACAAGAACGAGAACTCTCTGCTCTCATACTTCGGCCGCGCTTTCTACTCATTCGGCGATCGCTACCTCCTCACCTTCACTCTCCGTCGAGATGGCTCCTCCAAGTTCGCCGATGGCAACCGCTGGGGCTGGTTCCCCTCTGCGGCTCTCGCTTGGAAGATTAGCAACGAGAGTTTCTTCGACAACGCCCGCGAGATTGTCAACAACGCCAAGCTCCGCCTCGGCTGGGGCGCCACGGGTAACCAGAATATTTCTGACTGGTCTTATAT
>CAVGTO010000019.1:0-17111 GCA_963631865.1 Eggerthellaceae bacterium
AGTCTTCCGATTGGTAGTATGCTAACTTACTCTTCATCGTCTTTGAGTTATAGCCTATACCTCCATATGGAACATTGAATTCTCCTTTGTCGTTGTAACGAAACATCCCGCTATATGCGTAGTTCCGAATGAAGAGAAATAACGCACTGTGCATGGCAGAATCTCTGGTTGTAATCTTTCCTAGGTTATATGGTGGGTCGGTCAGTATGAAGTCGATGGCGTTGTCGGGGATCTTTTTTATTACTTCGCGACTGTCCGAATGCATTAGACATTTGCGCCAATTCGGGTCTTTCTTTGTTATTCAGGTAGATATGCGTCTTTTATTTTATTCAATGCATCTACGATTGTGTCTGCATTCTTTCTGTACTCGTCTATGACAATGTCGTACCCGTTGGGATCTTTACAAATCAGGTTCCAAAAGTCTTTGCTTATCAACAGTTCGTCTTCTGCAAAGAATTGACGCACTCGGCCTTGTCTCCATGGCTGCCCTTCGCCATAGCGGTTGTATGCTGTGGCGAAGTAAATCTTTATATTGTTGTCCGTGCCCAGTGTATTTGCGACTATGCAATACTGTTCGAGTAGTGCTTCCTTTTCTGAGCGGGCCTTTTTATTATCTAGGTCTTCCCCGATTTTTAGCTCGATGAGGTATTGCATCCTTGTTTCGTGGTCGCACAAGTAGTAGTCGCTCTCGTGCCTCTTGCTATGACCTGCTCTCTTAGATGTTCGGGTTATTATTCCTTTGTAATCTGAAACTTCTGGTACTTTGTGGTTTTCGCCTTGCGTGTTTTTGTAACTCTCTAACAACTCGGCGATAAAGTCTGTTTGAGATTGGTAAATCTCACCCTCGACGTGCTGCGTTACGTGATAGTGTAGTTTAGCTATCGTGATTGCCATTCTTTCGAGCATATTGCCAAGGCTGCTGTCTAGTGAACGGCACATTGCTGAGTAGTATTGTATCTCTGGCCCGAGGGCTGCAATGAAGACATTGTTTATCTTCGAATTAATTACTCCATCCTCATCGTCCAACTCTGCTATGTGCCTGTCTGAAAAGCCCATTGCATACGCCTCTACTGAGCTTCGTACGATTGCGCGGATCGTCGTCTCGTTGTCAAATGTTTTCTGTTTCATATATTTATATCCGTTACTTCCTTCCAATGTGTTTCAATCCTATACCTTCTTATAATGTCAAGAATATCTGAAATGTATGTATATTAATTGTTTACAACGTCTTCACAAAACACATTTTCTGCTTATGCCGTTCGTTGGTGAACTCTTTCACTATCGATGCCGCACGGTCGTTGTCACTCAATATCGCAGTTGTCTCCACATAGCGTATCCCGCGGCTCGCCATCCGCTCTATGAGGCACTCAATGAGCAGCGAGAACCCGCCGCGCCTGCGTGCCTCTGGCAATACTGCCGCCAAGAGTATCTCGGCCTCCGTGGCACGCTTCATAGCAATCCATATCTTGGTCGCGTCTATCAATCCTATTGAGCCCCAGGCGGATTGCATCGGCTTGAATATAGATGGCATGGCTATGATGAATCCCACAAGCCGCCCGCCTGCCCGCTCATCCGTCACGCCTACCACGAACCTGTGGTCTACGACGTCCACATATTGCTCGATGTAGAATTTCTTCATGTCGTCGTCGAACGAATACGTGCCGAACAATGGCTCAAAAGATCTGTCGAAGAGGTTCATAAACTCTCCCGCCGATTTTTTCATCTCGTCGAGCGATGAGAATGTCCGTAGCTTAAGCCCGAACCTGCTTCGCGCCGCCTCGGCTATCTTTTTCACTTTCGGTTGCACGGTGAATGGCACTGTCAACCGATACTCATACCAATCCTGCAGCGGCTCATAGCCCTCTCCCTTGATGATGTCTATGTAATAAGGCATCGTGAGTGACGATCCCAGTGCCGCCGGCCTGTCAAATCCCGCAACAGTGAAGCCCTGTTGATCGAGGTTGCTGAAGCCCAATGGCCCTGCCGCAAACTCCATCCCTTGCGAGTGGAGCCACTGCTCCGCCGTCTGCAGGAGCATATGCGCCACGTCGATGTTGTTCTCGCATTCGAAGCGCGTGAAGCGTCCCGTCTTGTTGCCCCTCTTGTCGTTCCATTTGTGGTTCACTATGGCGGCAATGCGTCCCACACATCTCCCGTCGTCCGCTACGGCAATCCATCGCCTGACGTCGCAGAACTTATAGGCTGGGTTCTTTGCCGGGTCGAACGTCTGCCGCTCGGCCTTGCGAATCGGGGGCACCCAGTTAGGGTTGCCCTCATAGAGCCTATATGGCAGGTTGATGAAGAGCTCGGCGTCCGTCGCTGTCTCTACAGTTCGTATCTCTGTCATAGTTTCTGCGTTTTGGGGTAGTGTGGGGAGTTTTTTTGAGGGGGGAGGCTCTCTACTGCTGTATTTTCTTTGCGAGCTCGTAGTACGATATGTACTGATGGTGCTCGAAGGCGTCCTCGGCCACGTGCGGGTGCTTGGCGTAGTACGCAGCGTCGGGCATAAGGACGTAATATTGACCGCAACGGGCGTAGTTCGCGCAGTTCGAGTAGACAGGTTTGCTGAACCATGTGTTGCTCTCTTCGAGCATGCCGCCTACGGTGTCGCCAAGGTATTTAGTCAAGTTTTTGACGGATTTGCTTGTCGGCTTGTTGAGCCTGTTATATAGGAACTTGACCTTGAGTTTGTTCAATGCGCTCATGCTCGCCGTGAGCTCTTTTATGTGCGTGAAGGGGTTCGTCGGGCGGAAGTCCGTTACGCGCTGTACGCTCAGTGGCGTCTCGGGCACCCAGTCCTCGGCATTGACCACCGTTATCGACCATCCGCTCTGCGTCATGTTTTCATAATGGAGCGCAAAGAGGTAATCGCCTGGCTTGGGGGCCGCGCTGGCGTACGTCTTGAACGTTATGTCGGCTGGCAATGTGCCTTTGGCCTGCATACGGCGGAGCATGGCCGTCGTGAGGTAACTCAGTGCGCCGCCCTGGCTGTGTCCGGCAATAAGGAAGTCGCGGCATCCTGCTTTATAGCAAGAGTCAACTTTCCCTTTGATGTCGTCGGCCATGGTCATGAGGCCAGCTACCCATCCGGCATGTACGTGGGCTGCCGTGTCGGCGCAGAGGTCGTAGTCCTTATCTGTGCCTACGTGCACTG
Organism: Eggerthellaceae bacterium; assembly: GCA_963631865.1. Classification (GTDB taxonomy): domain Bacteria; phylum Bacteroidota; class Bacteroidia; order Bacteroidales; family Marinilabiliaceae; genus W3P20-009. The sequence continues at coordinate 3,155 of CAVGTO010000019.1, forward strand.
TTCCAACGGCACTCACCATGCCTGCGTTGAAGTTGGCTGTCCAACTCTTCATTGTCGATATCGTGGCGCGCAGCATTATGGCGCACACTCCGCGCTCGTCCTGCCACAGCTCCCATTTATTGTCGAATCCGGTCTTGGGGGCTACGTATATCTTGTGGAATTTCTGTGGCTCGGGGCTCAGATATTTGGTGTCGACACGCAGGCTGTCCATGTGTGATGTCATCGAGAGGCATTCAATGTACTCGTCGCGGTCAAATCCTGGCTTCAATATCTGTGCCGATGCACTTATCGCGGTCAGTGCCATTGCGGTTGCCGCAAATACTATTGCCTTGGTTCTCATTCTGTTATCTTGTCTATGTGTTTGTGGTCTATTGTTTGCCCGTCTCTGGTTACTTGGCCGGGGCTACGAAGTCTCCATCTTCGCTCACTTCGCGGTCGGGGTGCAGCTCCTTCTCCGCCTTGAGGTATTTCTGGCTCAGAAGCGATAGGAAATGGCTGATGCGCACAATGGCGTTTGTCGTGTCGGCCAATACGGTTTTGCCTTGTAACTTAAGCAGGTAGTAGTCGTAGATGGCTGTGAGTCCCAGCAATACGTGCTGCATCTTGTCCCCATCCTTGATTTTTGTCATGAGGAGGCTGAGGTCGGGCCATGCCGTCTGGAATGCGTTTTGATATGGTATCTCGTCGGGCTGAGTCAGCAAGTAGAGGTGGAAGTTATACATGTCGTTGGCCAGCATGTCCAATATCTGCAAGTGGCCTCCCTTCTCCTTGTGCTCCTTTACCATCATCTCGCACAGGTTGTCCCACCAGTCGTATATCTGTTGGCGCATAATAGGGTCCGATACGCCATATTTGGATATGACGCTCTCGTCGATACGCTTGATGTCCAACCCGTTGGCGCGTATCAAGTCCTCGACATTCCACATGTAGAGGATATACTCTACTATGCTCTCTTTTCGTTTCTTCTCTGCTATAAACATATCTATCTTCAGTTCACAGTTCTCAGTTCACAGTTTGGGCAATATCGTTTCTCCAATAACTGGCAATTGTCAACTGTTAATTGTCAATTGAAATTTTCTCCAACAACCAGCAACTGGCAACCAATAACCAGCAATTGTCAATTGTCAATTGAAAAGTCGTCCTCCGCAAAGATGTCTTCGTCCTCGTCGAATTCGTCGTCCGACCATCCGTCGTCCATAAAGTTCTCCATGTCGCGACGCTCTTTCTTTGTCGGGCGTCCGAGTCCCTTCTGACGTTGCATGGACATCTGGAGGTGGTAGAGTTCAATGAGTTCCTGCTGGTCTTTGGGCGTCACCTCTACGATGTGGTCCTTGACGAGCTTTGCGCCCATGCGACTTTGTGCAAGTTTTATTATCTCGAACGAGCGTGTTGCTGCTGGTACTTTTATGGCTATCACGTCGCCAACCTTGACGTTGCGCGAACTCTTGACCTGCGCTCCGCCCATCGATACCTTGCCTCGCTTTACAGCCTCGGCAGCTATCGAACGGGTCTTATATATCCTTACGGCCCAGAGGAATTTATCTATTCTTACCGTTTCGGCCATCTGACTGATCCTTTGCTTGTTACTTGTTGTTGAACTGGGTCATGGTGAGCTGCAGACCTATGCATACATACGTGCGGATGCACTCTGCGGCAAGTTCCATGCGCTCCTCGACCATAGCCTTCTCGTCGTCGTCCCATGTGCCGAGTACGAAGTCTATCTGTCCGCCGCGCTTGAACTCGTTACCTATGCCGAAGCGCAAACGCGGATAGTTCTCCGTCCCGAGCAACTCGGTGATGTTCTTCAGTCCGTTATGTCCGCCTGCGCTCCCTTTGCCCTTGAGGCGGATTGTGCCTACTGGCAATGCCAAGTCGTCCACCACTACCACGATATTCTCGGGCGCAATCTTCTCGGCGTCGGCCCAGTAACGTACGGCTTTGCCACTGAGGTTCATATACGTGTTGGGCTTGAGGACTACGAGCTCGCGACCTTTAATCTTGATCCTAGCCACGTCGCCATACCTCTCGCTGCTGAACTCGCCACCAGCGTCAGCCACGAGTCGGCTTACGATGTCGAATCCGGTGTTGTGCCTCGTGTGGGCATATTCGTCGCCTATGTTTCCAAGGCCTACTATAAGGAATTTCATACTCTTATGCGTTCAGAACTGACTCTATGACCTCGCTGAATACGTCTTTCTCCTTCATTCCTGCGGCGCGTATCTGCTGCGGGATGAAGCTTGTTGCCGTCTGGCCTGGGGTTGTGTTTATCTCAAGCACGAAGGGAGTGCCGTCGCGCTTTACGATGAAGTCGATGCGTACGATACCTTTCATGCTCATGAGGTCATATACGTTGGCCGCAATCTCTTTCACCTTGGCCTCGACCTCTTTGCTCACCTCGGCGGGAGTTATCTCCTGCGTCTTGCCGGGCGTGTATTTCGCATCGGTGTCGAAGAATTCGTTGTTGGTGCGTACTTCGGTGAGTGGGAATACCACCGTGCGCTCTGCTGTCTTATAGAGGCCGCAAGTGAGCTCAGTGCCGTCCATGAAGGCTTCGATTATCACGTCATCGCTCTCTTTTTGCGCAGCCTCGATGGCGGGGATAATCTGCTCCTCGCTCTTGACCTTGCTAACGCCGAAACTTGATCCCGCAGCCGATGGCTTTACGAACATTGGCAATCCGAGTCGCTCGACAATGGCATGCGTGTCCACCTTTTGCCCCTTGCGCACCCTTACGGAGTCCGCCACGTTGACGCCAAAGGAACGCAGGTAGCTGTTGCACACGAATTTGTCGAACGTCATGGCGCCAGTCAACGCTGGGCATGTGGAGTGGCGGAGGCCAATCATCTCGAAGTAGGCTGGCATGAGGCCATTCTCGCCTGGGATGCCGTGGATCGTGATGTAGGCCATGGCGAAAGTCTTCTTCTCGCCATTCTCGGTATATGAGAAGTCGTCGCGGCAGATGGGGTAGCGGCCACTCTCGGGCTCGGCTGTCCACTCTGTGCGGCTGATTTTTACTGGTATGAGCTCGTAGCGCTCGCGGTCCATCATGCCCATGAGGCCGTCTTTGCTTCGTGCGCTCACTTCGGCTTCGCTCTGGTAGCCGCCGTAGACTATGGCAATGCGCTTTTTCATCGTATTCTTCTGCTTTATTTGGCTGTGTGTGCGGCTTTTGCGCCTCACGACTTCAGCTATGTTGTTGTCTTCTTCTGTTTCTTTTTTTATCTACCGGAGACGTATTTGCGCCACCTGTCGATGACGTCGGCCATGTCAGCCGCAATCTCCGAGTCGAATCTCATCATCTCGCCCGTATCGGGGTGAGTGAAGCCAAGGGTCTTGGCGTGCAAGGCTTGGCGTGGCAATGCCGTGAGGCAATTCTGTACGAACTGGCGATACTTGGGGAATGTCGTCCCGCGGAGTATCTGGTCGCCGCCGTAGTGTTGGTCGCCAAACAGCGGATGCCCAATATGGCGGAAGTGGGCACGAATCTGATGCGTTCGCCCTGTCTCCAATTTGCACCGAACCACCGATACGTATCCCAGTCGCTCCAGCACCTCATAGTGCGTCACGGCGCTCTTGCCAATTCCGCTGTCCTCGGGGAATACGTCCATCAGCTTGCGATCCCGGACGCTGCGCCCTATGTTGCCGCGTATGGTGCCCGCGTCGCTCTCCATAAGTCCCCAGACTAAGGCTATGTAGCTGCGCTCGGTGCTCTTGACGAAGAACTGATGCGCCAAGTCCAACTTGGCTTTCTCCGTCTTGGCCACTACGAGCAGGCCCGAAGTGTCTTTGTCTATTCGGTGTACGAGGCCAGGTCGCGGATCTTTCACGTCCTGGAACATCGGTAGTCCGCGCAAGTGCCATGCCAAGGCGTTGACGAGGGTGCCGTCGTGGTTGCCAAAGGCAGGGTGTACGCACATGCCTGCCGGCTTGTTCACCACCAGCAATGAGTCGTCTTCATACACAATGTCCAGTGGTATGTCTTGCGCCACTATCTCTATCTCGCGCGGCGGATAGCTCATGACGATGCTAATCTCGTCGCCTGGCTTTACTTTGTAGTTGGCCTTTACGGCCTTACCGTTTACGAGTATGTTGCCTGCGTCGGCCGCCGATTGCACCTTGGTGCGCGACGCATGCGACACGTGGTCTACTATGTATTTGTCTATCCTTATGAGGTTCTGACCTCCGTCTACGGTGAAGTGGAAGTGCTCATATGTGCTCTGCCCGCCCTCGCCATTCTCTTGCTCGGGGTCGGCAAACTCTATGTCTTCCAGTTCGTCGTTCGTTTCGTCTTGAGCCATCCCTGTGGTTTCCTTTCGTTTCTTACTCTGTTGGCAGGCTGCTCGCTACTTTCTCCGCATCGCTTGTGAGCCAAAGCGTCACGGATGTCCATGAATCCACTTCGCCACTCGCCGGTGTAGGCGATTGCTTATAGACTATGGCCATCGCGGAGTCCGATGCCGTGCGGATTGTCTCGTCGCAAATGACGTTGCCCGCCGTGAGTGCGGCTCCCGCCAATTTTATCAATGCGTCGTCATACGGTATGCCAACCACGTCGGGCACAGCTGTCAATCCGCCCGCCTGTCCGCGCCCCACTACGAGGCTTACTGCCGTGCCCTTGGGCAACTTCTCGCCTGCCTTGATGGGCTTGCCGTCCACCAATTGCTTGAGCACGAGGCCGTCGTATGGACTCGGCACTGAGTCTACTCGGCCAACTGTGAGGCCTGCGTTCTGAAGGTTCACTATGGCGTTGCGGTATGAATAGTTTACCAATGCCGGCATATGCGTCATCTCTTTCGAGAAGGCGTTGATTGTCACGTATATCGTACGCCCTTTCTTCACTTTCTTGCCCGCCTCGGGTATCTGGTCTACGATGACGCCAGGCTTCTCGCCCACACGGTAGATGGAGTCAATAACTACCATTGTCAAGTCGCCATTGCGCACCTCGTCCGTCACTTCGCTCTCGGTGTGCCCGAGTAGGGTGGGCACGACTACTACGCGCCCGCTCGTGGTGTAGATGCTCAACGCCCAGTTGGCCACGACGAGCAAAAAGATGGTGACGACGATGGCTATGCCCACCTGCGCCCAGAAGAGTTTTGTCTTTAGAAACTTCAAAAAGTTCATACCGATACGGTTAAGTCATTCTTTCTCCAAAGGTAATATTTATTCGCGATAGTTTCGCTATCTTACCCCATTCCGTGCATTCCCGTCTATTCTGCCGGCAAAATGAATGCCCATTTATTGCCAATGCAATCCGAATTCAATTCAAAATGCTGTTTCAAAACTCGCATCACTCATCCCGGTTCTGCGTAAATCCAAAATGGGCGAAGCGAAATCAAAGGCAAGCAAAGCTGGCACACCGAGTGCTCCAAATCCGTGCGAATCCGTGAAATCAGTGAGAAATGAATCGAGTGAAGTCCACTGTCTCAATTCTCAAATCAACGTCTAAAACCATAGGAACTGCTAACTGTTAACTGCAAACTGTTAACTGAAAAGTTTTGGGCGAAACGGTCGGTCCGGACCTTCATAAGTTCACGGTTAACTGCAAACTGTTAACTGAAAAGTTTTGGGCACAAAAAAAGCCCCGAATCTCTTCGGAGCTGATTTCTCTGACTATTCAGTCTTAAAGACTAGTAAGCCTTGCCCTTTGCCTCGTCGGAAACAGTGAGCTGCTTGCGACCCTTGGCACGACGGGAAGCCAGAACGCGGCGACCATTTGCAGTCGACATCCTCTGACGGAAGCCGTGCTTGTTGATACGCTTGCGGTTCGAAGGTTGGAATGTCCTTTTCATCGTACGATTACTTTAATAGATTGAATTCAAATTCGGGCGCAAAGTTACGTATTTCACTGCTATTACGCAATAAATGCCCCCAATTTTTCATCCACTATCTCATTTAATAAATGCTTATCACGTTGCGACTCAGTCTGTTATCACGACCCGCAATCTATCGATAATCCAACACAAGTATCCTACAATCCTATAAAATCAACCCCAAAAACAACTGTCCTGCGCCCCCTCGATTGCCGATATTTGTCAGGATTGTCAGAATTGTCGGAATAGTCGAGATTGTCGAAATTGTCAGAATTGTCGGGAATAGTCGATAATTGTCGCCAACACTAGTGCAACAATCGGTCCTCTAAAACCATCGGCAACTGTTAACTGCTAACTGTTAACTCTACAAGTTAGTTGTTTTTCTCCCGATGCCGCTTTATGACGTTATATGCCTTGTACATACCCAATTCACCCGCTCGGCTAAGGTCCGCCACCCCCTCGTCCTCTCGTCCGAGGTATATGCGGATAATGCCGCGGTTGAAGTAAGCTTCGGCAAACTGGTCATAGATGTCTATGGCTTTGTTCAGCATGGCCTCCGCCTCATCCATCTGCTTGCGTTGGCATAGCACGAGGCTCATGTTGTAGTAGGCAAATTCGTTGTCAGGCTCAAGTTCCGCCACTCGCTCCAGGTCTTTCATTACGAGGTCGTAGTCGAGTATCGTAATGTCGTGGCGCATTCCTTGGGTGCTGCTGCCGCCCATCATGCCTCCGGTCATGTCGATGTTAGGGCTTGCGTCGCTATCCAAGTCGCGGATTGTCTCCACCATCTTATACCTCGCCGCGGCGCGGTTGAAGAGCGCTACCTTGTTGTCCGGGTCTTTCAGCAGACAGGCCGAGAAGTCCGTCAGTGCGCTGTTGTAGTTCATGACTATCGAGTAGAGCGTGCCGCGCAAGAGGTAGAGACTCGGGTCGCCGGGGTCCTCGTCTATGCGTTTGTTTACGTCGCCAATCATGCTGAATACCTTGGCACTGACTTCGTCGCCTGCCACCTCGCGGTTGGTAACCACCATCTTGCGCTCGGAAAGCCCAAGGGCGTTGAATTCCACAACCGACGGGCTGTAGTACGGTGCGTTGGGCAGCAACGTGTCCGCCGTGAAGAATGAGAGGCTGAAGGCCGGTTCGAGGTCTATCACCATGTCGCGGTCCTGTACGCGGCCACGAATGCTCTCCTTGTTCTCCTGGCGCAACTTGTCGTCGTTGTCGCCAAAGTCGGCTACGACAACCATTTGGTCATACTTACGCATGTCGGTGTCGTTCTTGCCGCGAGAGCCCTTTTTGCCCTCTTTCTCTTCTTTCTGATTCTCTGTGGATTCTTTATCTGTCTTTTTATCAGATTTCTTATTGTCTTTCTTGTTGTCATCTGCCGTATCGCCTGCGTCTGCCGTCAGTCTGTTGTCTTTGGCTCGTTTGGCTTGCTCCTCCTCAAAGGTCATGGCTGTCATGTAGTCCATCTCCGAGCCTTTGATGTCGCCCATTTGGCGCTTTACTATGGCGCGTTGGGCATAGGCTGCGCTAAAGTCGGGGTGCTTGGCAATGATGATGTTGAGGTCTTGGAGGGCGTTGGTAGTCTCGCCCGTCTGGATGTATATCAGTGCACGGTTGAAGAGCGTAATGTCGTCGCTCGGGTCTATGGCCAGTGCGTGCGAGAAGTCGCTTGCCGCACGGTTAAGGTCGCCCGACTCGGCTCGCAGGAGTCCGCGGTTCTGATACGCCATCTTGTTCTTCGGGTCGAGGCGCAATGCCTCGTCGAGGTCGGCTTCGCAGCCGCGCATGTCGTCCAGGTTGTACTTCGTTATCGCTCGGTTCACGTAGACGAAGGCGTCTTTGGGGCGCAACTCCGCCAAGTGGTTGTAGCTCTCGAGGGCTCCTGAGTAGTCCTTTGTCTGGTATCGGAGCATGCCTAGGTATGTGTATGCGTCGGGAGAGTAGGGGTTTAGCTTTGCCGCACGGCCGAATTCAGTGAGTGCCTGCGTCGTGTCGCCTTTCTCTACGAGGGCTATGCCGCGGTATAGTATGGCCGGCACGTTTCTCTTATCGAATTTGAGCAACTTGTCGTACTGACTTATCGCAGTGTCGTACTCCTTGAGGTTGATGCTGGCAATACCTGAGTTCATAAGCATATTGACGTTCTCCGGCTCGTACGAGAGACCTTTGTCGAAGTCGTCTCGCGCCGAGGCCGGTTTGTCGAGTCTCAAGCGTGTTATGCCGCGCAGGTTGTATGCCCCAAGCATAAAGGGGTTTATCTCAATGGCCACACTGCAGTCCGCTTCGCAACCAGTGAGGTCGTCGAGGTAATATTTGGCTATGGCGCGGTAATAATATGGGTCGGCCAAGTATGGCTTTACGATTATTACGCGGTTGAAGTACTGTATCGAGAGCACGTAGTCCTCGAAGTAGAGGGCGTTGCGGCCTATCTGCATCATGCGGTTGGTGTTCACCTGCGCAGTGACCCCGGTAGCGGTGAATGTACCGAGGGCTATAGCTGCCACGGCCGCTACCGTGGCTCGTAATGTCTTAGAATTCATCATTGTCGTCGTCGTCTCCGGCTTCCATGCGCTCCGCCAAACGGCGATACATTTCGGCCTCATCTTTGCGGTCGAGGTGGTCGCATACGCTTACCATCATTCGCAGGATCTCCGGGTCTGGCTTGTTGCCAGACGATAGCACCTCCGTCAGGTCGCGCTGCGCCTTCTCCCAATGGCGGAGCCCAAGGTTGCCGCGTGCGCGCAGCGTGAGTGCCTCTCGCAGTTTGGGCTTGTTCTTTATCACTCCCGGACGCAGGGCTACGGACACATCGGCAACGCCCTGCTTATAGTCTCCTTCGTCTATCTCCATCTCGGATCGAAGGACGAGGGCGTCGGCGTAGTCGGGTGCCAAGCCTATGGCTTTGTTCACGTTGGCTTTGGCGGAGCGAGGGTCGCCATATGTCCTGAGGCACTCTACGGCCAACAGGTAATATTCGTAGGCGTACTCGAAGTTCTTTTCGCGTGTCTTGCGCTCGTTCTCGGCCAGCCGCTCAACGTCGCTTTCGAGGCGGCTTATGGCCGTGCCAATCTTATGGGCAAGGAAGCGGCGCGTCAGGTCGTCCTTCATCTTCTCCGGCTCTATGGCCAGGAAGTCGAAGAGCAGCCCCACGGCTCTGTTATAGTCGTGTGAACGGAAGGCGTCCCGCGCCTCTATGGCAAGGCTCTGTGCCCTGGCCGTTTCGAGCTGGCGGTTTATAAGCACTTGGTCGTTAGCTCCGTACGAGAAGTCGCGCACGAACGTGTTAGTCTTTATGTCGCCCATGGTGATCGGTTGGCGTAATACTATCCCGCCCAATGAGCGGCATCGGCTAAGGGCTACGTACACTTGTCCACAGGCGAACGCTCCGCGCCCGAGGTCTATTATGACGTTGTCGAATGTCAAGCCCTGGCTCTTATGTATCGTTATGGCCCATGCCAATTTTAGTGGCAGCTGGGTATACGTGCCGAGTATTTCGGACACCACCTTATGCTCTTTCTCGTCATAACGATACTTGACGTTCTCCCATGTCTCGGGCTCTACGAAGAACACGTCCATAATATGCTCTCCCGTGTAGGAGTCCACTTCTGTGCTCTCCACTTCGACCCACGCTCCGTCGTTCTCAAATCGGACAATTCGCCCCACTGTGCCGTTGTACCAACGTTTCTCTTTGTCATTGCGGACAAATACTACTTGCGCTTCGGCTTTGAGAGTGAGCAGTTTATTTGTCGGAAGCGAAGATTCGGGGAAGTCGCCGTTTATGATTCCCTCGAAGGTCTCCTCTTCGGTTTTGAGGTCCTTGAGGTGCTTGTCGTTGATGAAGTCGCACGTAGCGCGGGTGGCGGTGAGCGTTATGTACATCTGACCGCCTGTGGGCTCGAAGGTTGGCTGTACCCTCGTGTTGAAGGCGTCGATGTCGGGCTGAGACACGGCCCCTACGCGCACTTTGTCCAGCATCGAGAGGAATTCCGCCTCTTTCTGCCTATACACTTTGCGTAGCTCTACCTGTACAAGCTGCATGCAGCTAAATACCTTTGCCCCAAAGAAATATGGCGTATTGTAGAACCTCCGCAAGATGTCCCAGTCCTGACCTTTTACTACTGGCTCGAGCTGGAATGCGTCCCCCACGAGCAACATCTGCTTGCCGCCAAATGGCAACATACGCTTCCGCCCGTGGTCTACGTACGTCCTGAGTATGCGGTCTACAAAGTCTAGCACGTCGGCGCGTACCATGGATATCTCGTCTATGACGATGAGCTCCACCTCCTCGATGAGCTTGATCTTCTCGGAGTTGAACTTCTGCATGTCGCGGACGCGCCTCGGGTCCGAATAGTTGACGTCGTCTAGCGCAAAGGGCTGAAGCGGTATCTTGAAAAACGAGTGGAGCGTCACGCCACCTGCATTGACCGCCGCGATACCCGTGGGCGCAAGCACTATGGTCTTCTTCCCGACATTCTCGACAATATAGCGCAAAAACGTCGATTTGCCGGTACCAGCCCTGCCCGTCATAAAGACGGAGGAGTTGGTGCCGACAATCAGTCGCCATACGTTCTGAAACTCTATATTGTCAAGCTCTATGTCCATTACTTATACTTAAAATCGCTTCCGTAGTGCTTCGATTTGAGTCGCTTGCGCCTCGTCATTGTGTTGTTGAACAAGTTGCTCTCGTTCCTTTTGTTGCGTTTGCCGAAATAATATGTCACGTCTATTATTGGCCACGCCGCCGCATGGTTGCTTATGCCTTTGTAATGCGCAAAGCTGGCCAGGACTCCCAGTTTGCCACTGAGGTACGACTTGAAGAAATATTCGCCCTCAGCCTGGAGCTCCACCGCATGGTGCTTCGAGAAGAAACCCGTGTGGTACGCCACGCCGCCATGGGCATATATCCTGTTCGTGAGGCGTCCGTCGGCCCATATCTTGAAGCGGGCTCGGAAGCCTTTGTCTATCAATGTCTCGCTCCTGTTGGCCATAAAGTGGAACCGCGGCTGCTCTATGGTATCTCCCCTCGAGGCTATAAAACTGCCGTAGAGCCCTATGCCTCCCGTAAGGATGAAGTAAACTGAGCCGTCGGAACAATTCTGATCCGTGTGCCATGCGCGCGATACCAGCAACTCATGCCCAAGCTCAAAGACGAGCGGCACCTTGACGTCCGGCGGGCAAATGCGCTCCACCTCTAGACGCTGACCCAGTTTCATTCCCGAATACGCATTGGCAATGTCGAACCTCGACGAGGCGAACCAATGTTTCCCAAACCGTCCCCAAAGCAACTTGGCATAGATGGTTGGGCGCATGACGTCTTCCACAATATACGTCGAGAGCTCAAGCTTATCCGTCACGCCATATCGCGTGGCCGAGAGCAAACTGACGTTGCCGGCCTTTGGGTATACCACGTTGGCCGCCTCGGCATGCCACAGGATGTCGTCGCGAAGCTTCTTTGGCTTTAGGTCCAGTATGGCTATGCGCAGCTCACCCTCGTCGTCGCCGTAGCGCGGGTTGTATACTATCTCGCCCTTTGCGCCCGTGTTTATCTGTCCCCATGCCCATGCTGCGGGTATGAGGGTCAGTGCCACAGTGGTCACTATCTTTATGAGCGAAGATTTCATTTGTCAACTTTCTTTATTTCGACACCTTGGCCATGCCGGCATATCGGTCGGCCTTGTTCTTCGGAACGTAAATAACCAGTTTCTGGCCTACGCGGATTATGTTCCTGCGAATGTTGTTCCAATATGTGAGGTCGGCCACTCGTACGCCAAATTTACGTGCGATGTTACCTGGCACGTCTCCTTGCTTTACCGTGTATACGAGTTTCGCCTTGCCGTCTGGCGTGCGGCCAGCATAAAAATATCCCTTGGCTTCGCTAATCTTGGCGATCTTGTTGTCGGGGAAGTATGTCTTGCGGTCGCGGGCGTAGATGGAGTCCTCGTAGGCTGCGAACGAGAATGTCGCATCAACTGGCAATACGAGTGAATAGCTTTTCTCGCTCGTGGCGGGCACTACGTCGTGCTTATACTGCGGGTTGAGCTGACGGATGGTCTCGGCAGGTACGCCTATCACGGATTGCACTTGGTTGAAATGCAATGGCTGGTAGATCATGACCGTGTCGCTTGCTGGCAATGCCTCGCTCTCTGCGGCATATATCTTATGATCGCCTGCATAGGTCATCGCATAAGCGGCGGCAATGAACGCCGGCACATATCCGCGGGTCTCGCGGGGCAGGTTGTAATATATCTTCCAAAAGTCTTTCTGTCCGCCTGAGCGAGCTATAGCCCTGTTTACGTTGCCCGGTCCGCAGTTGTATGCCGCAATGGCCAAATGCCAGTCGCCGTACATGTTGTAGAGGTCCTGGAGAAATACCGCGGCAGCCTCAGTGGCCTTCACGGGGTCGCGCCTCTCGTCCACGTAACTCGTCACTTCCAATCCGTAACGCTTGCCCGTATAGAGCATAAACTGCCAAAGCCCTGATGCTCCAACTCGTGAGAGCGCATTCGGATTGAGCGCACTCTCTATTACGGACATATACTTGAGCTCCAATGGCATACCATGTGCCTCTAGTATGCTCTCGAAGATTGGGAAGTAGTAATCTTTGAGGCCCAACATGCGCTGTACGAGGTCTCTGCGTCGCACAATGTAGAGCTCTATGAAACGACGTACCTGGTCGTTGTAGACCATCGGGATGGGCGACATCATAGCCTGCAGGCGGTCAATGAACACGTCGTCTGGTATGCCTGCTATGACTGGGTCGGCTTGCGCCAACGTGTCCGGCACAAAGTCGTTCACCACAGGCGCTTTGCGCGAATACCATGCCGCGATGAGGCTGTCCACCTCGTAACGCGGCAGTCCCGCCTGAGCTATTGAGTCGGCCGTCGCCTCCTCTTTCTCTATCTCGATCTCTTCGGCTTCGACTTCGTCTACCTGTGCGTTGGCGCAGAGGCTTGTCATTGCCAATGCCGCTAATATTGTCAGTGCTTTTTTTGCTTCCACTTGTCTGGGGTCGGTTCTCCTTTTGGGGGTCTGTTTTGTGACTCTTTTTGTGTGTTTTGTGGGATGCGTAACTGCGTAATCTATAATCTATTATACTTGATAGATTATAGATTGGTAGTTAGACGTTAAAGAGCTTCTCCTGCACCATGTCTTTATACGACTTGCCGATGGGGATATATGGCTCCACCCCGTCCAGTTTCAACTGGGCTCCGTAGAGGGCCTTGATCTTGTCTATCTTTACGATATACGATTTGTGGACCCTTATGAACATCGAGGCGGGCAATGTCTCTTCGAGATTCCTGAGACTCTCGAGGGTTATTATCTTCTCGCCTGGGCAGTAGATGGTTACGTATTCGCGCAGACCCTCTATGTATATTATGTTAGTGTATTTTATTCTGTGGATCTTGTGGTCAGCCTTGACTATAAGGACTCCGTCGTTGAGGTTGGCCTCCGTCATGCCTGCCGACATTGGCTCATCATCGGTTGTCTCTGCCAGTTGGGCTGTTTGCGTGGCTGCTGCTTGTTGCGGCCGACGGTCGTTCATTCGCTGCATAGCCTTGCCAATGCACTGCATAAACCTGTCGAACGAGAACGGCTTGAGCAGGTAGTCCAACACGTCCAGCTGATAACTCTCTATGGCGTAGTCCGAATAGGCCGTCGTGAATACTACGAGCGGGCGCACTGGAAGCATCTTGAGGAAGTTGAGACCCGTGATGTCTGGCATCTGAATGTCCAGGAACATAAGGTCCACCCGCCCTTCTTGTATGATGGGCAGTGCCTCAAGACCCGATTTGCAACTCTCCACGAGCTCCAAATTGGGCACCTTCTCTATGAACTCTTTCAGTAGTATGCGGGCCGGGAACTCATCGTCCACTATCAGGCACCGTATCTTATTCTGTATCTCCATAGCAACAAAGATAACGCATTTTTATCGTAAACATCATAGGCCGACTGCAAACCGCCGTCTCCTCTCTGCAAACGACTCATTTCGCCAACATATTTTTTCCCAACGCCCCTACCGCTTATATCAATGGCGTTTCCTCCATAATTAAATTTTGTGGGTAATTATTCCCTAAAAATGAAAATGGAGAAAGAAAATCGCGCATCTCGAAAAGGCGTAAACAATGTACCGAGCATTGAAC
>CAVGTO010000019.1:17121-26326 GCA_963631865.1 Eggerthellaceae bacterium
AACACTGAGCTCTGAACACTGAGAACTGCTAACTGTGAACTGTGCACTGTGAAGAACAGAGCACTGTTAACTGTTAATTGCTAACTGTTAACTGCTTCCGTTGTGTCAATCTGCAGGTAGACGCCGAACTCTGTGTCCGTCTTCTCTATCTTCATCTCGTAACGCCCGGGGTAGAGTATGTCGAGTCTCTTGCGGACGTTCTCCACTCCTATGCCTCCCACGACGTCCTTGTTGATGGCTATCGACGGCATTGAGTTGCGCACCTTGAATACGAGTATCGGGCCGAGGGTCTTGACCTCCACCTGAAGCCAACCTTTCTTCGGATTGTCGATATTGCCATGCTTGAAACTGTTCTCGATGAACGGTATGAGTAGCATGGGCTCTATCATAAACTCCTCGTTGCATCCCGATGCGTCTACCCGAATGTTGAGATCTGTGTCCGTCTTAAGCTTTTGGAACTCGATATAGCCGTTCATATACTCTATCTCGCGCTTGAGCTTCACCTTCTTGCTCTCGCTGTCGTATAGCGTAAAGCGCAGCATGTCCGAGAGCTTGAGTATCATCTCCGGCGTCCGCTCACTCTTTATTATCGAGAGGGCGTAGATGTTGTTGAGCGCATTGAAAAGGAAATGGGGATTTATCTGAGTCTTCAGAAATTTCATCTCGAACTCGATGTTCTGATGCGTCAAGTCTATCTCCCTGCTCTTGTTGTCGCGCTCTTTGCGGAAGAATGAGTATAGCGAGCTCACGAAGAGCATGCCTACGAGTGGCAACAGCCATTGCAATTGCAGTCGCCTGCCGCCCGGTGCCATTCCCGCGGGCGCAGCCACGGCTGGTTCTGACACTTCTTCCCATCCCGAGAGCAACGCCATAAGCGCCAGTGTGCAGAGCATCATGATGACAACACCCACGGCATACCGTGTGTAGTTGCCCGCAAAGACGTAGCGAGGCATCAGTATATGCACATTAAAGACAAACGCCACAAAGCAAACTATCAGCATCTTCACTATGAAGGGCAGGAAGTTTACGTTCTCCTTCAGTAGCGATGGCGATGCCATTATAAGCCCAAATCCAAGCACTATGGCGCATTCCATTGCCAAGCGCCGCTTTGCCCCTGGTAATTTCTCTTTTCTCATCTATCTGTCAATCTCCCTAATAAAAAATATGTAAGTTTCTGTCATTCACACTAATGTGTTATCTAACCATAAAAAGAAAGGAACCCCGAGACTCCTAACAAAGTAAGGTCTTGAGGTTCCTTTCGTATGTCTTTTTGTTCTCTTTCTTGAGCGGTTTAGTCGCGGTGCTCGTACGGAGCCTGCGGCTGCCACAACCAGGTGTCGGCGAAGAAAGTACCGCCAGAGCCTGTTACGTTCATATCACTGGTGGAGCCGGTGGTTACGAGTGCTACATCCTGCTCGCCCTTGCCGTCTACATCATAACGAAGGACGAAAGAGACTGCGAACTTGCGTGCGTCACCCTCGAAAGAACTCTTCTGCACCCAATAGTCGTAGAAGGGGTTGTACTCCCAGCAGTTCTTTGAGGTACCGGTCGAGCCACCTGTTACGATATATGCGCGGCAGTCTGCCGTGTTGTCGTTGAGGGTGAAGGCCGTGCTGCCGTACATTGCGAGTCCGGTGTACTGGTCGTCGAAGCTCTCACGAGTTGCGTCCGAAAGACGACGCATACGGGTCCAAGTGTTTGTCTGGGCGTTGTATTTCTCGAGGACGTCAATCTTGCTGCCGTTGTAACCGCCGCAGAGGTAAGCCTCGCCGTTGCAGACAAAGGTGGAAGCCTGTGCACGGGGAACGTTGCAGGTTGCAATGCCGCTCCATGTGTTGCTCTCGGGGTCATATGAGTAGAAGTCGGCGAGGATATTGTTGTCGTAGTCCTCACCACCACCAACGTACGCCTTGTTGCCAAGTACGAATGCGCTTGCGTAACGAATCTTATCACCAGGGTAGTCTGCTACACGGGTCCAGTTGTTGGCCTCGGGATCGTAGCGCCACAAGTCGTTGAGGTAGTTTGTGCCGTCGTAGCCAAGACCTACGAAACCATAAGGCTTGTCGCCAACGGTGAGCGAGAATGCCACACCACCGTTGCGTGCGGGGCAAGTGTATACCTTGCTGCCTGTGGTGTCCACCGTGAAGGTGTTAGGCATTGAGCAAACAGCATTGAGGGTCTCGATACCCTCCGAGTTGGTGCCGTCGATGGTACCCTCGGTCGCGGACTCACTCTTGTTGGCAAGCTTTGCGTAACGTGCCGACCAAGACGGCATACCGTCGCCGCGGAGCGTGCACATATAGAAGTCGCGGTAACGCTCCATATCCTCGGTCTTGTTCGTGTTGGCACCGGTGCCTACGAAGGCGCGGAGGGTGTCCTTATACACGAGCTGGAAGCAGACAGCGCCGCCTCGTGGAGTGCCGGGGAAGTAGCTATAGGTGTTATACCAGTTACCCTGAAGTTGCTCGTTGTCGATGTCCTCGCAACCAACAGCAGCCGTAGCCAAGAGGGCTACAGACAGAGCTTTCAACGGGTATGAGAATCGTCTTGTCATATACGCTTTGTTATTTCCGTGCAAAGATAAGTTGTTTTATTTTTTCTCCCATCATTTTATCAACGAAAGGTAATGTTTCGCTATATGTGCGCGCCGCCTTGCCGTCTATTTGTTATGATGGGGTGTCGTTGTCTATTCAAATTTGTGCTTCATGAACCATATCTCGCGGACGTTGAAGCCAATCTTGAAGCTGCTAATCCTCTCCTCGACCAGACCCGCACTCTGCGTTCCGCGTTTCTGATGCTCATATGCTATGGTTATGGCGTTAAGTGAGCGGCCGATAGGCACCGTGATGCCCAGTGTAAGGCCTTTCTCGATGAGGTTGCAGTTGTAGAGGTCTACGTAGTTGCGCCCGTAGGTGTATCCTATGCGGTAGCGCATCCTGGCGTAGAATGGTTTGTCTGGGCTGCCTGGCGAATATTGGATACCACCCGAAACCGTGTACGTGTCGCGGAAGTTGGCTGTGTAGCGGAATTTGTTGTCCTCCACCTTGCTCCACTCGGCAATCTTGCACTCGATGGTTCCCAGCACTTTGTTTCGCTGGTAGGTGAGGCCCACACCGTACATTCGCGGGACGTGGAAGCGGAATGGCGTGGAATCGTCACTCTCCAGCTCACGCGATACGTTGTTGTAGATTATCTGGTCGTACGATGTGTGAAGCCACATCTCTGGCGCGTAGGTCGCGCCAAAGCGGAAATTATTCTTGCCAATGTTGAAGTCGAACTGCGTGCCGACCTCCCAATAGATATTGTTGGCCTGGTACTTCGTCTTGTTATAGATGTCCTCTCCTCCGTTGGCTGAGCTGAAGTAGTTGACTTCCAATCTCTCTATTGTGCCCCAAAGTACTGAGAAGTTTCCGCCAATACTCCAATGCTTGAAGAGCGTGAAGGCAGCATCAAAGTATGCTTGGCTGAGGCCACCTGAGCCCGAGTACTCTACCTTATATTTCTCTCCTGAGCCGGTAATCGTCTTCTCCTGGTAAATCTTGTAGCCTACCGAGGTGAAGGGCGCATAACCTATGGCAAAGGCCAACCACTTGCGGCCGCGGAAACCAAGGCTGATGCCGTCGATGTTGCCTGAGTAAACGCTTGCGCTCTCATATCCCGACTCCTCGTGAGAATAGAATCCCTTGAGGTTGACGTTGAAGTAGAACGAGAGCGAGTCCAATTTACTGATGCCCGCCGGGTTCGATATGTTGAGCCACTCGCTCGGCGCAAGGGCTATGCCCGAGTGTCCGAGGCCTGCTGCCGCTACGTCCTCCTTGGGATTGTAGATGCCCAGACCGTACATCGAGTAGGGCGACGACGTGCTGTTCTGCGCCTCGGCCGATATGCCAAAGCTCAAAGCGACTGCCGCTGCGACAGCCTTTGCCGACATGCGGCTGATTCTGTTTATGCTATCTGTCCTCACGGTCGTAGTTGTAGTATGTTATCTCCAATTTTGAGCGATGGAGGTCTACGCCGTGGCCGTTGAATACCATAAATTCGTAGTTCGTCGGTTCCATCCCCGAACCCCATGTCATAACGAGGCCCGCGTTCTCGTCCACAAGGTCGTTCGTCAATATGGTGTTGATATAGTACGTTATGTCCGCATAGTAATACATCTCGCTGCGGTCGTACGAGTCGTAGACAAGCGTCGAGTGCACGTGGCTGCCACTCGATGTGCGGACTGTATTCTCTATGACGTTGCCTTTGTTCACCTCCGACAGGTAGAACGTGGTGGGTATCCTTCGCTTGTCGTAACTGCCTACCTCGGGGTATATCTTCAGCGTGGCCTTTACGATGTGCTGATACTTGTTGCGGTTCTTCAGCTCCTCAATCTGTGGGAAGTTGATACGTGTGTAATATCCGAGACCTTCGTACTCCACTGAGTGAAGGCCGCTCACGTCCTCCTTGACCTGCTTGTACCTCGCAGTCAATTGGTCAAACGGCTCATCCATGCCTTCGTTCCATACGTGGTTGAACTGCAAAGACTTGTCCGTCAGACTGAATATACGGTTTATCTTGACTGCCTCCATACCCTTGTAGTGGCTGTGGAGGATTATCTTGCTGGAGTCCGCTATGAACGCTATGAGCGACTTGGTGTCATACTTCTCGTCTGAGTAGGTGAGCTGTATGCCCTTCATCAGTTCTCGGAAATACTGTGGCGTGAGCTCTGTACCCCACGATGCCGCATTGATAATGAAGTCCCTGACTTCCTTTCCGTAGTCGTCGCTGAGGCGGAAACGCACACGGGGATGGGTGTGTGGCCTCGGCTTGAAGGTATATGTGCCAATGACGTCGCCAGCCTTGAAGTCGCGGACGTTGTAGAACTCCGTCTCGTTCTCGTCGGCAAACTCAAGTCGATCGCTGAGCCGTCTTACTACGAGCTCAAAGTTGGCTGTCGTATCGCCTTCGTAAAGACCTGAATGGTAGAGGTTTATTGTGCACGAGTCATATATCTCCTTGCCTTTTTGGTACCAGTTGTAGCCACCGGTGTAGCCATCGGTAAGGGTGGTTTTGCGCACAGGCTCATCGAGCATAAAGAACGACTTGCTATGAATGGTGCCAATGACGGGCTTCGTAGCCTTGCCCACCCATATCCTGTTCTGCGACGATGTGAGGACGGAGTCGAGTTTAAAGGTCGAGAGCTGGAGTGGCGTCTCGTCCGATGTCTCTGCATATGTATAGCTCTTGATGATACTGTCCTCCATCAGCAGCCCGTCCTCGTTGCATGCCACGAAGAGCAATGCCGCCATTGCGGCCAATGCCATGGCTATGCGTCTCGGTTGGCGTAGCGCCTTGCCCGCGAATTTTATCCATCCGCTGCTGGACTTGCCGCCCACGTTTTCCGTTATCTTCTTGAAAGTCATTTGTGTGCCGACTGTTGTGTCTTTATGATCTTTGTGCGCCGGATGCCCTTTCCCGCCCTTCTGACGTGCGCAGGGTATCCCTTTCGTGTCGCGAATTAAGTAATATCGTCGCAATTTGCGGCTATATTTTCAATGAATGTCGCGCAACAAGCGGCAAATTTACCGAAAATATCAATACCTCTCGCCTCCCGCTCTCCCTATTTGAGGGCGTGACTGTCCATATAGTCCGTGAATTTGTCTTTATAGTTGTCCGATACGGGTACCAACTGACCAGCTATCGTTATCCTCAGGTGGCTCACGCTCTCTATCTCACCAAGGTTCACTATCCACGAGCGGTGTACCCTCATGAAGAGCTCCTCGGGCAGGCTCGACTCTACTTTCTTCATAGAGAGCAGTGTGGTCAGCGGGTGCTTCTCGCCGCGCACGTATATCCTGACGTACTCGCTCATGCCTTCTACCAGCATGATGTCGCCCACTTTGACGCGGGACATCTTAGAGTCGTTCTTGACGTATATGTAGTCCGACGGAGATAGCTTTTCTTCGCCCTCACTCTCGCTCTCGCTTCCCTCCGTCTCGCCCTGCTGCTTGCTCTTTTTCAGTGCCATACGCTCTTCATGGCGTCTCTTGGCCTTCTCTGCCGCGGCCACGAATTCCGTGAGCCCGAAGGGCTTGAGCAAATAGTCTACGGCGTCTACCTTATACCCCTCCACTGCATGCTCCGAGTAGGCCGTCGTGAAGACTACCAGGCATTGGTCCCCAATGAGTTTCACCAGTTCGAGGCCGCTCATGTCCGGCATGCTGATGTCGCAGAATATCAAGTCGATGCCGCCCTTGCGTATCTGCGCCAAGGCATCCATCGCACTGCTGCATTTCCCGGCCAGTTCAAGCCCGGGAGTCTTTTCGATATACGTGGCCAGCTTGGTAAGTGCCAATGGCTCGTCGTCTATTGCAAGGCATCTCATGTCTTAACTTTCTTTGTTGGGGGTAACTTTAAATGTTGGTCTAGCAGAACTTTTTCATGCGGTAAATATAATATTAGTTGGTGGTTGCTCGGCTATTTTATCCATAAAATCTTATTTTTGCCTTTATTAAAACTTTAAGTTATCAAACTGTCCACACACACAGTTTTCCATTTCCCTTCCAATGTTTACCCCAAAATCCATCATCCTGAGCGGTATCTTGCTACTGACCTCCGCGACCCTGCCCGCTCAAGACGACCATTTCTACCTCGGCGCCGACATCAGTGGCACCACAGCCCTCGAGGCTCGTGGCGAGAGACTCTACAATGCCAATGGCGAAATCCGTGAGAATACCGCTCTCATGTCCGAGCTCGGTCTCGATGCCATTCGTCTCCGCGTCTGGGTCAATCCTAAGGGCGGCTTCTGCTCTCCCGAGGATGTTTTGGCTATGGCCAAACGCGCCAAGTACTACGGCATGGCCATAATGATCAATTTCCACTACAGCGACTGGTGGGCCGATCCTGGCCACTCTCCCAGTCCCGCTCTTTGGCAATATTATAAGGGGGGAGAGCTCGAACATGCTTTGGCTCAACATACCGAGGAGACTCTTAAACTCCTGCGCGACAATAATATCGATGTAAAATGGGTTCAGGTCGGCAACGAGACTACACACGGCTTCGTCTGGCCCCAAGCCAAGGCCGAGGATGATATGGATACCTACGCACGCCTTACGCAAGCTGGCTACGAAGCCGTCAAGCGTATCTATCCCGAGGCCAAGGTTATCATCCATCTCGATGCTGCTTGCGACCCCGATCGCTACGATTTTATTTTCGACAATCTCCGCAAGCGCGGTGTCTCGTGGGATCTTATCGGTATGTCTCTCTATCCCTATTGGGATAAGTTGGCCGGCCTCACCAAGACCGATGAGGAGTCCATTTCCAAAGCTTGCGACAACATCAAGCGCGTAGCTGAGAAATACGGCACGGATGTCATAATTGTCGAGACGGGTGTCCTCGTGGCCCAAGCCGATGAGCAAAAGTCCCTCATGACCGAGATTATCGACGCAGCCAAGAACCGCACCGATGGTCATTGCCATGGTGTCTTCTACTGGGCTCCCGAACTTGAGGATGCCGACTACAAACTCGGTGCCTTCAAGGATGGTCGCCCCACGGCCATTATGGAGGCCTTTACCGAGGCGGCCCGGAAAAAATAGATTTCTATAATCTCATAGCTCAATGCGCTCAATTCTCCTTTCCTTAGCGTCCTTGGCGGCTCTCGCTCTTGCGGCATGCACCAATTCTGTGGAACCTGCCAGTACGGTAGACCCCAAATACAATTTCGATGAGGAGTATTTCCTCACGAGTACCGATACCGTTGTCTCGGGCTCTGTCCAAAATGTGACCTTCTCTTCCGCCTCCATTGGCGGTAAACTCAACTTCAAGAGTACCAATAAGATTCCATCTGGCTCCACTTTCGGCGTCCTCGTCTCGGCTTCGAGCACGGAGCCCACTTTCGGTGCCGATGGCGTCCTGGAGTTCCGTTGCAAGACCAAGTCGCTCATCTATAGTTGTCAAGCATCGGGTCTGCAAATGGGCACTACATATTACTACCGCGCCTATTTCAAGGATGGCAACAATGCTCGTGTGCGCCTCGGCCGCGTCTTCGCCTTCACCACTGAGCAATGCAGTGTCGAGACTCTAGCCCCTAGTGCCGTTGGCTTCTGCTCGGCGACTGTCCAAGGTCGTTCGAGCATCAAGCTCAACCGCAGTTCTTTCTCTGGCTCTTTCGGCGTCCTCTACACTGGTCGCCAGACGGATCGCCCTAATGCTAAGGTCGATAAGTTTGCCGCTGGCTCTGTTGCGGCTGGCGATTCCGTGGTCTTCGATGTCCAATTGTCGGCTCTCTCTCCAGCCACTAAATATGTCTATCAGGCATATCTGAAGATCGACACGACGTATTACTATGGTCCTGTGAAGAGCTTCACTACAAATACCCTCACCATTTCCGATTCCGAACTCCCCGTGGATCTCGGTCTCTCGGTCCGTTGGGCGTCGCGTAATGTGGGCGCTGAGAATGCGGCCCTCGCTGGCACCTATTTCCCTTATGGCGACCCCACTGGCGAAATGCTATCCTCTGATTATAACGATTATCCCAATACCGACATCATCGGCTCGCAAGAGTATGATATGGCCACGGTAAATCTCGGCGTTGGTTGGCAACTTCCTTCTCAAGAGCAGTTCAAGGAACTTGTTGACGATTGTGATTGGATGTGGACCACTTTCCGCAATGTACAGGGTTACGCCGTCATGAGCAAGGTGAACCGAAACGCCATCTTCCTCCCCGCATGCGGCTACACCGTCCCCTCTTCCGACGGCCGCACACTCACAGGTGCCGATATATCCGAGCCCGTAGGCTATTACTGGTCTGGCAA
Source organism: Eggerthellaceae bacterium (assembly GCA_963631865.1). Lineage (GTDB taxonomy): Bacteria > Bacteroidota > Bacteroidia > Bacteroidales > Marinilabiliaceae > W3P20-009. The sequence continues at coordinate 25,917 of CAVGTO010000019.1, forward strand.
CCGTGCCAATTTCGCCCGCAGTGCCTACAGCCTCAGTATCTCTATCTCCTCCGTCAGCTGCTACAATCTTGGCGACAAAACTTACGGCTTCCCCGTAAGACCCGTGGCCGAATAACCATCCAGTTAACAGTTAGCAGTTAGCAATTAACAGTTAACAGTTAGCGGAGTTTGTTCTAAAATACTGTCTCCAAATCCCATTCTGCGGGGTGACGAAGCCCCAAGGGGGCGTGGTAAGTTAGCTCGGTGGCGTGAGCCCCGGGCTTTCTCACGTGGCCCAGCCCTCTCCCCCAAAAACTAAAATAACGCCCAAGGGTCAAAACTCAAGGGCGTTTATCTTTTGATGAAATTCTCTCACCATCAACCAACTATCGTCTAAACGCTAACTGTTAACTGTGCACTGCCTAAAGCAC
>CAVGTO010000020.1:0-25354 GCA_963631865.1 Eggerthellaceae bacterium
GCATGCGGCACCACGTCTATATATTGCGACCAAGAGCCAACTGACAGGCCTCCACAGACAACGGAAACGCCAATACCACGTTCTGCCATGCACCAGACTTCCATCTCTTGCCGGAAGAGAGACCTCTCGCAGACTGAACGCTGGTCATCCGAAAGATATGGGGTGGAGCCATCGACTGGCGAGTGGTCCGGATTATGACCGAGAGCGAAAACCGAACTAAGATGGACGATACGTTTTATACCAGAATTTTCGGCAGCGAGATAAACAGACTTTGCGGCATCGACATTCATTTGCCACACAACTTGCCTATCATGCCTTGCGAAAGAGATATAGCGGCCAATGAAGAAAAGGAAATCGACACCCGTAAAAGCCTTATCGAGCTCACAGTCAGCATTAAATGGAGATTGGGGGTCCGAGACGACAACAACAATTGCGCCACGGGCCTCCAATTCGCTCGAAAGTTCCGACTCAAGAGGTGCGTCAACACCGAACCCCACCACGGCGCAACATTTGCCCCGCAGCCAATCGACAGCACCCTCGGCAGCGAGTTGGCACATATTCGTCGTATCGTTTTTCACTACGACAAATGTAGCCAAATATATTGACATAGCAGTTGCGCAGAGAGAGTAAGGGCACAAAAAAAGTGCTGAAGTCTAAGACCTCAGCACTTCTGTTGGTAGCGGGAAGCCGACTCGAACGACTGACCTTTGGGTTATGAGCCCAACGAGCTACCACTGCTCCATCCCGCAATATATCTTTTATCAATCGATTCTTCCTCAAATGCGATGCAAAGTTAGTGATATTTCTTTACAATACAACTACAAGTCGTCATTTTTTTGAATTTTCTTGATTATTTTGGGCAAAAGGGGCAATTAGACGCACAAAATTGTGCGTGATTTAGCTGGCAAACCACCCCACTCGCACTTAGCTTACTATCAGCAGAGGATTCAAAGACATATGGATTTGAGAATTTGAGATGCTGAGGTCGAATGGATATACGCCGAATAGAAGTTTGTCAACAGAGGTAAGATAGTCATGATGTAGCAAAAAACAGAGCAGGTGTTTCACGTTATGACACATCACAGAACTAAATTTGCGGTTACAAACAGAAGAGAGACACTCACTAAAGAAAACAATCAGAAAAGACGTATGACATTCCCAGACCTTTTTAAACTGTACATTTGGCTAGTAGACGTGATTCGCAAGTCGAATGGCATCTCACTCGAAGAGATAAACCGGATGTGGACGCATACGGAGATTGGCGACGGGAAGCCACTCTCGCGCTCATCGTTTATGCGACATAAGGAGGAGATTGCCGATATATTTGGCATCAACATAGTGTGCGTTAGGGACAACGGGTATAAGTATTACCTCGACGAGCGTGATATATTCAAGCGCGACACCGTGCAGAACTGGATGATATCGACGCTCTCGGTCAACAACGTGCTATGCGAAGGACTATCGCTCTCGGACCGCATTCTGATAGAGTCGATACCATCGTCCACATGGCTATCTACCATAATAGAGTCCATGAAGAGCAGCACGGTAATGAGTCTCAACTACAAGAAATACAAATCGTCGGAAGCTAAGACATATACAGTTGAGCCATATTGCGTGAAATTGTTCAGACGCAGGTGGTATATGCTGGGCATTAAGTTGCCAGAGAAGGAGTTCCGAACATTCTCGCTGGACAGGATACTCTCGGCGGACAAGACGCCAGACCACTTCGTTTTAGCCCCAAATTTCTCGGCCGAGGAGTTCTATAGCGACAGCTTTGGCATTGTGCATGACCCGGACACCGAGCTTGAACGGATCGTGATAAGGGCATTTGGAGTAGAAGCCAAACAGATGCGCGACCTGCCGATACACAGCAGCCAACAAGAGTTGCCAAACGCAACCGAGGCATATGCCGACTACGAGATAACATTGCGACCGACTGGAGACTTTATAAGTTATCTTGCGGGACGAGGGACGGCCGTCAAGGTGCTCGAACCACTTTGGCTCGCCGACCAAGTACGGGAATCACACAAAGAGGCAATGGACCTCTATTCGCAAATGTAGAAGCAAGATTTTCGCTGAACCACACATAAAGCCGCGGGTTGCCAATGCACACAGGCAACCCGCGGCATATTTTTTGCACAACAAAAACAGCGAAATTCCGTATATCACAGACGATAAAAACAGACCCATCCAATGGAAAAAAATACACCTTACAACTGGAAATTCACCAAGCTGGGAGGCGTGACACGCATCAGCATCGAGAGCGGAAACGACATAGCCCACCTCGGAGAGCTTGACCAAAAGATGTGGACAGTGCTCAGCTGCCCCACGACAGGCCTCGAGTTCGACGAGCGCACAATGAAGGTAATGGACCTCGACGGCGACGGCAAGATACGCGTAAACGAGGTTATCGACGCCACCAAGTGGATAACCTCCGTACTGAAAGACCCCGACATCCTTCTCAACCCGCAAGACGAATTGCCCCTCGACGCCATCAACCAAGAGAATGAGGATGGCAATAAGCTGTATAACAGCGCAAAACAGATATTGTCGAACCTCGGGCTCGACAAGCAGAGCATATCGCTTGCCGACACAGCCGACAGCACCAAGATATTCGCCAAAACCAAGTTCAACGGCGACGGCATCATAACAGAGCAGAGCGCCGACGACGCCGACCTGCAAGGCATAATCAAACTCATCACTGAGAAGATTGGTTCACAAGCAGACCGTAGTGGCGAGCCCGGCATCAACGCCGACCAAATTGAGGCCTTCTACAAGGCAGCCGACGAGTATGCGCAGTGGCAAGCAAAGGCCGACGCCACCACCCTACCCTATGGAGACAAGACGGCAGCAGCCTTCGACGCTTACTCGGCAATAAAGGCCAAGGTGGACGACTACTTCGTACGCTGCAAGCTAGCCGCCTTCAACTCGGATCAGAGCAAGGCTCTTGAAATGACAACAGATCAACTCGCTGCCCTAAGCGACAAGAATCTCGCAACAAGCATAGACGAGCTTGCAAAATATCCGCTTGCTCGCATATCGGCAGAGTGCACAGTACCTTTCGACGCCACCGTAAACCCTGCATGGCAGAGCAAGGTAGCGACTTTCAAAGGGCTCATTTTCGATGTACGCCATGCAGGCCAGGAGAAGATGACTGAGACTGAATGGAATGAGATTGGCGCAAGTTTTGGAGCTTTCCAAAAATGGATGGGCGAAAAGGCTGGCGATGCGGTAGAGGCCATCGGCATTGACGCGATAAAGGGTCTCTTGGCTAACAACCGTAAGGCGGACCTCTTGGCATTGATCGAGAAAGACAATGCTTTGGCAGATGAGGCTAAGGAGATTGCCCAAGTGGATAAGATGATGCTCCTCTACAAAAACATCTACCTCTTCCTTCGCAACTTCGTAACTTTCTCGGACTTCTACTCAAGCGACCGCAGCGTAAAGGCCATTTTCCAGGCTGGCACACTGTATATCGACCAACGTAGTTGCGACCTCTGCATGAAGGTGGCGGACATGGCAAAACACGACGCTATGGCCCCCGCCAGCTGCATGTTCCTCATCTACTGCGACTGCACATCGAAGGTCAAGAATGAGAAGATGAAGATAGTAGCCGTCATGACAGATGGCGACGTAGACAACCTCACGGTGGGCAAAAACGCCATATTCTACGACCGCGACGGACTCGATTGGGATGCCACAGTCACGAAGATTGTAGACAACCCAATTAGCATCCGCCAAGCATTCTGGTCTCCCTACCGCAAAATGGGCAAGTTCATCAATGAGCAGATAAGCAAATTTGCGCAGGAGAAGGATAACAAGATGAGCGAAGAGGCCATGGGCAAGATATCCGAAGGCGGCACGAAGCTCACCACGTCGCCAGCTGCCGATGCGGCGGCCGAGAAGACTGAGAAGTTCGACATTGCCAAGTATTGCGGTATCTTCGCAGCCATTGGCTTGGCAGTAGGCTACATTGGAGGCTTCCTTGTAAGCATTTGGGAGGGATTTATCTCGCTCACCACCGTAGGCATGATATTGGCTATCATTGGCCTTATACTTATAATATCGGGACCGTCGATGCTCCTTGCATGGATGAGCCTCCGCAAGCGCAACTTGTCTCCACTCCTCAACGCCAACGGATGGGCTGTGAATGCCCAGGCTTACGTCAACATTGTCTTTGGCGCAACGCTGACTAAGATGGCGGACTTCCCTGTCTTGACAATCACAGACCCGTTTGCCGACAAGGGCGTGCCGAAATGGAAGATTGCGCTGACTATCGTAATTATCATTGCTATTATCTTCGCATTCCTGTACTTCAACAATGTGCTCCGCATTGTCGGCTTGCCATATGAGGGTTCTAGCTTTGCTGAGCTTATTAGCGAAATAACTCTTACTGACCCTGCTAAAGTCGCAGCCGACAGCACGAACGTTGTTGCTCCAGTAGCCGAATAACTACCTATTTTTCAATCTCTCCAACATCTTAGACGAGAATATATCTACTATTGAATCCCCGCAACGTGGGCCTTGCTTTGGCTTGGCTTGTCGTTGCGGGGATTATTTTTATTTTTTTGGGGGGTGAGACGAAAATGGCGGCTCTGTGCGCTTCCCCGAAAATCGGACTGTTGCGAATTAGAAAACAAAACCGTAACGCACGAACAGCACCAAGTTTTACCACAAAAAGAAAGCCCCGAAGCCTTTGGAGAGGCTTCGGGGCTAAACATTTTATTACTTGAGCTTAGTGCTTTTATGCGGCTAAGCTGCAGTTCTGAGGTTTAGATCCACTTGAGGAGAGGGAAATCCTGCTTGTGGGGGAGGAGTGGGTTCGAGGGGTAGATACGAAGGCCGAAACGGAAGACACCCGGATAGTTGAGTGATAGGGAGACCTTGTAGGTGACCTGCGAACCATTGCGCTCTGCTACCTGGAAAGGCTCAGCGTGAACAATCTTCATATTGTTCTCGTCAGCACCACTTGCGAAAACGAGTTCGAGACCGAGTTCAACATCGGGATCGACCTTGTCGAGGGTGACAGCGATAGGATAAACCTGACCGATGCCGAGTTGCTCCTTGGCGATGTCAGGCATATCGACGTTGATGACCTGAATCTTGTCCCAGATGTTGTACACCTTAGACTTCCAAGCCGTGAGATCCTTAGCATTCTTGTAGTTGTCGGCCTTGAGGACGGCACCACGCTTAGACTGCGGGATGTAGAAACGGTTGAGGTAGTCGGTGATCATACGCTTGGTGGTGAACTCAGGCGCGATCTGGCAGAGGGAGTTCTTGATGTACTGGATCCAACGGTGAGGAATCTCATCCTGCTGGTCGTAGTAGAGAGGGATAATCTCCTGCTCGAGCATGTAGTAGATGGTGCTTGCATCGAGCTCATCCTGATAAGCAGTCTCCTGATAAGTAACCTTGTCGGTGAGGCACCAGCCAGCGCCCTGCTTGTAACCCTCATACCACCAACCATCGAGGACGGAGAAGTTGAGGACGCCATTAAGCTCAGCCTTCTGACCTGAAGTACCAGAAGCCTCAAGAGGACGGGTAGGCATGTTCATCCAAACATCGACACCAGAGACGAGACGATGAGCAAGCTCCATATCGTAGTTCTCGAGGAAGATGATCTTGCCGATGAACTCTGGGCGATGAGAGATCTCCACGATATTCTTGATGAGGTTCTGACCTCCCTGATCAGCGGGATGAGCCTTGCCGGCGAAGATGAACTGGACGGGGCGCTCGGGATTGTTGACAATCTTAGCGAGACGGTCGAGATCTGAGAAGAGGAGGTGCGCACGCTTGTAGGTAGCGAAACGACGAGCGAAACCGATGGTGAGAGCGTTGGGCTTGATACCCTCGAGGACGTCGAGCGCACGGCTAGGATCGTTGGTAGCGTAGAGAGTGCTGACCTTACGATCGTGGACGTAGTCGAAGAGTTTCTTCTTAAGCTGACGACGGACCTCCCAGATGTCGGCATCGTCTACGCTCTGGATCTTGTCCCAATAAGAGTGGTTGGAGACATCCTTGAGCATATCGGGATCGAGCACCTTCTTGTAGAAACGCTGCATCTCGCTAGAGGTCCAAGTGCCATAGTGGACACCGTTGGTGACGTAGTTGATGTGCAACTCGTCGGCAGTGAAGCCGGGCCAGAGGTGCTTGAACATATTCTTGGTAACCTCACCGTGAAGCCAGCTGACGCCGTTCATCTCCTGCGAAGTGTAGGCAGCGAGGACGCTCATAGAGAACTTACCATCGTTCTCGCGACCGAGCTTGATGAACTCCTCCCAAGAGATACCGAGAAGCTCGGGGACGTGGCCGAGGTACTTGCCGACGAGACCCTCGTCGAACTTATCGTGACCTGCGGGCACGGGGGTGTGGGTGGTGAAGAGAGACGAAGCACGGACGACCTCGAGAGCCTCAGAGAAATTGAGACCCTTGTCGGTGTAGTCGATGAGACGCTGGATGTTGAGGAGAGCGGCATGACCCTCGTTACAGTGGTAGACATCGGCCTGGATGCCAAGCTGGTTGAGGAGACGGACACCACCCATACCGAGGATGATCTCCTGCTTGAGACGGTTCTCCCAGTCGCCACCGTAGAGGGTGTGGGTGAGAGTGCGATCCTCAGCATTGTTGAGAGGATGATCGGCATCGAGGAGGTAGAGGGAAATACGACCTACGCTAACCTTCCAGACCTTGAGTTGAACCTGACGGCCGGGGAAGTTGATGGGTACGTAGACCTGCTTGCCATCGGGAGTGCGAACCTCATCGATAGGGAGGCTCTGGAACTCCTGGGCCTCGTAGATGGCCTGCTGCTCACCGTTGATAGAGAGGCTCTGCTTGAAGTAGCCGTAGCGATAGAGAAGGCCGACGGCGGTCATATTGACACGGCTATCGGAAGCCTCCTTGAGGTAGTCGCCGGCGAGGATGCCGAGGCCACCAGAATAGATCTTGAGAATGTTGGAGAGGCCGTACTCCATGCTGAAGTAAGCGATAGAGGGCTCGTAGGCAAAAGGCTGCTCAAGGTAAGACTTAAACTTGGCGTAGATGCCATTGAGACGGCTTACGAAATCGACGTCCTTGGCCAGCTCGTTGAGACGAGTGTAAGAGACGCGCTCGAGCAGTAGGATGGGGTTCTTCTCCACCTGATGCCAAAGTTCTGAGTCAATCTCGTTGAAGAGCTCAGTAGCCTCGTAGTTCCACACCCACCAGATGTTGCGCGAAATCTCGTGAAGGCAAGCGAGCTCAGCGGGAAGTTTCGACTTGACGATGATCGACTTCCACATGGGCTCGGCGGAAGGTGCGAAATTTGTCTTAATGTCCATTGTTCGGTTCAGATTATTAATGTATGTTGCGCTGTCTGTGCCTGAGCCGTCCGGCGCGGGGGGCCGTATTCTGCGGGGATGGCGACACATCGAGTTACTGTCGGTTGGTCATATTCCCTTAGGCATGCGTCAGGGGGCAGTCGTCACATACAGAGGCACGTTGATTAGGTTACGTTGGTTTTTACGCAATATTACTCTTTCTGTTCGGCCTTTTTCTTTGCTGTAGGTTTCTTTACGTTTTTTTCAGAGTCTTCAACTTTTGCCTTGGTAGTCTTCTTGGTGGTAGACTTGGCAGCTGTTTTGCGAACAGTGGCCTTAGCCTTAGTCTTGACCTCTGGCTCCACACCAGCCTTAACAAGCTGTTTTTCAAGAGCGGAGACATCGCTAAGGAGTTTAGCGTTCTCCGCCTTGAGTGCCTCGACTTCGGCATTGTCGTCGTCGGGAACTGCAGAATTGAGACGTCCTGCAAAGTCGGTGAGGATATTCATATAGTTAATGAAAGCCTCATAAGGTGTAGCGTAGGGGGAGAAGAAGGCGCGGTTGGCACCGTTGGCGAAGAACTTGGTGCCCATATAGTAGAAGTTGTCGGCTGACTGGAGGTACTGCCAATCCTTGAGGATGGCCTCATCGGTGCACTTCGCAACCTTGGGAGCGAGAGCGTAGAGCTTATCAACGGCCTCGACCTGCATCTCGTTGCCGAGCCAAGCGGTAAGGTCGCGCTCCTCGTCGAGCCAGCTGGTGGCAGAGGGAACGTGGATAGCAGAAGCCGACTGGAGTTTCTGCGCAGCCTTAGCGGGAGTAACGAAAGCGTAGTTGGGATCGTCGAGGAAGACAGCAGGCAGCGCTGCGAGGAAATCCTGGATACCGCTCTCGACGGGATGAGCAGCGCCAAAAGTCTCATAGTTCATAAAGAGGTTGATAACTTCCTCCTTCTGATCGAGACCGTCGCACCAATCCTTGAACTTCTGAGCAGTGAGAGGCCATTCGCTCCACGTCTGGTTAGAGAAGCGGAGAGCGATGTCGTCGCTCATATGATAGTTGCGAGCGAGGACCTTGAGTCGGGGCTCGATGGCGTTGCAGTACATGTAGTTGGGGCTCTTCCAGCCGAGGGTCTGCTTGGCGCCCTCTGCGAGCATCACCCTGAAGCCCATACCGGCAACGCACTCACCAATCTCATCGGAGTAGATGAGATCCGTATTGCGGAAAGAGACAGGCACCTGGCCAAAAGTCTCCTCGATAAGCTTAACGTGGGCGGCAATTTGACGCTTGAACTCGTCGAAATTGCGAGTAGAGGCGAGAGAGTGGCTGTCGGTCTCGGCAAGGAACTCAACCTGACCGGTCTTGGCCATAGCCTTGAAGCTTTCGAGCACCTCAGGAGCGTAGATCCTGAGCTGATCAATCATAGTGCCAGAGATGGAGAAAGCCACACTGAACTTACCCTTGAACTTCTTGATGAGGTCGAGGATAATCTTGTTGGTGGGCAGGTAGCAGGTGTGCGCCAACTTGTTGATGTTGCTCTCGTTGGCATAATCATCATAGTAGTAATGATCGTTGCCAATGTCGAAGAATCTGTACCGACGGAGCTTAACAGGCTGATGGAGCTGGAAATACAGGCAAATATTTTTCATGATAAGTACATTCACAATTAAACAACCGAGTCGTAGACCCTTTTAATCTGCTTAGCGGAGTTCTCCCACTTGAGGGAGTTGACCTCCTCCATACCGTACTTGGCAAACATCTTGCCGAGCGACGGATAGTTAAGGACGCCGTACATGGCGTCGGCCATAGCGTCGACATCCCAGAAGTCCGTCTTGATGGCGTAGGTAAGGATTTCGGCGACACCGCTCTGATAGGAGATGAGGACTGGCACGTTGCTCTGCATAGCCTCAAGAGGTGAGATACCGAAAGGCTCTGATACAGAAGGCATAACGTAGAGGTCACTCATACGGAGCATAGAATAGACATCCTGGCCACGGAGGAAGCCCGTGAAGCTGAAGTGGTCCATAATCTTGAGGCTCGCGGCGCGGCGAACCATTTTCTCCATCATATCACCATTGCCGGCCATGACGAAACGGACATTATCCATCTTCTGGAGCACCTTATGCGCAGCCTCTATGAAGTACTCAGGGCCCTTCTGCATTGTGATACGGCCGAGGAAGGTGACAATCTTCTCATTGACACCTTTGCGCGCATAGTTGTTGTAGTCACTGCGGATAGGATCCACGGCATTGTAGACAGTCACAACCTTATCTGCAGGGATGCCGTACTTCTCGATGACAGTATTACGAGTGAGGTTAGACACCGTGATGACCTTATCGGCAGCCTCCATGCCACGTTTCTCAATGTCGTAGACCACGGGGTTGACGCGTCCGCCAGAGCGGTCGAAGTCGGTGGCGTGGACGTGGACCACGAGAGGTTTGCCAGTCGCCTCCTTTGCTGCGATGCCGGCGGGATAGGTAAGCCAGTCGTGAGCGTGGATGACATCGAATGTGTTCTCCTGGGCGATGATGTTGCCGATGATGGCGTAGTTGCGAATCTCATTCATGAGGTCGGCACCGTAGCCTCCAGCGAAGTGGAACTTACCCTGCTCGTCGGTCTGGAAATACTTGAAACCGTCGCCAACATTGAGAGTGCGGAGCTTATAATACTCCTCGGGGTCGGTGTAAGGGACGAGCTTAGAGTCGACCTCGATATAGTCGAGTTGTTTGCTTTGCTGACTGTAGCGAATATGCTTATTGACGATTGACACCGTGTTGGCACCAATGATATCCTCAACTTTGCTCTTGTCCTCGTCTCCGAAAGCCTTGGGGACAACGAAGAGTACCTTGAGGTCGGGGATAGTGGCGAGACCGCGGGTGATGCCATAGCACGCGGTGCCGAGTCCACCGCTAATGTGAGGTGGGAACTCCCATCCAAACATTAATACTTTCATAGGGCGCTATTTAGATTCGATGAGTTTGATAAGTTTCAGTATTGCTGCCACGCTGCAAGCCATAGATATGGCGCCCTCGGCCTTGTATGGCGGGTTGCCATTGTAGCTCTCGCTGATGGAGCCGATGCCGTGGTCCTTGATGACCTCATTAAAGCCATCGACGAGACGACGGAGTTGCGCCATGCATGAGTTGCGGTGGACGTCGATAAGTGCGTCGGCATAGAAGCCGAGAAGCCAAGGGTACGCGGCACCCTGATGTGCGCAGATAGCGCGCTCGTCCTCATTGCCGTTTATGGCGCCATGGTAATCCTCGCTCTCGGGGGAGATGGTGCGGAGGCCATAGGGGATGAGGAGTTTGGAGGTAGCCACGTCGACAATAGCCTTCTTGTTTTCTCGGGAGAGAGGAGAGAACTTGAGTCCGGCGGCGATAACCTGATTCGGGCGAATCTTGGGCGAGCGGTATTCGTCGTCGACGCGGTCGTATAGTGTTCCGTCGGGGCGGAGGAACGTTTCGATGAAAGCTTTGCCAATCTGCTCGAGGCGCGGAGTCCACGTATCGATAATCTCCTGATCGCCGAGTTCCTTTGCGACGGCGAGGGTTGTGGCGATAGCGTTGTACCATAGGGCGTTGACCTCGACGCAGCTGCCGTAGCGGGGCGTGACCATATGGCCGTAGGAGGTCTGCGCATTCATCCATTGCTGAGGGTGGCCCTCGTTGCGAGCGTAGATGAGTCCATTGGGCAGACGGTGCATCTTGCCTGCCACACCGACCCAATAGTGCTCAAGTAGGAGTTTCATCGTGTCGTAATAGTCGGACACCTTGAAGTCGCTTCCGCGGAAACGCTCCATCTCGTTGAGGCAATAGAAGAACCAGAGAGGGATGTCGATAGACGTATTGTTGCTCGACTCCTGTTCAACGTAGAGGCGAATGAGATTGGGAATGCTGGTGCAGAGAATCTCATCTACCGACTTCGTATCATTTTGGAAAATGGCGAGGCCAGGGAGAGCGATGAACATATCGCGAAGCTGCGGATTCTTCCAGTGGAAACCAGCCTTGAGCATAAGGCTTCCATCGGGTTCACGCTCGGTGAACTGCTGGGCGGCATTGATGAGGACGTTCTTGAGGCAGTCCTTCGGGAGTCGAGATTTCTCCTCACGAGTAAACTTAGCCTTGAGATTTTTGGGAGAAGCAGGCGTCAAGGAAGCAGAGACAACGAACGAATCGCCCTGCTGGACGGTCGTCTCGAAGTAGCCGGGCACGTAGAGGTCCTCGCGGAAGCCATAGCCACGGTAACGCTCTTGCATATACTCGACGTCGCGGTACCAGTCCGGCATCGCGACGTAGTCCATAGGCTTACTGCTTTGGATATAGAGATTGGGGAAGCCCTTGTAGAGGCAGAATGCAACACCACCATCGACCTCGGTGTAGTGAGTGTCGATATCCATATTCTCATGGGTGAGCTCATGCACGCTGCGGAAAGCGAGGAAGGGGCGGAGGCGCATCTTAAATTTCTCAGGGGCCTCGACCACTGTGTAGCGGATAAGCGTCTGGCTCTCGTTCTCGACGAGGACAAGCTGCTTCTTAATGACTACGGCACCCACGCGGTAAGTAAAGGTAGACGTAGGAGCGGCCTCGTAGCCAATCATGTACTTGTGACCTTTCGGCTCAAAGTAGTCACCCTTGTACTCTTGGACTCCAAGGTTAAAGGGTTTCTCGCCTGTAGCTATGCTGCAATGCATAGCAGAGAGCATAACGTATGGAGCTCCCCCGAACTCCTTGATTGGGCAAACGAGGAGACCGTGGTACTTTCGGGTATTACACCCGACGAGCGTCGTGCTCAAGTAACCACCGGCCCTATTCGTCTGCAGAATCTCCTTGAAGAGCGAGTACTCCAAGTTGGGGAGCAAAGTTCCATCAAACTGAATGTAATTCATACCAAAAATTCCTTCGTGTCAGAGAAAATAGTCCTGAAAGAAAAGCAGTTGGCTCATCAACAGACGAGCGACCGCAACCCTCGTAGGGCTTTTTGCGGATCGGTTGAAACGGGCAGTGGGGGAGGGTTACCCGTTGCTAGGTACAAACATAACAAAAAAAATGTAAAAAATCAAGGTTGTAAAATAACTTTCGACAGTTCGTCTTGATTATGTAGCAAAAAGCGAGCGTGCGAAACTTTTTCAGTTTCGCACGCTCGCATATGAAGATGAAGATTCACTCGCCCCCCCCTTGGGTATCGGCATGGAAGTTATTTAAAGTTGTTGTCTATTATAAGTCTCTGAATTTTAACTATATCAGCAATCAAGATTACTCAGCGATAAGTTTAGCGGAGACTGTTTTGTTCCAAGCATTGCCGACCCAAGCGTAGCTGACGCGAGACTTCTGGGTAGAACCCTCATAGCCGTACTCCTCTTTGGAGATACCGACCTTATTATCACCCTTGTATACGTAGGTTGCCTTCATAACGAGGTTGCCCTCAGCATCGAAGACCATATCATCTACAACCTCATCGTCACTGAGGTCGTCGCCCTTCTGTTCGGCCACTGCCACCCACTTTCCAGAGGGATCGGCCTCGAAATAGGTAGAGTTGGCAGGCTCACCATTTACAGACTCAGTAACAACCTTAGAAGCGGCAGTCCAAGCACCATTAACTTTGTTGTAAGTGACGGCCTCAACCTTATTATCGTAGTAGCTGAGTTGCTTCATGGAGGTCTCCTGCCATTCCTTGCCGTTGATGGCAATTGTGAGCTCGCTGGTTATGCGGCCTTCAGAGTCGTGGGTAAGTATAGTTTTGCCGACGAGGCCAGAGTCCTCAGTAGTATTGCGACCGGATGCCATATCGCAAACGATGGCCACACAAACAATTGCTATTGCCGTGAAAAAGGTTACTGCGAGAGTCTTCATAATTTATTCTTGTATGTTTTGGTTTGTCAGAAACTTCTGAATTATGATTGCGGCCATTTTTGCACCGCTTTCAAGGGTCTTAAACGACGAGACTCGACAAATGTTGCGGTGAGTACAGAGTGTTCGGACTATGCGGGGAGATGTGGGTGAAGCAATTATGTTAATATTATAATAAAAGGCCGTTTAATGGACTGCAAACGATTGACAAGATGCGGCAAAGTGTTGACAAGCAGCCAAAACGTTAAAAAAGAAAAAAAGGAGAAAGATGGACTGTTTGTCCTTCTTTCTCCTTCTATACCGTTTGCAACTAGCTCTCAAATGAGCAGCAACCTAAGGTCGAAATACTCAAGACCTGAGCGGCGCGCGAGTTGCTTACTTGTGACGGTACCGCGGAACATAGCAACGGCCGAAGCCACCGGCTTATCAGTCCTAGCGGCTCGCTCCACCCCACCCTCTCGGGCTATTGTAGAGATAACCGGAGTGATGATATCACTAAGGATGATGGAAGCCGAATGCGGAGCCAACGAAGTTATATCTGGCAAACTATGGATAAACAAATCGCCATATCGGAAGACAGGCTCGGCCAAAGTAGTCGGACGAGAAACCTCAGTGCGTCCACCTGCCACAATATCGAGGTCGACGACCACAGCATCATGCTTGACAGTGGCAAGATATTCAGAAGGAATCACAAAACACTGTTCGGAGCCCACACGGCGTGTGCAAATAATCACATCGGCCGACTTGAGAGCCTTCATTAAAGCTTGCGGGTGCAAGACAGAAGTAAAGACATGGTGCGGCATTTGCCATTCGAGCCTTTGGAGACGCGAATGCATAGTGTCGAACACCTTGACGTTAGAGCCGAAGGCCATTGCAACACGGGCAGCTGAAAGAGCCGCGGCGTCGGCACCCACAATCACAATCTCTGTTGGAGGGACACCAGTTACGCCGCCGATGATAATGCCTTTGCCGCCACCACTCTGCTCGAGCATATTGGCGGCCGTGGTCACCGCCATCATACCTTCCATCTCGCCAAGGCTGCGCACGAGGACGGGATCAGCCGTCTCGCCATCCGTCATGGCATCGGCAGCAACGACATTGACCTTTTTCTCGGCGAGAATGGCGAAAGCCTTCTTATCTCGCATATTACGCCCGATAAGGCAGACAAGCGTCTGGCCGCTGTGCATAAGCAGAGCTTGCTCGGCCGTGGGGGGCGAGACCTTGAGAACAATGTCGGCGGCAAAGACGCGCTCGGGCGAGTCCTCAATCTCGGCACCTACAGAGGAGTAACTGATATCGGAGAAACGGGCGGAGGCACCGGTGGAACGTTGAATAACGACACGATGGCCTTGCGCCACAAGAATCTCGACGCCCTGCGGGGTGAGCGGCACTCGTGTCTCCTCGGCGCTATCCTCGGCAGGTATGCCGATAAAGAGTGAGCGTCGGGATTGCGAGACAACTAGTCTCTCCTCGCAGGGCGTGAGTTGGAAATCCATGGTAGAGAGCGCGCCTTATTTAATTTCTATGGTTCGCGAGCCGTCGGGATTGACGGAGATAGAGAGCACCTTGGTATCCTCAGGGAGGATATCCTCAGCAATTGCGGGCCACTCGACGAAGCAGTAGTTGCCAGAGTAGAAATACTCATCGAAGCCCATATTAAAGGCCTCGGCGATATTCTTGAGGCGGTAGAGGTCGAAGTGAAAGAAGGCGTGGCCATCGGGCAACTCATAGTCGTTGATGATGGCGAACGTCGGGCTATTCACGACGCTAGTGGAGCCAAGGGTCTTACAGATGGCCTTCACGAGGGTGGTTTTACCCGCGCCCATAGGGGCGTCCATAGCCACGACACGCGAGGAGCCGAGAGCTTTGATAACGTCCGGGGCAATGAGTTCCATTTCCTCGGGCGTATGTGCTGTGAAAGAGGCCATAAGGGATGCTATATCTTTAGTGTGTAAGATTAATCTTTGATATTGAGCTCGTTAATGATATTCTGAGCACCGCCGACCTTATCGATGATGAAGAGGACGTAGCGGATGTCCACGCAGATGGTGCGCTGGACTGAGGGCTCGAAGAT
Organism: Eggerthellaceae bacterium; assembly: GCA_963631865.1. GTDB lineage: Bacteria > Bacteroidota > Bacteroidia > Bacteroidales > Marinilabiliaceae > W3P20-009. Next base: position 15,219 of record CAVGTO010000020.1, read on the forward strand.
GATGTCGCCACTCATAGCCTCCCAGTTGCCATCGAAAGCGAGGCCGAGGAGCTCACCATCACCATTGATAACTGGGCTGCCGGAGTTGCCGCCGGTGATGTCGTTGTTAGTAATGAAGCAGACATGCATCTTGCCATCTGGATCGGCGTAACGACCGAAGTCCTTGGCATTGTAGAGGCTCTTGAGCTTAGGATCGACAATGAACTCCCAGTTTGTAGGATCTTCTTTTGCCATGACGCCATCGAGATCGGTAAAGAAGCCATAGGTCGTGTCGGCGGTAGAGTAACCACCAACCTGACCATAGCTAAGGCGCATGGTGAAGTTGGCATCGGAGTAGAAAGCGCGCTCGGGCTGCATTCTCATACGGCCTTCGAGGTAGACACGCGTAGCATCGGAGAGTTTTTCTGGAAGCGAGCCAGATGCGTCGACTATCTTGCGGACATAGACTGAGGTGACATCGCCGGCAAGTTTGGCTACTGGATCGTTGGTGATAAGGTCGAACTGACCACTCTCAACGGCCTTGATAAGCTTAGCGGAATCAGCGATTACGCTCTTGTTATAATTTTCCTCGATGAGGGAAGCGAAAGCAGCCTCGCCCTTGATACCCTTGAAGAAAGCGGGATGGAAATCCTTGTCGATGTGGGTAGAATAGTAGTCGAGGAGAGCAGCAGTAGCCTTACGGTCGGTCTTTGCGCTGTAGTCCTTGTAGAAAGCGCGAGTGCTCTCTACGATAGCATTTGTATCACTCTTAGAGGCAAGACGGGAGACAACAGAAGCGAAACGGAAGATTTCGGGACCGCCCCAAAGGCACTCCTGCCAATAGAACCTAGCCTTGTCGTAGGTCTCCATCTTGGAAGTGAGCTTCTTGATATTCTTGAGACAGCTCTTCTCGAGGTCTGTACCGTTCTTCTTGACCCACTTAGCGAAGGCGGCCTCCTCCTGCTGCTTGCGACCGATGACATTGAGGTTGTTGATGCCACGGTTCATACCGATACTATTCTTATAGTAGTTGGTAGAGCGGGAATATTTGCTTGCGTACTTGATGTAGATAGACTGGTCGGCAAGCATATCCTTGAGCCAGATTTGCTGCTTGAGATCGCGAGGCTCGATGCGGCTGGCGTTCTCGACATCGCGACGTTGAACGACCTCCCAAGAGGAAGCGTAGCGATTAGTCGAGCCAGGGAAACCGATGGTCATTGCGAAGTCGCCAGGCTTCATGCCCTTGACAGAAACGGGAAGATAATGAACAGGCTTGTAAGGCTTATTGTCGGCAGAGTAAGCGGCGGGCTTATTGTCCTTATCGGCGTAGACTCGGAAGATGGAGAAGTCGCCAGTGTGGCGCGGCCACTGCCAGTTGTCGGTGTCGTGACCGAACTTGCCGATGCTCTCGGGGGGGGTGCCTACAAGGCGGACGTCAGAGAAGACATTATACTTGACGAGGAAGTACTGATTGCCACCGAAGAAGCTCTCTACAGAGACTTCGACGGACTTATCAGACTCTTCATTCTCACGCTCCACGTCCTTCATATGCTGCTTGATGAGGTTAATGCGAGCCTCGGAAGCGAGTTCATCAGTAACGCCCTCCATTACCTTAGCCGTGACATCCTCAAAAGACTTGAGGAAACGGACTTGCAGTCCCTCGACAGGGAGATCCTCTGCGAAAGAGCCAGACCAGAAGCCATCGTGGAGATAGTTATGCTCGACGGAAGAGAGTTGCTGGATAGAAGAGTAGCCGCAATGGTGATTGGTGAAAATGAGACCATTGTCGGAAACGATTTCACCCGTGCAGCCACCGCCGAAAATGATTACGGCATCCTTTATGGAACCATGGTTAACGCTATAAATTTGCTCGGGCGTCAGACGGCAGCCCTCCTGCTTCATGACGTCAATGTTGTGTTTGCTGAGGAGGCTGAGAATCCACATACCCTCGTCAGCCAGAGCGCTCGTAGTGGCACTGAGCAGCGCCGCCAAAGCTAAGAATGCCTTCTTCATAGAATTAGGAAAGTGTTGGTCTAAGATTTGTTTATGGCAGGCGGGCAAAAAGACGAATGCCGAGAGTGCGCCCCACCATAAATATTCACTAATGCGCAAATTTAGCCAAAAATCTTAGCTAATGTCATTCCTGAAGGGGTAAGTAGTTACAATTTTGCAGAATTAAGGCCCTCTATGCGTGCAACAAGTTTACAGAATGGCCAAGAAAAAGTATGGCAGAGGAGATTGGGAATGTTGGCAAACGCGCCAATTGGCTTGAGCGTCACGCCCGATCCACGCAGAGTAGCAGGGTCCATCTCATCACAATAATTTGCTATGAGGCGGAAGATATTGTACTTGTCCATGGCATCCCGACGGGCAGACTCAAGTATCTCCTTCTCAGAATCGTATGGATCTGAAGCCATAAGATTGGCTATCGTGTCACGGGCGGCATCGAAATTGTTGATATCGATGGCCGTAATGGGTGCTGAAGGAAAGTAAGACTTCACGTTGGGCGCACCGTAGTATATGACGTGGCAACCAGCAAGCAATGCATCGGAAAGTTTCTCGGTCCAATAATGATCGGCTTGGCAATTCTCGATGGCTATGGCGTAGCGATATGGCGCCAGGGCATCCCACTTATCATCTATAGGGTTGAAACCGTGGCCAAAGACATCAATTTGCCCAGGAAAAGCATCGAGGAGACGACGAGTGAAACGGAGACGATCGAGATGTCCGCGCGTGAAGCATTTATTGCTGGTAATAAGCGAGATACGGCGAGTCTTAGCAGGAAGGGGTTGCGTAGCCAAATCATCGTACGAGAAGCTGTATTTGGTATTCTGCCCCGCTTGTTTTCCAAAGCCGACGAACCAAGGCAAGGCTGCAGGGCCAAAGGTAGCATTGGGCCTGCGCATGCCTGATTGACAGGTGTGGAGACGAGCGAACTGGCTCGTGTATGATTTTGGGAAAAGGCACACGTCGGGTGGCTCGCTGAGCATAAGGAGGGTATTGTCTGGCGAAACATTGAAATGCCGAGGATTGCGGATGTTCTTGTTGCGCACAACGACAATATCTGGGTCTACGCCTTGTGGCATCTCATTGAAAAAGAAATGATAGAGGCGAGAGCCCGAAGTCAGGTATGGTTTGCCTCCTGGGAGTTGGCGGGGACTGATTGGCGTCCCGCCCGTTATGATTAGGACACGGATTTCGTCAGTCATTGAACCAAGGAGTTGGGGGCTGCTCTTGTTTTATTGAAGGGAGAACCGGATTGAGAATTGCGCCACTGAGAACTTGCTCGTACTTCGTGACATAGCCTTTCGCCATCTGAATGGACGAGAAAGTGTCACGCGCATATTCGTGGCAAATCTTCGGATCGAAATCGGAATGCGTAATGTCATACGCCATTTGGGAGACAGAAGCAGACATTAGACCGACCTCGGGCGTAACGATTTCGGGCATAGCGCCATAGGGTGTACAAAAAGCTGGCGCACCCATATAAAGGCTCTCCACCACAGCCAAGCCAAAAGGCTCGTGCCACACCACAGGGAAAATAAGTCCCGACGACTGGCGGAGCAACTCACTCTTACGTTCGCCCGCCACCATACCGTGAAAAGAGATGCGGGGCGAGAGAGTGAGACGCAGTCCCATATGCCAACTAAAACGGTTTCCGCCGAGGACATCCATCTTGCAACCACCGGGCAAAGCATTGGCCACACGTATGGCGCCTCCGAGATTCTTGACCTTCCAATCAGCTTTGGCAAGGAAATGGTAGCGACGGTCCGAACGACGATTGAGATTGGGCTTAGCATATTCGGAATCGTCCCAATCAATGCCGTTATAGACGAACTGCGAGCTCCCATGGCGACGGGCATGGTCGGCCGAGACGAATATCGAATTGGGGCTGAAGGACTTATTGAAGTTGCCATGGATGGTCTCGACATATGGGCGATTGAAGTCCGCGGGTGGGGCCGAATTAAAGTGGACGATATCGACATCCTCTGGGATTTGGCGTGCCAGAGGGAGAGTTGGGTTGCGATATATTACAGTGGCAAAAGGGCAGGAAGAGCCAGCGGCGCATAGGATGTAGACCTTGTGGCCAAGGGTGTTAAGGGCTTTAGCCAGCCCCCAGGCCATACGATGGAGACCGCCGTAGCCATCGGCTGGGAGGTGGGCCTTTTCGGCAATTATGAGGATATTCATATAGATATTTGCAACTAAATCACCCACAAACTTAGGTCATATTCCGTCCATTGACATAACGAAAACAAACATTCGTGTAAAAAATTTTCGGTCATCACATTCACGTTCGTAAATTTGCATAGATAAAGTAAAAGTGCACATAGATTGAAAATTGGCGTAATAATATCAACCTACAACAACCCAAGGTGGTTGGCCAAGACGCTGACTGGCTACACACTCCAGACGGAACAGCCAGATGAGGTCATCATAGCGGACGACGGCTCGAAAGAGGAGACCAAAGAACTAATTGACAGCTTTAGAGACAAGCTGCCTATACGGCACGTGTGGCATGAGGATCGTGGATTTCAGAAATCGGAGATTTTGAACAAGGCCATTATGGCATCGGAAGCCGACTATTTGATATTCACGGATCAGGACTGCATACCACGCCGCGACTTCGTGGCCACACACAAAGCACTTGCAGAGCAAGGACGCTTCCTCTCTGGCGGAGTCTACAAGCTATGTATGGAAGCCAGCGAGGCAATCACGTCCGAAGACATCCAGAACGGCAACGCCTTCCAGCTCTCTTGGCTCAAGGGGCACGGGCAAAGCACAAATCTTACAGGCATCATTAAGAGCATCAGACTGACCAAGAACGCCACAATTGCACGTATTATGAACGTAATTTCGCCTCGAGCAAAGACATTCAACGGATGCAATTCATCATGTTGGCGGGCTGACGCTATCGCAGTCAACGGATATGACGAGAGCCTACACTATGGCGGTCAAGATCGTGAATTTGGCATGCGACTCACAAACAATGGCATTCGAGCAAAGCAAATAGCGTTCAGTGCGATAACACTTCACCTCGACCACTCGCGCCCTTACAAGACACCCGAAAGCATCGAAGCCAACAAGCGCACAAGACGTCATACGAAGGAGGCGCACGTCACCCGTACGCCAAACGGTATAGTCAAAGAGCAATAACAGTGACAGAGACGCGGAGTCACTAATGTGCCTGAAAATTTGCTATCTTCGCAATTATGAAAACACAAGAAGAAAAGAAACTACCCGTAGGCGTAAGCCAAGACGGGAAGAACATAGGCGAACTCGGCTTTTTCGGGCGTATTGGACGCAAGTGCATCAGAGCGTTCTCGCACCTGCCGCTGCGCGTTCTCTACGTCTTTGCCGACGTCACTTATTTTATACTCTATTGGGTTCTGCACTACCGCGTTAAGGTAGTTCGGGACAACCTTCTCATCGCATTTCCAGAGAAGACCGACGAGGAGCGCAAACAGATTGAGCGCAAATTCTACCGCCACCTCAGCGATTACTTTTTCGAGACAATCAAAGCCCTCACCATATCGGACGAGGAGCTGAAGAAGCGCATTGTATTCCGCAATGCGGACTTGGTAGACAACATTATGAAGAGCGGCAAGTGCGTATTCATCTACGCCGCCCACCTTGGCAACTGGGAGTGGTTCACGGTGTGGCCCCTTATCTTCAGCAAACAGTTTGAAGTTCATTGCTTCTACCAAGCGCAGGGCAATAAATTCGCCAACTATATAACAGTGGAGACTCGTACGCGCCGAGGCATCATCGCCGCCGAGAGCCACCGAGGATTCCGCTATACCTTCCAAAGTATGAAGGAAGGCGCCGTAAGCACCACCCTCATCATAGGCGACCAAAGTCCTCATAGGGGAGCGCAGAAAATGTGGATCCCGTTCTGCGGCCGCGATACTGCATTCCTTGTTGGCCCCGAGCACATTGCGCGCAAACTGGACATTGCGCTTGTATACCCGTCTTTTGTCGGCTATAAGCGCGGACACTACGAAGTCGAATTCCGCCTCATCACGGAGAATCCGGCAGAACTGCCAGAGAAAGAGTGCACCAAGCGGTTCGCCTCGTATCTTGAGGAGGACCTGCATCGCATCCCAGAACTTTGGCTATGGAGCCACAATAGGTGGAAGCATAAGCATGAGGACTTCCCCGACGAAAAATAGAAGGACTCAAGTTGCGGGAAAACGAAAGTCACAACACAGCTCGCCTCACACAAAAAATCTCCTCATGTCAAAAACCAAAGTAACATTCCTGCTGAGTCGGTTCCTCGATGGCGGCATCGACACTGTGCTCGTCCAGTACGTCAACAATATGGACAGGAGCCAATATGACGTGTCGCTCATCATAGCCAACAACTATAAACGACTTGAAGTATACAAGAACCAAATAGCCGCCGACGTGCACATGTATTACCTTGTGCGCGACGGCATATGGACGTGGCTTGCCAAGAAGAAGCTCAAGAGGAAACTGCACTGGTGGGAGAAAGCCATTGAGGAAGGCGTCCTCAGCCCAGTCCGCAGGGTCTTGCAGCAGAGCAGGCTCAAAGGTCGCCTGTGCGGACAGGACGTGGTGGTGGATATGGACTGCATGTTCCACTCATTTTTGGGAGAACTGGCATGCCAACGCATAGCCTTTTTCCACTTCTCGATACCGAAATATTGCGGAGGGAAAGAGAGGCGGATAAAGCGCCTCGGCCACAAGTTCGAAGCCTATGACAACATAATCCTTGTAAGCGAGGGTATGCGCGAAGAGGCAATGAACCTTTACCCAGATATTGCCTACAAGTTCGGGATGATATACAACCCCCAGAACATCGAAGCGCTGCAAGCCCGCGCCACGGAATATGAGGTTGAGGAGGAGGACTACATACTCACCATAGCCCGACTCGAAGAGAGCCAGAAGGACTACACAACCTTGCTGCGGGCATACCGACAGGCCGACGACGCACGGGGCGGAGCAATGCCCAAACTACGCATCATAGGCAAGGGGCCTGACAGGGAGGCTTTAGAGGCACTGACATCGGAACTCGGCATTGCGGACAAGGTAATATTCATGGGAATACTTTCCAACCCTATGCCATGGCTCAAGAAGTGCCGCGCCTTTGTTCTCTCTTCTAAATTCGAGGGCTTGCCGGTATCTCTTGTCGAAGCACTCTCTCTCCACGTGCCCATCATAGCATCAGACTGCCCTGTAGGGCCGCGAGAAATCTTGGACGGCGGGCGATGCGGAATTCTCGTACCTGTGGGCGACGTGAACGCTATGGCAAATGCGCTCTCGGAAATAACAGCCGACAAAGAGCTCGCTCAGAGATACAAGGACAACACAGTAGAGCATTCGCGCAAATTCTTTTGGGAAGAAGCCTCGGCAAAATTCAACCAGATTTGCGAGAATTGGAGCGGTAGCAAATACAAAGACTGACGATAAACTGCCAAAAAGCGAAAATAACTGTCGCACATACATTCACAAAAATAAGGTACGCACGCTTATGGGAAGCAGCCTTAAAGGACTAACGATAGGATTCGACGGCAAACGCGCAGCGCAGAACCGCACAGGCCTCGGCAACTATAGCCGCTTCATCGTGAGTGGCCTAAGCAGATATGCTGACACCGAAACACTCAAACTCTACGCACCGTCGGCCAAGCGCACACATTGCCTTGACGGCATCGACAAGTTGGCAAGAGTGGAGATGCACTACCCTACCGGCATATGGAACAGTCCATTACGCCAATTGTGGAGGAATGCGGCAGTCTGCTCAGACTTGAAGGACGACGGGCTCGACCTCTTCCATGGGCTGAGCAACGAATTGCCTAAAGGGATAAAGTCGACTGGAATTCCGAGCATCGTTACCATACATGACCTCATTTTCCTTCGTCACCCGGAGTGCTATCCCTTGATAGACAGGCACATCTACAACTCCAAGTTCCGCATGGCATGCAATGACTCCGACCGCATCATTGCCGTAAGCGAATGCACAAAGAGAGACATAGTGCAATTCTATGGCATAGAGCCTAGCAAAATAGACGTCGTTTACCAAGGCTGCGACGAGCAATTTTGGAACACGGCATCAGACGAGATAAAGCAAGAGGCCCTCGAGAAACTCAACCTGCCAGAGCATTACATACTCTACGTTGGCAGCATCGAGCGGCGAAAGAACCTCAATCTCATAGCCAAAGCACTGCGGCACCTGCCTAAAGACGTGCAAGTGATAGCCGTCGGGAAACGCACATCATACGCCGACGAAGTTGAGGACACACTAAAGGCCGACGGCAATGCCTCCCGTCTGCGGATGATTAGCGGAGTGCCTTTCCGCCTGCTACCCGCCCTTTATCAGATGGCGGATGTTTTTGTATACCCTTCGCGTTTTGAGGGTTTCGGCATTCCTATCCTCGAAGCACTTGTCAGCGGAACTCCAGCAATTGGCTGCACAGGCTCTTGCCTTGAGGAGGCGGGAGGCGCGGACTCGCTGTACGTCTCGCCTGATGATGAACAGGGCTTGGCGAATGCGATTTCTTCCGTCCTAAACGACAATGAACAGCGGAGCAAGATGGTGGAGAGCGGTCACAGATATGCGGAGAACTTTCGTCAAAAGGCACTCACCGACAAGCTAATAGAGGTGTATTTGAAAGTACTTGGCGGAAAGTCGTGAGGAGAAAAATTCAAAAACATACCATTAACAGAAGAACCAACTATCACTACCTAAAATATGCCTCACGTAAGTGTCATAGTACCGAACTACAACTACTCAAAATACCTCCATCTGCGCATAGACTCCATCCTCAGCCAGACATATCAAGATTTTGAGCTTATTCTACTGGATGACAAGAGCACTGATGACAGCGCAAACGTGCTAAACGAATACTCAAAGAACCCACATGTATCGCATATCATAATAAACGAGCAAAACAGCGGTGGCGTATTCTATCAATGGGAGAAAGGTATCAGCCTTGCCAAGGGAGACTATATTTGGATTGCGGAAGCCGACGACTATGCGGAGCCGACCTTCCTAGAAAAATGTGTTAACGTGCTCGAGCCGGACACCGAACTCGTCTTGTGTCAAACAGGTTCAAAGTTGGTAGACAGCGAAGGCAACTGCAAGGAAGGCAACTGGGACAGATTTTGTAAAAGTGATGGGAAAGTATTGACTTTCAAAAGTGAGGAATACATAAAGAAATACCTAAGGCACGGCAATCCACTGTACAATGCGTCTGGCATAGTCTTTCGGAAGTCAGCCGTTGGCGAATTTCCGCAAGAAGTAAAATCTTACAGAGCTTCTGGAGATTGGCTCTTTTGGCTATTGCTTGTTCAGAAAGGGGACGTCGCAATTATCAAAGAGAGGCTGAACGTATTCAGGAGGCACACCCAAAGTGCCTCACACACGACACCTGTGAAGGAAAACATTATGATTTTCCGCTATCTTCTAGAGAAAGGCATATATGAGGGAGTCAACAGCCATTCCAGCATAATATCACAGGGAGTATTGCAACGTCAGATAAAACACATAAGAGACTACGCAAATAGGGCGATCTTTTGGCAACAATTGCAAGAAGCGACCCACAGAAACAGTAAATTGCCATACCATTACTCACAGTTCTGCAAGTTTCTGAATAGGCTCTCACCTATTTGCCTTTTTCCTCCAACGAGGAAATATTAATGTGTATTGGAAATAGAACGAGATGCCTTGTTGGCGTATCGACAGAAAAAAACATTATATTGGAGAACAAAAACTTGTTAGACTATGCAGACGACAAATTTCAGAAGACTGCCGGTGGGCATTCAGACCTTCTCTAAAATTAGGGAAGAGGGATACGTGTATGTAGACAAGACTGACTTGGTATGGGAACTCGCTAACGGAAGCAACCAATACAACTATCTCAGCCGTCCGCGCCGATTTGGCAAGACATTGCTTGTCACCACACTCCAATCATACTTTGAGGGACGCAAGGAACTCTTTGAGGGACTGAAGATAATGGAGATGGAGAAGGAATGGAAGGCGAGACCTGTCATCCGATTGGATATGAGCAGATCGGGGGAATCCATTGCTTCGCTCAAATCATATCTTAACCAGGTATTAGGCAGTTATGAAAATAAGTTCAGAATATCAGTCGATGGAGAATCCACATTCCAAACCAGACTGCATAACATCATAG
>CAVGTO010000021.1:0-23671 GCA_963631865.1 Eggerthellaceae bacterium
GACCTCGCTTCAGGCAACACCTCTATTACTCTTCAGGAGGATAATAAGGAGATGGAGGAAGTCGTGGTCGTGGCATACGGCTCCACCCGCCGAGAGGCAAAGACCGGCTCTCTCACCACCGTCAAGGCCGATGACATTGCCGACGTTCCCGCATCCTCTGTAGATAAGATGCTCTCTGGTAAGATGGCTGGCGTCCAGATTACGGCCAACTCTGGTCAGCCTGGTGCCTCCACCGATATCCGTGTCCGCGGTACCTCTTCTATCAACGCAGGCAACGACCCTCTCTACGTCGTCGATGGTGTGCCCATCATGGCTACCGACGAGAGCATGACTTTCACCAATACTACCAACGCAATCTCGGCCCTCAACCCTAACGACATCGAGAGCATCACTGTCCTCAAGGACGCCGCCGCAACCTCTGTATACGGTAGCCGCGCCGCCAACGGTGTCATCATCATCACCACCAAGAGCGGCCGCGAAGGTAAGAGCACCGTAACCGTCCGTGGCAAGTGGGGCGCTTCGCAACTCGCCAACGACAACGATTTCGGTGTCATGACCGGCGAGCAACTCCTCGAGTACCAACGAGACGCTGCCAAGAACGCCGGCTACAACCCCGACGATCCAACCAGCAGCTACTACCTCCCGTACTCTACCCTCGAGGGCCAGCTCACCAACTGGATGGACCACCTCACTCGCACCGGCAAGATGCAGGACTACGAGGTTACCGCAACCGGCGGCAACGCCCGCACCTCTTATTATACCTCCGTCAACTTCCACAAGAACGAGGGTATCTTCTATGGCGTCGACTACTCTAAGTTCACCGCCCGCGTAAACGCCGACCACCAGATCAACGACTGGTTCAAGGGCGGCGCTCGCATCAGCGGCACATACTCCAACATGAACGACGTCCCGATGCAGAGTCTCTACTACTCCAACCCTATCTTCGCTGGCATGACCATCACCCCATGGACCAAGCCTTACACCGAGGACGGACTCCACAACATCGACATCCCTGCTAACAGCAACACCAACCCCCGCGCAACTGCCGAATACGACGAGCAGAACGAGAAGCAGTGGCACGCCTCTGGTAGCCTCTACCTCCAGCTCGAGCCCATAGAGGGCCTCATGATTAAGACCACAGACGCTGCCGAGTACACCTTCAGCTCTGGCCGCCGTTACTGGGATTCCTACACCAATGAGGGCGAGGCTACTCTCCAGACCATCCGCTCTATGCGCTCCCTCCTCACCACCTCCAACACCATCAGCTACGAGCGTAACTTCGGTAAGAACTACGGTCGTATCCTCCTCGGCCAAGAGGCCAGCAAGAACTATGCCGACGAGCTCTACCTCTCCTCTAAGAACGTAGACCCGACAATCCCTTATCCTACCACTTCTACTCAGGCCGACGACGCTGGCGACTATGGCGAAGAGACCGCTTCCATGCTTTCTTTCTTCGGCATCCTCGACTACAACTTCGACTCTCGTTACTACCTCACCGCCTCCTTCCGTCGCGACGGTAGCTCTAAGTTCGGATCCGACAAGCGTTGGGGCTCTTTCTGGAGCGTCGGTGCTTCTTGGAACATCAGCTCCGAGAACTTTATGGAGAATGCTTCCGATTGGCTCGATTTCCTCAAGCTTCGCGTAAGTTACGGTATCAACGGTAACGATAACATCTCCAGCTATATGGCCTTCGGTACCTACACTACTTCGGAGTACAACGGCATCACGACCATGCGCAAGTCAACCCCTTCTAACCCCGACCTCAGCTGGGAGAACAACAAGAGCTTCAATGTTGGCGTTGACTTCTCGTTCCTCAAGAAGTACTCTGTCAACGTGGACCTCTACAAGCGTATCACCACCGATATGCTTCTCGACAAGCCCGTATCTATGACCTCTGGCTTCTCCAGCAACACCTGCAATGTCGGCTCTATGGAGAACAAAGGCCTTGAAATTCAGCTCTCTGCCAACGTTATCCGCAACCGCGATTGGAACTGGAACATCGGTGCCAATATCTCTTTCAACCGTACAGAGATTACTGACCTCGCTGGTCAGGAGGAGATGGCTTACTCTGGCGACTCCCGCCTCCGCCACGTTGTCGGCAAGAGCATGTTCACCTTCTACCTTAAGGATTACTATGGTGTCAACCCCTCAAACGGCGAGGCTCTCTTCGTTGCTGAGGACGGCAGCCTGACCAACGACTACAACTCGGCACGCTACGTCTACGCTGGCAGCCCTGAGCCCAAGTACACCGGCGGCATCAGCACCGACGTTACCTGGAAGGGCATCACCCTCTCCGCTCAGTTCGAGTTCAAGGGTGGCAACGACATCCTCATCGTCGAGAACCGTTACCTCCAGAGCGATGGCAGCATGATGGACATGAACCAGACCAAGGGCGCCGCCAACTATTGGAAGAAGCCCGGCGACACCAATTGCAACCCCAAGCCCATCGCTGGCAACTCTACCAACTCCTATAGCTACAACACGACTCGTTTCCTCGAGGACGGTTCTTTCACTCGCCTCAAGGACGTTACCCTTAGCTATAGCTTCCCCCGCGACCTCATCAGCAAGATTAAGCTCAGCAACGCTCGAGTCTACGTCTCTGGCCTCAACGTCTACACCTGGCACAACGTCAACTTCTGGGATCCCGAGCGTGGCGTTACCGGTATGGGCACTGGTGTTTACCCGATGACCAAGACCTTCGTGGCAGGCATCGATCTCTCGTTCTAATCTTTTCTTAAGCATTAATTCAATGAAATCGAAATATATACTTACTGCTGCCGCCGCGGCTCTCACCCTCGCTTCTTGCGACGGCGACGAGTTCCTCAACGAGGAGCCTGTGCTGAAGCAGAGTACTGAGATCACCCTCAGCAACATCGATGGCATCGAGAAAGCCATCGCCGGCTCTTACGCCCCTCTCTACAGCGCAAGCTGGTACGGCTCCAGCTTCATATACAACTGCGAGTTGCGCGCCTGCAACGCTCGCAAGCCTCTTCTGAACAAGTGGGATTCTGGTCGCTGCAAGACTGCTAACGACTGGAGCTATACCTCCGCCGGCACTATGAGTGGCCTCTGGAGCTATGCCTACTACACCATTGCAAACGTCAACGACGTCCTCGACAATGTTGACGGTAAGGCCGATCAGGAGATTGTCGACGGCATCCGCGCCGAGGCTCTCTTCCTCCGCGCCCTCTCTCATTTCGACCTCGTCCGCACTTTCGCACAGCCTTATACTCAGTGCGATCCTAAGACCGAGCTCGGTGTGCCCGTCATGCTCCACGCTGTCAATGGTACTCCCGCCCGCAACACTGTTGCCGAGGTCTATGAACAGATTGTCGCCGACCTCACCGAGGCCGAGTCCATCATCCCCGATAACTACAACACCAGCGGTGTTTACCATCAGTCCGTAACTGACTACAAGGCTGTTGCAAGTCGCGAGGCTATCCAAGCTCTCCTCAGCCGCGTCTACCTCTATATGGGTCAGTGGCAGAAGGCTGCCGACTACGCTACCGCAGTCATCAAGGCTATGGGCGGATCCTCTAAACTCTGGAGCAAGACCGATATCCTTACCGCCTATACTGCTGAGACCGGCACCTCCGAGGTTATCTTCGAGGTCTATGGCGATCAGGGTAACTACAGGTTCGGTAGCCAAAACTGGGAGTTCCTCATGTGGATCTCTAGCCCCCGTGGCTATGGCGACTTCGGCGCTTCGCATGATCTCTATGATATGTACTCAGATTCCGATGTCCGCAAGCAGCTCTTTACTACCGATGCCGATGCCACCTACAACGGCTACACTCAGTACTGGAGCACCAAGTACGCTGGCAAGGACAATAGCTCGCCTTCTTACAATAACACCATCGTTCTCCGCCTCTCCGAGATGTACCTTAACCGTGCCGAGGCTCAAATCCGTGGTGCGCAGGTGGCTGGCACCTCTGCTCAGCAGGATATGCTCACCATTGCCAATGCGCGTGGCGCATCGCCCGAGGCTGCTACAGAGCGCGGCATCTTCAATGAGCGTCGTAAGGAACTCGGCTTCGAGGGCCATATTGTCTACGACTACGCTCGCTTCGGCTACTCTCTTACCCGCGACGACATCGAGGCAACCCTCAAGGAAGTTCCCTTCCCCAACTACCGTTGGGCTCTCCCGATCCCTAAGGATGAGATTGACGCCAACCCCAATATGGTGCAGAACCCCGGTTACTAAACTTTTGTTCTTCGCTTTATTCTAACAGGATATCATTATGAAATATACATATCTGGCCCTCTGCGCTTCGGCTCTCCTCTTCGCTGCCTGCGACGACAACGAGCAGCCCGCGTTCTCGGACTCCGACGCTTTCGTGGCCTTCAATTCCTCTACAGCTGCGGTTGCTGAGGGTGCGACTGTTGAGATTCCCGTAACTCTGGCCTCCCTCTCTGGCCTTACGGCTACCGCTTCCGTCGAAGTTAATTGCAACTACGACGCTACGTGCTCAGTTGTCGAGGGCGTCAACTTTGAGATTGTCGGCTCCAAGACTCTCAAGTTCGATGCTGACAATCGTACGGCATCCGTCTCCATTCATTACATCGCCGACGGCGAGTACACTGGCGACCTTACTTTCAGCCTTTCTCTTAAGTCCGACGATGTCAATGTCGGTCATGAGAACGAGTGCGTAGTTACTCTCTCCGATGCCGAGCATCCTCTCCAGTTCATCCTTGGAGACTACTCAGCTTCTGCCGATAGCTACTTCAGTAGCCGCGGTCACTACGATTGGACTGTCACTATCAGCAAGGACGCAAGCGATGTAAGCAAGGTCTATATCGATGGCCTCGATCCGTTCTTCTTGAAGAATGGCTATAAGGGTCATATCTATGGCACTGTGAACGACGAAAAGACGCAGATTCTTGTTCCTGCTTCGCAGAGCTATGGCTACAGTACATCCACTATCGAGATGTTCTCTACCGCCGATCCTGACGACGCTAACGCCAAGGAGCTTACCGCCGCCGATAATATGGAAATCGACATCCAGGATGAGGGCAAGACTCTCGTGGTCCGTAACTGCTACGGTATCTATATGAGCGGTTGGTACAACCTCATGTACGGCGACCTCGTTCTCACCAAGCAGTAGTAAATAGTCTTTCTACACACAATGCGCTGGGGGCTATGCGCCCCGAATGGGTTAGCTCCCGGCGCTTAATATGATAATAATGAAAAAACTTATCTATAGCATCGCTGCTGCCAGCCTCGCGCTCACGGCCTGCAACGACTTCGATGAGGAGTCCTCGAAAGTTTACCCGGACGGCCCTTCCGTCGCCATCGAGGTTAACGTGGAGAGTGACGTTCAGATCGCTTATTCCGTAACTCCCGCCTCTGGTGCGCAGAGCTTCGCTTATGCCCTCGTTGAGGACAATGGTGCCGAGTATTCCGCCGATGACATCATCGACCTCGTCTCTAACAAGACTGATTTCGGTGTGGGTGTAGCCCACAATGCAATGACCGCGGACGAGAGCTCTGCCGCTGGCACCGTCACGAATCTCGATCCCAATGGCAGCTACGTTCTCCTTGCTGTCGCTTACAACCAGTATGGCAAGACTGGTGATGTCGCCGCCAAGCACTTCCAAATGTCCGACTCTGGCAAGCCTACCCTTGAGTCTGTCTCTGCAACCGATGAGGCTCTCATTCTCTCCTTCTCTGAGCCTATGAAGGCCGATACCACTGGCGCAAGCACTGGCAACTGCTCCGCTTTCTCGGCTGTCCTCTTCTCTGCCAACTCAAGCAACGCCACCGAGGCTGTCGTCAAGAATGTCGTAGTCAATGGTTCCGATATCTACTTCTATGTCGAGGGCGCAGCCCCTGGCTATTACGTCTCTATCGGTTGGGCTGATGACAATGCTGTAACCGATGCTGCTGGCAATGCATACGGCGCTGTCGAGATTGGCTTCGATGAGGAGGCCGGCAACATTTCCGCTCAGTACACTCTTGCCGACGAGTTTGAGTTCTCTGCCGAGCTCTCTAAGACCACTGGTACTTCTGGCGCCTATGCCGAGATTGGTGAGGCAATCTTCTACTTCACCACTTCCGAGGCTGTCTATGCTGGCACCGGCGCCACGAGTGAGGTCGTTATCTCTGCCGAGAGCGATGCTGTATCTTCTACCATCAAGACCTTGATCCAGATTGTTGACAAGAACACTATTGCTTTCGTTCTGCCTTCGACTCTCGTTGCTGGCCAGACTTTCACTGCCGAACTCTCTGCTGGCGCACTCCAGGATGCTGAGGGCAATGCTTGCAAGGCTGTAACCCTCATCGGTGAGGACGACGCTTACACGGCCGCTACGGCTTTCTCTGCCACCGCTGCCAACCTCTACGGCACCTACAACGTTAGTTACTATTTCTACTCTGAGGTCTCTAAAGGACAGTATACCCTACACTCCGAGACTTGGACAATCTCAGCCAATGGCGATGCTGAGAACTATGAGTACCCTGTGCTCATCTCTGGCATCACTGCCGATGGCGCTGCAAACGCCTCAACTTCAGCAACCTCTGGTGTCTACAATTCTCTTACGCACATCCTCACTTTCGGTGATGAGGAGCCGTTTGGCACGTATCAGACATCTGACGACGCAACGCCAGCTGACCTCTACCTGCTCGACTATGGGTCGCAGGGTGAAGAGGGCGCTCACCTCAAGTTCGCCGCTCCTGGCACTGCAACGGCTACTGATTATTGGTATCTCTACGCAGCTTCTGAGGATCTCGGTACGCTCGACTACATTATGAAAGCCACCATCGTCCGTCAGTAGCAAATAATTATGCCATACGCCAATATGTCCTCTGTGGGTGTGACGGCTATGGGGTTATAATGCAATATCTATTGGGGTCGCTTCTCTTTCCCGAGGGGCGACCCTTTTCTGTTACCGAAATCTCAAATCAACACAAGTCAATAACATGAAATCTTTTTCTCTCTTAGCGGCCGCGGTTCTCGCCTCTACTGCCGCCTTGGCGTCGCCCGTCTCGCAGTCCGAGGCCCTGGCGTATGCCAATGCTTATGTCTCTAATATCTTGGCTTCAGTCCGTGTGGCTACCATTGCCGAGCCTCTCGCTTTTGGCTCAGCCACGCCTATGTATGTTGTCTCTCTCGCTCCGCAAGGTTGGGTTATTATTGCCGCCGACGATGTCCTCGACCCTATAATCGGATATTCCCTCACTGGTAGCCTCTCGGCCGAGTCTGTGGGCGACAATCTCTATGCCTATCTTGGCCATTTCGCGGAGGATGCCGAGGCTGCCATTGCCCGTGGCGACGGCAAATCAGCTGCTTGGACCACGGATACCATTGCGCACACCAACAAGGCGGCTTCTTCTGTCGCCCCTCTCATAGATGTAGAATGGAATCAGACGGGTAAGTACCGCCAGTGTTGCCCTACGTCGGCCTCTAAAGGTGATGCCATTGTCGGTTGCGTGGCCGTTGGCCTCGGTCAGGCTATGAGCCACTATCGCAAGCCCGACCGCCCTGTCGGCTATATGAGTTACAATAGTGCGAACTACGGAACTCTCTCCGTTGACTATGATGCCGAGCCCGCATATGATTGGAAACAAATCATTGCCGCTCAGAATTCCGACAACGATGGTGTGGAGTGCGCGCGCTTTCTCTACCATTGTGGTGTGGCCGTCAGCATGGACTATGGCCCAGATGGCTCGGGTGTTACCTACATGGGTAATGTTCCTTATGCCCTCAAAACATTCTTTGGCTACTCCAACAAAATCACTAACGTCAAGAAGAGTAACTATACTAAGGATGAGTGGGTGGCTCTCCTCAAGAGTGAACTTTCGGCAGGTCATCCGCTAATCTACACCGGCTACAGCACGTCTGGTGGCCACTGCTTCAATGTCGATGGGTATGATGCTTCTGGACTCTTCCATTTCAATTTTGGTTGGGGTGGCAATGGCAACGGCTATCTTGGCATCTCTAGCCACGAATATAACTCTGGCGAGATGTGCACTCTCAATTTAGCTCCCGCCACTGGCGCCCCTATCTCAATCTCGGCTTCAAAGACTTCTGTCTCTAAGGGCCTTGCCGAGGGCGTTGAGGTGGCAACTCTCTCTACCGAGACCGATATGGATGGTTGCAGCTTCACATACGAGGTCGCTGGCGTTGTCAATCCTGTGACTTCCGTAGTCTCCGACCCTGCGTTCACGCTCGATGGCGATCGCCTCATCACCAATAGTGTCTTTGCTAAGAACTATAAATCGTCCTCCAAAGCTCGCTCTGTCTCTATCAACGTGACGTCTACCAATGCGTCCAACGGCTTGTCACTTACCGCCAAACTCACCTTCAACCTTACAGATGCCAATGCCCTCCCTGAAATTGATGCGGCTGGCATAAGCGTCTCGCAGTCTGTCGGCTCGGTGACTGTCTCGGCTGGTGATTCGCCCGTCTGTGTTTCGCTCGTTTCGCCCGCTGGCGTGTCGCTCGGCGTCCGAAATATCTCGGCTTGTGAGTCTGCCTCTTTCTCGGGGCTCGCTCCTGGACTCTATGTCCTCTCTTTCACAGGCTCGGACCTCTCTTCGGCTATGCGTGTGTTGGTGAAGTAACTTTACCCCAAAATTGTTTCTTGTTATGTCTCCTCTCAAAGTATTATTCTCCGCATTAGTTGTCTGCTGCAGTCTCCTGTCGATTAATGTATCTGCTCAGCAGTCTTTCAAGCCCACAACTCTTTGGCCTTACGTAAATGGCCAATTCACTTTCGGCACCGTCTACCTCACTGGTGGCCAGACTTCCGATGCCAGCCTCAATGTCCATCTTATGAGTGGTGAACTTCATCAACTCAGTGGCGACAATATCACCTCTCTCCCGCTTGCCAATATCGACAGCGTACGCATTGGCAAAGTGACCTTTGTGCCCGTAGACGGTTGCCTTTGCCAACTGCTTGGCCATAGTGATCATGTGGCTGTCGTAAAGAAAGTCATTGGCGACTTCAATAAATTGATGTCAGGCACAGGCGCATATGGTACAACGCTCAGTACATCAGGTCGACGCGAACTCACTTCTCTCGAAATTGGTGGCATCAACCAAACGAGCCATGGCTTCCTGCTTCAGAATCGCGACAATGCGCAGTACCTTCCAGTCAAGACCTCACGCCTCGTTGTCGTCTATTCTGCCGAGGGCGGCAAGCCTCAAGTTGTCGAGGCTTCTTCCCGCTCTGTACGCGACCTCATACCCGAGCCCCGCCAAGAAGAATGGAAATCGGCCCTCAAGTCCGCCAAAATCAAATGGTCCAACGATGAGAGCGTTGGTGCCGTAGCCCCCCTCCTCGAAAAATTCTTGTAGTAGGGATTCTATTCCTCTTCCGTCACATTGTCATCAGAGTCCGGCCCTGCCTAAAGAATCAAAGGCAGTGCTTGGACTCTGCTTTTTTTCTTTCCCCCCCATCTCCCACCATCCGCTTTTTTATTTTTCCATCATATCGAAAACCCTTGCTCCATTTTTAGCTATATTCGCACAGAATAAGGCGAGCATATGGCAAACGACAAGAAAATACTTCCATACGGAATAGCTAAATTCGACAGGGTGCGACTTGGAAACTACTACTATGTGGACAAGACTGTGTACATACGCAATCTTGAAAATTATAATTATGCCCTCTTCCTTCGTCCCCGTCGTTTCGGCAAGAGTCTCTTCGCCGATATGCTCAAAACGTATCTATCTCTACCCTATAAACCCCGACTACAGCAGCGCCCTCGTCCTAGAACTAAAATATCTCAAGCCTACGGCTGCGGACAATGAGGTTGAGCAGACTAGGCTTGCCGCCCGCAACCAAGTCGCTAAGTATGTGGCCGATAATCGTCTGCAAGCCGAGGCCGATGCCCGCGGGTGGGAGCTCGTGGCTGCCGTGGCGGTCTTCAGAGGGTGGAAGGCCGAGGTTATTGAGGCGGTTAACAGTTAACGGCCGTCGGGTACATTACTCAAAATTCCTGAAGGTGCAATATTTTTCACAATGCAGTTAGACTCAATTCTTTAGAATATAAATAAAAATGTCCATCCAGAAATACTTAACTATAGCGGCCGCAGCCCTTACTCTTGTCTCCTGCTCCGCTCCCCAAAACGCCTATCGCAAGAACGCCGGTTTCGTCTTCGGCACAACCTACGCACTCACATACAAATGTGACTCCGACCTCGAGCAGAAAGTCCTTGCCCGCCTAAAAGGTTACGACGCCTCCCTCTCGGTCTACAACCCTCAGTCTCTCCTCTGCCAACTTAATGAGGGCGACTCCATTGTTGCCGACTCCATGCTTCTCCACGTTGTCAGCGAGGCCAAACGCTTCAACGCCCTCTCCCACGGCGCATTCGATATCACCGTCGAGCCCCTCAGCCGCCACTGGCGTTTTACTCGCGACCTTGAGGACGACACCATCACCGTGGCCCAATGGGAGTCCCTTATGAATGGTCTCGACACCATTATGCCCCTCATCGGCATAGATAAGGTTGAAATCGATGGCAATGTCATCCGCAAAGCCGACCCTCGTATGAAGATCAACGCCAACGCCCTCGCCGAAGGTTTCGGAATAGACGTGGCGGCATCTGTTCTCGACGAGGCGGGTGTGACGGATTATATGGTCGAGCTCGGTGGTGAAATCCATTGCAAGGGTCTCAATCCCAAGGGCAAGAAATGGCGTGTCGGCATCGATCGCCCTGTCGAGGGTGGCATTGCCGGCCGACAAAATCAGCATATCATAGAGCTCACGGATTGTGCCGTCTCAACCTCCGGCAGCTACCGCCAGTGCTACCACGTTGAGGATGGCCGCACCGTCCAGCATACCATCGACCCGCGCACTGGTATGCCTGTGGCGCATAAGATGAGGAGCGTTACCGTTGTCGGCCCCAACACTATGACCACCGACGCCCTCTGCACTTCGCTCATGGTTCTCGGCCCGGACTCGGCCCTCAACCTTGTCCGTGATATGCCGGGCATTGAGGCTTACATTATATATGACGATGCCGAAGGTGACCTGGCCGAGGATATGACCCCCGGTTTCCGTGCCATTATTGCCGACAAATAACAAAAAAATTTAAAATGGCTTAGTTCCACACGCTCTTGTATTATCTTTGTGCATTGTCAAACAAAACAACTTAAATCTCTCATATGTCGTTCGTAGAAGATAAGATCGCATCAGACGGCCTCACGTTTGACGACGTTCTGCTCATCCCGGCCTATTCGGAGGTGCTGCCACGCGAGGTTAACTTGGCATCCAAGTTCTCGCGCCACATCGCACTCAACGCACCTATCGTCACCGCCGCGATGGACACCGTCACAGAGAGCCGTATGGCCATTGCCATCGCACGCGAAGGTGGTATCGGTGTCATCCACAAGAACATGTCTATCGAGCAGCAGGCTCGCCAAATCGAGACTGTAAAGCGCGCCGAGAATGGCATGATTTATGACCCCGTCTCCATCATCGACCGCAAAACCGTTGGCGATGCCCTCAATATGATGAAGGAGTACAAGATCGGTGGCATCCCCGTTGTCGATAACGACCGCAAGCTCGTCGGCATCGTCACCAACCGTGACCTCCGTTTCGAGACCGACATGGAGAAGCCTATCAGCCACGTCATGACTAAGGACAACCTTATCACGACCAGCCAGAAGACAAACCTCAAGGAGGCCGCCGAAATCCTCCAGCACTACAAGATCGAGAAGCTCCCCGTCGTCGATAAGGACGGCAAGCTTGTCGGTCTTGTCACTTATAAGGATATCCAGAAAGCTAAAGATAAGCCCCAGGCTTGCAAGGACGACAAGGGTCGTCTTCGTGTAGCTGGTGGTATCGGTGTCACCAGCAATACCTTCGAGCGCGCCGATGCCCTCGTGGCTGCTAATGTCGATGCCCTCGTCATCGACACCGCTCACGGTCATTCACGTGGCGTCATCGAGGTTCTCAAGGAGGCTCGCAAGCGTTATGATGGCATCGACCTCGTTGTCGGTAACATCTGCACCGGTGCCGCTGCTGTGGCTCTCGCCGAGGCTGGCGCCGACGCCGTCAAGGTTGGTATCGGTCCGGGCTCCATCTGCACCACCCGCATCATCGCTGGAGTTGGCTATCCTCAGCTCTCCGCCATCTACGAGGTCTACAAGGCCCTCAATGAGGCTGGCTATGGCGATGTGCCCATCATCGGCGATGGTGGTCTCCGCTACTCTGGCGACTTCGTCAAGGCTCTCGCTGCTGGCGCAAGCTGCACCATGGCGGGCGGTCTCTTCGCTGGCGTCGAGGAGAGCCCCGGCGACACCATCATCTTCAACGGTCGTAAGTTCAAGAGCTACCGTGGCATGGGCTCTCTCGAGGCTATGCAGCATGGCTCCAAGGACCGTTACTTCCAGGATTCCGAGAGCGACGTCAAAAAGCTTGTCCCCGAAGGCATCTCTGCCCGCGTTCCTTACAAGGGCACTCTCTACGAGGTTGTCTACCAGCTCCTCGGCGGCATCCGCTCCGGCATGGGCTACTGCGGTGCTAAGGACATCGAGGCGCTCCACAACGCCAAGTTCGTCCGCATCACCGCTTGCGGCATGAGCGAGAGTCACCCGCATGACGTGGCCATCACTCAGGAGGCCCCCAACTATTCTCGCAACTAATCTGCCTCCTCGGCAGGATCTAAGGTATTACACTCTGTCGCCCGACTCCTCAACCGAGCCGGGCGACTTCTTTTATTTGAAGTTGTCAATATTGTCGAAGAACTCGAGGCCATATCGCAGTCTGGCGATAATTGTAGTAACCTCGTTGCCCTGTGTCAATTCCTTTTATGAAAACTGTTAACTGTCAGAAAAAATGCACATTCTACCAATATTTTATTATATTTGGGCACTTAATACTAAGTGAGACCATTACGAGTTGTCTCAATTGCGGTGCAACTCGCTAATATACAGTATTCTATAATATAGATGTGTTTGAATTGGTGCAGGGTAGCTGAAGCCAACGGGCTCGGGTGGCTACCCTGTTTTTCTTTATCCATCCTTAGTAATCTACTTTTTTTCTCCATTGTCCGAAAATGATAGCACCACTGCGCAAGCTACTCGACCGCCTCGCTCAGTCGCATGACCGCCGCGAAGCCGTAGTATATGCCATTGTCTGGGGCACCATCCTCGTCGCCTTGCCCGCTACGCGCCTATTTTATTTCGGGCGCAACGCATCGGCAGTCTCTATCGACTGGTCCGACATCGGCATGGAGTATCTCTCGCTTCTCCCTTTCGCCGCCCTTTTCATTTTCAACGACCTTGTGCTGTCGGTCATTGTCACCCGTCTCCGCAAAGTTGTCCTCTATGTCGTCCTCGCCATAGCCTCGGCTTTGCTTATGACACTCCTTATCGAGCTCTTCCGCTCGCCCGCTGCCGAAGGTCGGGAGCCCGCTCACTCGGGTGTGCAAGACAGGTTTGGAGATAATCCGCCTCCTAAACCATGGGAACGTGACATTGACAATCCCGCGCAAGGCGGCGACTCCATCTCCGCAATGCAACCTTTCGGCCCACGCCCAGACGACGATAACTTTGGCAACCGTCCGCCCGAACCTCCGCACCATGGCAATGAGCCCGATTGGCAGGGTGGGGGACAACGTATGCCCGAACCGCCTGATAAACCCGATGGCATGCGCCGCGGTGGTCCTCAGGAATCCGAGATGCGTTCTGTAGGCACCTTCCGTGTCGGCCCTATGATGAGCGACTTCATCCTCGCCATGCTCATGCTCTGCGCCGGCACCCTCGTCAAGCTCTATCTCCTCTCCGACCGTGACAAGGATCGTCTCCGCCAATTGGCCCGCGAACGCTCCGAGGCCGAACTTGCGCAACTGCGTTACCAACTCAGCCCTCACTTTATGATGAACGCGCTCAATAATATCCATGCCCTCGTGGATATCGATGCTGAGCGTGCCAAGGATACCATTGTCCGTATGTCACGCCTCATGCGCTATATGCTCTATGAGAGTACCAAGGATCTTACGCCTCTCGATAGTGAAGTCGCTTTCATCCGCGACTACGTCGAGCTTATGCGCATCCGTTATACCGACAATGTCACAATCAATCTATCCCTCCCAACTGAGACATTCGGTGTCCGCCTTCCTCCGCTCCTCTTCATAAATATGGTGGAGAACGCCTTCAAGCACGGCGTCTCCTACGCCGAGCACTCTTTTGTCGATGTCAGTCTCTCCCTCTCCGATGACCACAAGACCGTCAATTTCTGCTGCACCAACAGCCTTGCTCCCGCTCGCCCTGCCGACTCCCAACATGGCATAGGCCTCGCCAATACCCGCAAACGCCTTGAACTCCTCTGCCCTGGCCGTTTCCAACTCTCGGCCGTCAAACTCGCCGACCGCTATGTCGTAACACTCAGCCTCTCTTTGGAATAATCCACAGTCGCAATTGTCGAAGTTTGTCGTAATTGCCAGAGTTTGTCTCAATTGTTATAAATTGTCAGAGATTGTCCCAATTGTCGAAGATTGTCGGGAATTGTCAGAGATAGTCGAAGCTTGTCGTACGATCAACCGAAGAATAGTCGTATTTGATGCCACTGAAAAACTGTTAACTGTGCACTGCGAACTGTTAACCGACTAAACACGCCAGCTTACTGAAAAAAGTTTCATGTCCACCTGCTCTGTAATAAGTTTGTAACGTCAAACTAAAAGAAGACAAGTGTCATGAGACAGGAACTTGATGATATCTCAAA
This sequence comes from Eggerthellaceae bacterium, assembly GCA_963631865.1. GTDB lineage: Bacteria > Bacteroidota > Bacteroidia > Bacteroidales > Marinilabiliaceae > W3P20-009. The sequence goes on from CAVGTO010000021.1 coordinate 14,675, forward strand.
GGCGGTAAACCTCTTCGCTCCCATCTCTCTCGAGGAGATGACGGGCGTCAAGCTTATGAACCGCACCGACACCAAATACGTCATATCCCTCTCCCAACTCAATGCGCTACTCATCTATGCCGCAAAGCATTATCGTGCGCAAGAGACCCTTGGCGAGAGGCTTATAGAGTACAACACTACCTACTACGACACCCCCGACTGGCAGATGCTCCGTGCCCATACCACGGGCCGCGCCCTGCGTCAGAAAATCCGTGTCCGCACATACGTGAGCTCACATCTCTCCTTCATCGAGATCAAGAACAAGAAACACGGCCGCACGAAGAAAAAACGTATCGCCACTACGGCCATCCCCTCGGGCGACCTCGGCGTGGAGGCTCAGGCTTTCGTTGCCCTCCACTCTCACTACCCCGTTTCGAGCCTCAAACCCGCCGTTGCCAACACCTTTCGCCGCATCACTCTCGTCAACAACGAGATGACCGAACGCCTCACCATCGATCTCGACCTTACGCTCTCCAATCTCCGTTCTGGCTCGCAAGTCCGACTCGCCGACACCGTGGTCGTCGAAGTCAAGCGCGACGGCCGTTCCCATAGTCCCATCATCGATTGGCTCTCGGCTCGCAATGTCCGCCACTGCGGTTTCAGCAAATATTGCTACGGCGCTCTCCTTACGGACTCTTCCCTTCCCTTGGGCAAGATGAAACCCAAGATGCGCCGCCTCATCCGCCTCGGTCTCATCCCCGAACCCGTCTCCTCCTGGAGGCATTGGGCAGCGTAATGCATCAAGCAACCCACACACATAACAATATATCCAAACTGCAAACTATTCAACCCAACTAATCAAAATCCAAACTATTCTCTCACTACACTAAACAATCAATCCTTTTTTTGATGCGCTATGTAGAGGGGCCGCAGCCATAAACTGGAAAACTACTACGGCTGCGGCCTCGGCGCTTCAAAAAGCTTTTTTTACGGAAAAGTAAACTTGCAAGAACAACAGCTAACTGTTACTTGCTAATTGTGAACTGATAAAAATGGATGATTTTTCTGAACTGATGGATGCCGGCCAGGCTGGCGCCGTTGGTGGGACCCTCGATATGGTCCTCCGTTTTCTCTTCAACCTCGTCGTCGTTTTTGGACTCACGCGTTTCCTCTACTACCCCCGTGGCCGTCGTCGCGACTACCTCTTTGTCTTCATCATTATCTCCATATCCATCTTCTTGATGGTCAACCTCCTCGGCGCCCTCAAGATTAAGGTGGGCTTCGCTCTCGGTCTCTTTGCCATCTTCGGCATCATTCGCTATCGCACCGAGCAAATGCCCGTACGTGAGATGTCCTACCTCTTTGTTATCATCTCCCTCTCCGTCATCAATGGCCTCTCGCAAAATCTCTCTATCGGTCAGACTCTTGCCGCCAATGCCCTCCTCCTTGTAGCCATTTGGGTTACCGAACAGGAATTTGGCCTCAAAGACGTACGCACCAAACTCATCGCCTACGATGATGTCTCCAAAATCCGCCCCGAGCAACGTGATGAGCTGATTTCCGATCTCCGTGAGCGCACTGGCCTCAATATTACAAGAGCCGAGGTCGGACATATCGATTTCATCCGCGATATGGCTATGGTCCGCATCTTCTACCTTGCCGATCATTCCTCTCCTTTCGACAACGACATCGAGTCCCTGACCAAAATCCCTACCAATGCTTAAGAGTCTTGTTCTCCGCCGTTGGGCTATTGCCTTGGCGACAATCATATTGCCCCTGGCCTCCTCCGCCCAATCCGATTTCGGCCTTTGGACCAATGCCGAGGCTCAGTTTAATCTCTCCCGCAAGTGGGAGGTCGCCATCGAGGCTGGTCTCCGTACCCGTTCGGGGCTCTCGGCCCTCGACCGCTGGAGTCTTGGCGCTTCTGCCGAGTTCGCTCCCGTCAAGCCTTTCTGTGTGGGTATTGGCTATCAGTTTCTTGATTCTAAATATGATAGCTACGCCACCTCAAAAGGCAATATCGTGGATGACTATTGGCGCATCCGAAATCGTTTCTTCGGGCAGTTCAAACTCAAGTTCCGCCCCTCAATCCTCAAGCTCGATCTCCGTTTCCGCTACCAACTCACCCATAAGAGTATGGTCAGCATTGCCAAATATTCTGCCGCTGGAGTCCGCAAGAGCAATGAGGTCAAGGATGCAGACAACGAGAGCCTCCTTCGCTCCCGTATCTCGCTCGGCTTCAAGACGAAGACTATCCTTACGCCAGCCGTCTCCTACGAACTGTTCAACGACCTCGGTGATGGCTTCTCGCTCGATAAGCAACGTCTCACCCTCGGCACCGACATCCGCCTCAATAAGCATAATGAGCTCAATGTCGGCTACGTCCGCAATATCTTCTCTGGCTCCGACGATACCGACCGTGCCCACAACGTCCTCTCTATAGGCTATAAATTCAAATTCTAGAATACCGAACTCAATTCACAAACTTGGTGCATTCTATTAAATCTGCTTCCTGGTTTTGTGTTATTCTAATTTGGCTATAGCTTTAAATAAATCCCCATACGAAATGACTTCAAAATATCTCTCTATCCTGCTCGTTCTGGCCCTCTGCTCCTGTGCGCAGAGTTGTAATACAGAGGACGATGAGCCGGAATTTTCTTCATCGAGCTCGTCCAGTTCCGACGACGACGACTCTGCCGACTCCGAGAAAGGCTACGACGATGATGGCACTGGCGACGATATCACCAATTCCGAGTTCTCCAAAACTATCATCATAACCTACGATGGCAGCTCTGTCTCCATCGAGGGCAAAGCCGACAGCGTTTCTGTTGTGGCTACCGAGGCCGATGTAGTCGTCACAAGCGCCGCCGAGGAGATTGAATATATCCTCCGCGGATCAAGTACTAATGGCAGTCTCAAGGTCTACAGCGACTATAAGTACAAGCTTACGCTTGACAATCTCTCGCTCGCTAGCCAGACAGGCGCCGCCATCAACAATCAGAGCAAGAAGAAACTCTTCATCTCGCTCCCCGCTGGCACGTCCAATTCGCTCTCCGATGCAACTACCTACACCCGCGTCACCGACGGCGAGGACCTCAAAGCTTGCCTCTTCAGTGAGGGCCAACTTATCTTCTGCGGCTCGGGTGAGCTCACAGTCAAGGGCAACTATAAACATGCCATTTGCTCCGATGACTATGTGGCGGTTTCCGAAGATGCTGTGCTTACGGTCTCTGGCAGCGTCAAGGATGGTATCCATGCCAACGATTACGTGGCCATCTATGGAGGTATTACAAATATCACTACTTCGGGTTCCGACGGCATTGATGTCGATGCTGGTTATTTCCTCATCTCGGGCGGCTACCTCTCCGTTTCTACTTCTGCCGCTGCAGCCAAGGCTGTCAAGGCTGCTGGCAATGTGTGGGTTAAGGGCGGCACTATGTCGCTCGCCACGTCCGGTGCTCCCGAATATGACTCTTCCGATGCCGACTATAAATGCGCCAATTGCCTGACTTCCGACAGCTCTATTTATGTCTCTGGCGGTGTTCTCTATGCTGCCTGCACGGGCGTCGGCGCCAAGGCCATCAAGTCCGACCATAATATCGAGATTACCGATGGCACGGTGACCGCCATTGCCAAGGGTAGCTCTGGCAACTCCGGCAGTGCCAAGGGTATGAAGGCTACCGAGAATATCATCATCTCTGGCGGCTCCGTCTATGCATATTCCGCAAGCCATGAGGGCATTGAGAGCAAGGGCGAGCTCACAATCTCTGGCGGCATTGTCGAGGTCGAGGCTGCCGACGATGGCATAAATTCTGGTAGCACAATGACTCTCTCTGGTGGCCAAATCTATTCTCATAGTACGGGCAACGATGGCATCGACTCCAACGGCAACCTCATAATCTCGGGCGGTACGGTAATAGCCTATGGCACAACGGATCCCGAATGCGGTCTCGATGCCAATGACGAGGAGAACTATCACCTCTACATCACAGGTGGCACTGTCTTCTCCCTTGGTGGCAGCAATATCTCTTACCCATATTCCACAACAGGGTCCCAAGCCTACGTTACGCTCTCTGGCTCAGCCGCCAATGTGGCTCTCAAAGATGCTAGCGGCAACCTCATCCTCGCTTGGGACTACAGCGCATACGCTACTCTCGCCTCGTCGTCCTCTTCATCTTCCACCAACAAGGCCGGCTGGGGTGGCAATCAGGGTGGCGGCCCTGGTGGCAATCAAGGTGGCGGTAATCAAGGTGGCGGTAATCAAGGCGGTATGGGCGGCGGCTCGCTCACTTTCCTTATCTCTACGCCTTCTATGACATCTGGTTCCACTTACACTCTCTACTCTGGTGTCACTGTCTCTGCCTCCGACCTCTTCCATGGTCTCTCCACCTCGGCTACTGTTTCTGGAGGCTCTTCTTCCAGCTCCGCCACGGCCGCCACAAGCGGTTCTTCTAGCAGCCGTTGGTAATCCAATTGTGCATCTGCGTAAATCTGTGAAATCTTTGGATGAATGAGAAAACTCCTCTAACACCCAAGCAACAAAAGGCATAAGCTTTTCGTATCATAGGGTTGCGCACCGTTTAATTGCGCATTTGTTTTCCTGTCCTCCCTGCGTTGGACCTTCGGGTTCGGCGCAGGGAGTTTTATTCCCACCCCGAACTTATGCTCGAGTGGTATCCCATCCTCGGCAACCATGAGTACCGCGGCAATACGCAGGCCGTCATCGACTACTCTAAGGTCTCTCGCCGTTGGGTTATGAATGAGCGTTAATATTCTAAGGTGCTTACTTCTCACGGCGTTTCCGTTCGCGTAGTCCTTATCGACACTACTCCGCTTATCGCCAAGTACCGTGCCGACAGCATCTCTTATCCCGACATTCAGGCGCAGGATAATAAGGCGCAACTTGAGTGGCTAGACAAGACCCCCGCAGAGGCCAAGGAGGATTGGGCCATCGGCCACCATCTTGTTGTCGGCATAGTAGTCCTCAGTGGTGCCTGTAATTGTAAATTGTTATTTGTCAATTGTCAATTGTTAATTGCAAGTTAGTGTGGACTTTTTGTAATTTCGCGCCGTGTGGATGGTTGCATCCCTAATACACGGAATAACAATAGAAACCCAACGATAGAATCACTGCCAGTCCCTCTGGCGTCCATTCGACAAAGACTCTGATTCGAAATGTCTGAATTCTGGACTTACCTCATGACGGGGCACTCCGCCGAACAATCGGTGGCCGTCATCGCCATCATCGTCACCCTCGGCCTCGCCCTGGCAAAACTCCGCATCGGCGGTGTCTCGCTTGGCGTGGCTTTCGTTTTTTTCGTGGGCATCCTTGCCGGCCACCTCGGCTTTAGTCTCAACCACGATGTCCTCCTCTACTGCGAGACTTTCGGCCTAGTCATATTCGTCTACGCCCTTGGCCTACAGGTCGGTCCCGGTTTCTTCAACTCTCTTCGTCAAGATGGTATGCGCCTCAATCTCTGGGGCCTCTCGCTCATCCTCGTCGGCACTATTATGATGATTGCCTTCTGGCAACTCACCCCTATAGGCCTACCCGAGATGACCGGTATCTTCTGTGGCGCGACCACCAACACCCCGGCTCTCGGCGCCGCTCAGCAGACCCTCCAACAGTTTGGTCTCTCTGGCGGCAGTGCTGCCCTCGGTTGCGCCATTACCTATCCCCTCGGTGTCGTCGGCGTAATCTTTGCAATGATTCTCCTCCGCAAGATTTTTGTCCGAGGCGACATATCTTCCCATGAGTCGCGTTATGCGTCTGATGAGACCTTCGTTGCCCTCTTCGATGTCGTCAACCCTGGCATCAATGGTAAGACCCTCCGCGAGATTGCCGACAAGAGCCACCTCAAGTTTATCGTCTCTCGTGTATGGCGTGGAAAGGAGGAAGTCATTGTCCCTTCGTCCAATACCATTCTTTTCGATGGCGATAGCATTCTCGCCGTCACCACCAAGCGCGAAGTCTCCGCTCTCGAAATCCTCTTTGGCAAACGCTCTACCGAGGATTGGAACAAGGAGGGCATAGATTGGAATAAGGTTGATGGTAAAATCGAGAGCCGCACAATCGTCCTCTCCAATCCCTCAATCAATGGCAAACGCCTCGGCCATCTTCATCTCGCCAGCACCTACGGCGTCAACATCAGCCGTGTCACCCGTGGTGATATCCGTCTCCTTGCCACCCACGAACTCCAACTCCAGTATGGCGATCGCCTTACTGCCGTAGGCAAAGCCGAGGCTCTCGACAACGCCGCCAAGTATCTCGGCAACGCCGTGCAGAACCTCAATGAGCCAAACCTCGGCTCTATGTTCCTTGGCATTCTCCTCGGTCTCGGTCTCGGCGCCATCCCCATCAGCCTCCCGGGTATCTCAATCCCCGTCAAGCTCGGTATGGCTGGCGGCCCCATCATTGTCGGCATCCTTGCTGGTGCTTTTGGCCCTACGTTCCATATCATCACTTTCACCACGCGCAGTGCCAATCTTATGCTCCGCCGCCTCGGTCTCTCGCTCTATCTGGCATGCCTTGGTCTCGACGCCGGCCCGCAGTTCTTCAATACCGTCATCCGCCCCGAGGGCCTCATCTGGCTCGCCGTGGGCCTTGCGCTCACTGTATTGCCTGTCTTCATCATCGGCGCCATCCTTCTCAAGACGCATAAGTTCGGTTTCGGTACCATCTGTGGCATTCTTTGCGGCAGTATGGCCAACCCTATGGCGCTCGGCTATGCCACCGATGCTGTCCATGGCGATTCTCCTTCCCTCAGCTACGCCACTGTCTACCCGCTCTGTATGTTCGTCCGCGTCGTGGTCATTCAGGTGGTGCTCATAGCTTTGTTATAAAGTTCCGATATTCCCTTCCCACCTATGAGATTTCCCCGCATCGCCCTCCTGTTGTCTATTGCTGTCGCTCCGTATTTTGCTAGTGCTCAGCGAGATTCCGTCTTTGTAGGCTGTCACTCCCTCTCGATAAGTGCGGGCGGCGGTCTCCATAGTCTCAATCCCTCTATAAGCGGCTCTGTAAGCAGCAACGGCCTCCGTGGTGGTGGCTTTGTCTCTCTCAACTACGATTTCCTCATCAGTAACGGTTGGGGCGTCGGCACTGGCGTAGGTCTTTCTTCGTATAGCTCCGAGACGGAGACTACTGAGAAAATAGTGACAAAAAATGCAATAGATAAGGATGGCGAATCTTACACTCATACCCTCTCTCTCAAGAATTTAGCGGAGACTCAAAAGGCCACTATGCTCGAAATCCCTTTCCGAGCTACATATCATACCGCTGTCTCGCCTCGTGCACTTTTTGAGGTCGGTGCCCAAGCTCATATTCTACTGACTGTCAAGGATAAATATGAAACGACATCCGGAACAGTCTCCACCACTGGCGATTACCCGCAATATAATCTCCACTTCGACAGTGATATGCCCGAGAACGGTTTCTACTCTGTCTCTCCTTATTACACTGGCGCCATAGGTCTCCGTCGTGCGGGTGTCGGCATTGGCGCCAACATTGGTTTGGCATACAGATTGGGTCCCAAAATCAGTATAGCTCTGAGTCTCTACGGCAAATATACCCTTACGGATATGAGCCCCAAATCCAAATCCGCTCAGCAATACAATCCCGATTGCCTCTCGGCTGATGGCTACAGCCCATCCTACGAAAGTGCCCTCGCAACAACTAATTGCACCGAGATACACCCCCTTGCGATTGGCCTCAATGCTAGTTTCCGCCTCTCTTTCTGTGGAAAAAAGTCAAGTGCAAAACCAACAGCACGACCGACTGCCACTATGTCCATCTCAAAAACACAAGCTTCGCAACTCACCGTTTCTGTTGCTCAATCCTCTCAACAAGCTGCAGTTCACGAGACCCAAGAATCAAGCCCCGTCGAGTCTTCTTCTGTTGCTGCTTCGCAAATCATAGAGAAGCACGACAGCGTCTCCGTCCAAATAGAGGAGGACATCCAGACGATGATAGATAACGCCGGTGGCATCCGTTTCGACCTCGGCAGTGGAAGTCTCGAAGGCGAATCGGCTGCCACCGTAGCCCGCATTGCCGATCTCCTCAACTCCCATCCCAAATACAGCATCAAGGTCACCGGCCACACATGCGATATGGGCACACCCGAAGTCAACCACCGCATCGGCATGGAGCGTGCCGAAGCCGTCGCCCAATGTCTCGAACGCAATGGTGTGGACGACAGCCGCATCCACGTCTTCTCCGCTGGCGACACCCAGCCCATAGCCCCCAACGACACCGAAGCCCATCGCCAGCAGAACCGCCGTGTCAAAATCACCGTCTACTACTAAAATCATATCCAAGCGAATCGAGGAAAGTGCAATCAAAATTGACGTGGCGTAATCCATTTAATCCGTGTCCGAGAAGAGGAGAGACCGCCAGTTTCGGGCAAATGTTATTTGTCAATTGCCATGCGCCCTACTTGCACAAATCGCTTTTTTTTTAGCTTTGTTGAGGGTTGGACAATATTCATTTACATCTCCTGTAAGGAAATTGTTCCCTCAGCCGCTTAAGGCAAAAGCTTCATTGTATAATGGGCGAACTTTCGGCATCCACCGTATGTCAATATGCAAGGCCCGTCTCTTGCTCATCTTCCACTACAAATGTCAAGTGCGGGGTGTTGGTAGGCTTTGCGCATAAAGAGAAAATTTTTTTGTATGTACTCCGTGTATCATACGGCAGGATAGCCAAGGCCAAGGAACTACTAGAAACTGCAGGCATCGAAACTTACGCCCCATTGCGATATGAGCATGTGACCCTTCAAGGCAAAAAACAGCCGTCATAAAAACTCACGCCTCCAAATCCCGGTCTGCGGGGGGAAACTGTAAGGGCGTGGTAAGCCATCCCTGCGGCGCGAGCCCGGGTGTCCGAATCTCGTCTCACACGGATAGTCTCCCAACCCCAACCCCCAACTTATCCTTTTAACTCCAATTAACAACCGCCCCTAACCTCCTAAAACCCAAACAAATCCCCCGCCATCGTCAATTGTCAACCGTCAATAGTCA
>CAVGTO010000022.1:0-1941 GCA_963631865.1 Eggerthellaceae bacterium
CAGCAACACTATCTCCGTCAACGTCGGCCAGAACTTCCAAAGTGGTGAGATCGGAGTCCAGACCCTCAACGATTGCAACGAGAGCCAGATGTACACTATGCTCATCTCGGCCAAGTACCTGCCTAAGTTCGATATGACAACTACCGACACTGGCAAGGAGGCTTACGAGAACGATGGCAAGACACTCGCTGTAAACGACAATAACGAGCAACTCTACTACGAGAAGGACGAGGACGACACCAAGAACTACGGCAAGGATATGTACTCCAACATGGTACGTAGCTCTGGCAACGCCTCGAACTCCTACGGCAAGACAATCTTCTGCCAGGGTGAGAAGGCCATCCGCTTCAGCATCCCGCAGGTCGACTACGCTTCGGAATATGAGTGGAGCCTGCCTACTGGTATGCGCATTGTCAACGGTGCCGGCACCTCTTCTATCCAGGTCAACGTCGAGGAGTACGTGACCCCGCTCACTGGTGAGGTCAAGGTACGCGCCAAGAACAGCTGTGGCGATGGTATGTGGAGCGAACCTCTCTCCGTCTCCATCAACCAGAAGCCGAAGATTGACGCAGGTCCCGACCTTACCTACTGCCCGAGCAGCGACGGCACGCAGATTGTCCTCACTCCGACAACTAAGGCGAGCGACTTTGCAAGCACGAGGCCCGCAATAGTTCCTAACGGCGTTTGGACCGTCATCGGCGGCGGCTCGACCTTCGCAGATGGTAGCCGCACCTCTACTGACTGGGCTCCTACTGTCGATAGCAAGTCGCTCACTCAGAACAGGAACACGTATCTCTGGACTGTCACCGACGACAACACCCAGTGCTACGCTACTGACACCGTCATCATCCGCAACCTCGACGTCAATACATCGGCATCCGCCGGCACCACCATCATCTGTGACGGTACCGCCGAGATCCATGCTTCCGACCTCCCGACCAGCGGCGACGGCATCACCTACACTGGTCTCTGGACCGTCGAGACCGAACGTGAGCAAGGTGTCATCATCGACAATGCCAACAGCCCCAACACCTTCATATCTAACCTCAGCCGAGGTGATACGAAGCTCAAGTGGACCGTCATGGCAAACACCTGCCCGACGACCTCCGAGATTACTCTCACCAACAACGAGCCCGATTACCCTGTCATCTGGGTTAAGTACTCCAATAATGGTGGCGAGCATGAGAGCACAGTCTACAGCGGTGTGGCCAACGATGAGCGCATCACCTATGATGCCGTACATGACCAGTATCGCATCGTAGTCTGCTCGCCGGACGTTGAGCTCAAGGGCTCACATATCAAGAGCACGTCTGTCCTCCTCGATTCCGACGACACCAATGACAATGCTAACTCAGACGCTATCTTCGGTTCGAACCAGACTATCCTCTGGGAGCAGGTAACAGGCGGTGGCGCATTCAACTCGACCTCTCTTGAGGAGGGTGCTGTGACATCGCTCTCTGGCCTCACTTGGGGCGACAACGTTATCAACCTCGTTGTCCGCAACGGCAACTGCACCAAGAGCATCTCGCTCAACCTCTACTATGGTAAGGTTGTCCTCAATGCTGGTCAGGATGCTTCTACTTGCGACGGCTCTTATCAGTTCGATGCTTCCGTAACGGACATCCCGACAAGCGCAGTCTCTAAGTGGTACAACTACGACCCGACTTCCGACGACCGCTCCATCACGGGTATCGGTACCTTCGACAACGCACGCAGTGCAACGGCTAAGGTAACCCAGCTCGAGCATGGCAAGCAGACCTTCTTTTGGGTCGTTGACGTCGAGGGCTGTCTCAGTGCCGACTCCATCTCCATCACCAACAACGAGGTGGATGATGCTGAGGTAACCGAGAAGAACATGACCATCTGCGATAGCCAGGAGAAAGACTTGATGATCCGTAAGAACCTCAACAGCCAGAAGAAGAGCGGTGAGGCCGACTACGA
>CAVGTO010000022.1:1951-23289 GCA_963631865.1 Eggerthellaceae bacterium
GGTTACGCTGAGTTTGGTCACTACAAGTACCAGACGGATGCCAATGGCAACCCAGTCTATGATGCAAGCGGCGACCTCCAGTACGAGACCGATGCCGACGGCAACCAGATTTGGGTCAACAGTCCCGACTACGCCGAGCCATTCGTCAAGATCCGCAACGTTCAGCGCGGCCAGAACATCTTCATCTACAGGATTGCATCCAAGGAGGGAGGCTGCTCTAAGTCCGACACTGTCATCGTGACGAACTACTCTATCAATGTCGATGCAGGCAATGATACCTCTATCTGCTCTACGCAGGTACAGCTCCACGCCCGCACTCGCAACTACTCTAAGCAAAGCTGGAGCGCATACAATTCCACCTTCAACCTCGACCAGAACGAGCTCAACAACCCGGATGCTTGGATCGGTGGTCTCAAGGCAGGACGCAACTACTACGTCTGGACCGTCACGAACAAGGAGTGTGCTTCGAGCGACACAGTAATCATTACGAACAATACTCCTCAGTTCATCGACAGCAACGTGACTGTCTCTGGCGATAGCGTGGTCTTCACGCCTAACTACGGACGCGTCACCGATGGCTCGAACATGATGGATATCAAGGGCGCTACGGTCAAGCCTGGTTATGGCACTGGCCATTGGGAACTTGGCGTCGGCGGCGGTACCATCGTTTCGCCCAACAATGTCGAGACTGTCGTATCTGACCTCGACCTCGGTATGTCCACCTTCAAGTGGATTGTGGTCAACAACGGCTGTCGCCTTACAGGTCTCTACACCGTCAACAACGGTTACACCAAGGAGGCTGATGCCGGTACCGACCAATACGAGCTCTGTTCCGACTCTTACCAGTTGCAGGCTAACGGACCGTTCAATGGCGTAGGCCAGTGGAGCGTGGTCTATGGCTCGGCAACCTTCGAGAACAAGCGCGAGCCGCATACCCGTGTGACTGGCCTCCAGAAGGGTCGCAACACCCTCCGCTGGACCATCACTTACAACGGCGGCGCATCTTCCGATACCGTCCAGCTCTGGAATATGAGCGTGACCGACGCCTACGCTGGCAACGACCGTACTGGTCTCCAGTCTATCTGCGGCGACTCTATCACTATCCAGGGTAACGACGTCAAGGAGGGTTCTTACAAGTACACCGTCAACGGTAAGGAGTACAACATCAAGACTACCCACGAGTGGACCCTTCTCTCTGGTTCTGCTGAGTTCGTCCTCAACAAGAATTCTGAGGGTATCATGCTCGATAAGAATGGTCAGCCCACACTTGTCGAAGCTGATAAGGTCACGGAACTCGTCTACCTCGATCCCGAGACCACGGATGCTGCAACCTATTCGCAGTATAAGATTGACGAGGCAAAACTCGCCAAGTACTCGCGCAACCCGTCCGTTGTCGGCCTCAAGCAGGGTACCAACACCTTCATCTATAAGATATCGAACAATGTCTGCTCCGACGTAGACACTCTCGACGTCTTTAATGACCGTGCGGACGACGCTTGGGCCTGTGGCCTCGGCAACACCTGCGACACTCTCTTCACTTGCGATGGCACTATCGACCTCAACCCGAACTCGCCTACCTATGGCACGGGAGAATGGAAGGTAGCATCGGGTGGCTCTGCTAAGTTCAATGGCAACCACGCCTACGACTTGGCTGCTGGCACGAATACTCTCATTTGGGAGATTTCAACCTCTAAGGGTGGTGATTGTACCACACGCGATGAGGTCATTGTCCAGAACAACAAGCCTACCGAGGCCGATGCCGGACCTGACGATCCTCTGACGGTCTGCGGCTCCGAGTCTATCCTATCTGGTAACAAACCTATGTACTACACCCAGGCCTACTGGGAGCTCGTTGAGGGTTCAGGCCAGTTCGTACAGAAGGATGCCAAGGGTAAGGATATCACCACCGACCTTTTCAGCGAGGACGATAAGGTGCTCTACAAGGAGGTTGTCACCAATGGTGTCACCGACAAGGTCTACGAGCACTACTCTGAGGATGGCACTCTGCTCTTCTGGTACAACCTCTCGAGCGATAAGTACTTCCGTTACTTGAACGATGCTGATGGTCACGCCACCACTACCGTCGAGCAACTTACGTACACTGAGAAGACGAAGACCATCTCTCTCACTCTCGGCGGCGTGGCAACGTCTGTGGAGTACACCGATGGCGAGCTCACAAGCCCGTCCGCAGGAACTCTCTACACTTGGGCTCACAATGTCGATAAGACATACTCGAAGAAGACTACTGGAGTCCTTGTAGATCGCGTGACACTCAAGCGCGGCGACGGTACCGACAACCAGAACCTTACTGTCAACGGTCTCGCCTTTGGCAACAACAGGTTCCGTTGGGTCATCGAGAATGGTACTGGCGACCATGTATGTACCTCTACTGACGAGACCGTCCTGAACAACATCTTCATCCAGGCAGTCGCAGGTTCCGTACAGCCTCTCTGTACCGATACTGTCCGCCTGACGGCAAACAACCCGTCGCCTGGTGTCGGTATCTGGAGCATCGCAGCCGGTCAAGGTCGTGGTCACTTTGAGGATTCTGGCGACCCGCACACCATCGTACGCGACCTCGGACAAGGCAACAACGTTCTTGTTTGGACCGTCAACTACCTTGAGTGCCCGAGCACCGATACCGTGGTTGTCCTCAACAACCGTCCGACGGAGGCTCATGCTCGCACCCAGTTGCCTCGCCTCTGTGATACCAACGAGGTGATCCTTACTGCCGATAAGTTGGCTACGCTCGACGAGTCTACCAACACTACCGAGTACGGCTCTTGGGCCGTAGCCGAGGGTGCGGGTACCATTGTCAGCCCGAACAGCTCTACCACGCGTGTCAAGGACATTCCATTCAACACCTACGGCAACCGCTATCAGTGGCGCGTCTACCGTGTCTACAACAAGTCGTTCACTTGCGTAGACTACGACGATGTCACGGTCTACAACGACAAGATTGAGGCCGATGCCGGTGAGGACGCTGTAATATGCGGTACTGAGTACAACCTTGCTGGTACATCCGCAGCTCCTGGCGAGGGCGAATGGTCTATCATCGGTGCGGCAAGCGCTGGTACGTTCGAGGATAAGACTAACCCGTCTACCAAGGTTACCAACCTTGCCAACGGCTCGAACATCCTCCGCTGGACAACCAAGTACAATGGTTGCGAAAGCTACGATGAGGTGACCATCTACAACGGTAACCCGAGTCGTCCTAACGCTGGCAACACCAAGCAGCTTTGTGTCACCGAGGTAGGTGGCGCTGAGACTGTAACCCTCGAGGGCTCGGCTCCTGAACTCGGTGTAGGTCACTGGCTCACTATGGTCGGTGCGGCGGACTTCGATAACGATAGCGCAAGCTACATCGATAATCAGTGGCTCGACCATGAGATTGAGCTCGAAAGCTGGACTACCGAGCAGCGCCAAATCGATGACGCTACAAAGGCAGAATACAACACTTGGTACTATAGCAACACCCGTGTGGCTGGCAAGCATACAAACGAGGAGGCTATGCAGAACTCCAAGAGTATGTACAACCCGAAGGCTACTATCACTGTGGGCCCCGGCAACAACACCTACCGTTGGGTTGTCGAGAAGCGCAATGCGGTTCCTATAATGCTCCGCACTGAGGATGGTACACAAGATAGCGTCTACGTTGTCCAGGTCAAGACCTGTACTCTGTCCGACGACGTCGTGGTCGAGAACCTCACGCCGAGCGACCCGTACGTTGGCTCAGATCCTGATCCTCTCTGCTCCGACTACTATGAGCTGAAGGCCGAAACGCCTACCTATGGCTCTGGTATTTGGACCATCACTCGAGGCGGTGGTCAGATTGAATCGCCAACTTCGCCGAGCACTACCATCTCTAACCTCCTCTACGGCACTACCAACCTCAAGTGGACTGTCTCCACCAACGGTAGTTGTGCTAAGAGCGTATACTACAACCTCTACAATATGTCGCCTACCAAGGCCGATGCGGGCGCCGACAAGCCTGTATGTAGCGTCGAAACTGAGCTGCAGGGCAACACGCCTATCATTGGTGAGGGCCATTGGGAGGTAGCTTCCGGTCATGCGTCGGATGTCTATGGCAATAGTTCGTTCACTGATGTCAACGATCCTCATACAACGCTCACCAATATGGTATTCGGTGAGAACATGTATCTCTGGATTATCAAGAACCTCTATACAGCCAACGGTAAGACGTATGAGTGCCAGTCCATCGATACGGTAGTCCTCGATTACCACATACCTGACGAGTCTACTCTCGATGACGACTTCACGGTATGTAGCGACAACACTGCCCTCAACGCTAACCAGCCGCAGTACGGTGTCGGTAAGTGGTCGGTCCTCCAGGGTGAGGGTGAGATTGCTGACACGTCGGCTGCTAAGACTCTCGTCTCCAACCTCAGTTATGGTGAGAACATCCTCCGTTGGACTATCACCTACCTGGATTGTAGCACGTACGACGACATCGTCATCACCAGCTACAAGGCTACACCTTACGCAGGTGAGAACGACGTGACCTACTCGAGCACCTATCAGCTCAATGCCGGCAACCCTGGTCGCCTCGAAGGCACCTGGTCGCTCCTCGGCAACACTGATAAGAGCCAGTTTGGCGGTCAAGAGCTGACATTCGAGGATGAGCACAAGTACAACACATATGTCTATGGCTTGTCGCGTGGCGTCAACACCTTCCGCTGGTCGATTACGACTGGTGAGTGCAATGTCTACGATGAGGTCTCCATCACTTACAAGGTTGTTCCTACGGTAAGCTTCTCCGCCGACTACGAGGAGGGCTGTTACCCGCTCACCGTCCGCTTCACGGATGGTAGCCAGGATGCCACCAAGTACAATTGGGACTTCGGCGATGGCACGACGTCAACGATCCGCAACCCGACCCACACCTTCCAGTTGCCTGGCAGCTACGAGGTCAAGCTCACGGTTCCTGGTCCTGACGGCCTCTCGTCCGACACGTCGATGTACATCACTGTCTACGACCACCCGACGGCAAGCTTCGATGCTGCGCCTCAGCTGGTCTACATCCCCGAGGATAAGGTTCACTTCATCAACCGAAGCACTGGTGCTACCGAGTTCCTCTGGACCTTCGGCGACGGTACTCAGTCCACTGAGAAGAACCCGCTCGTGACGTACAACAACGAGGGATTCTACACTGTCAGCCTCAAGGTTTGGAACGACAATGGCTGTGAGGCCGATACCGTGAAGGAGAGCTTCATCGAGGCTCGTCGAGGCGGATTCATAATCTTCCCGAACACCTTCGCTCCTCGTGCCGACGTCTCTGGCATCAATAGCATCTACGGTGTCAACGCTAACTTCAGACCCGTATATCAGGATGTCGAGACCTTCCACCTCGAAATCTACAACCGTTGGGGTCAGAAGGTCTACCAGACCGACGATATCACCACTGGTTGGGATGGACGCTTCAACGGGACTATTGTTCCTGAGGGTGTCTACACTTGGGTGTCGAAGGGCAAGTTTGTCAGTGGCAAGGAGTACACTAAGTCCGGACAAATCTTTGTGGTGAGGTAACGACCTCATACCCTTATCCAAACATTCTGCTACAAGTTATATCCTCAAGTGGCGGCTGCTCCCTAATATTGGGAGCGGTCGCCAACACGAGGAAACCTTGAATTCTATCTTGTCTTTGCTTTCTTGAGTTAGGCGACGTTATGTTTCCCGTGGTGTGACCGGTACTCAATCTTGCGATCGTCAGATGTCTGAAAAGATGTATGTATTGAGAGTGAATTGTAGTATCGCCATCGATACATAATCCTCCTTCTTTTGAAACAAAGAGCCTCTATTTATCGAATAAGGCAATATGACATGCTGTGGACTTTCGGCTCTCTATAGGGTGGCTGTCGTTCGCATCTATGTGTTGAGCCAAGCACACGCCGCCCGACTGAGGACTACGGTTCGCCACGGGGGTGTAAAGAAGAGATAATGATATATTTGAAGAAGACACTATCCCGGTTAGTTGCAGCGATGCTTCTTGCGCTTGCCCCATTTGCGGCAAAGGCGCAGGATGCCTCCTTCTCGCAAACCTATCAGGCTCCGCTCTATCTGAGCCCGTCTTTTACCGGCTTGACGAATGGAACGCGCTTTGGCATCAACTATCGCAACCAATGGCCCGGAGTAGGCAGCGCATATCAGAACTACGCCTTCTCGGCGGACTATTTCTTCAATCACTTTAACAGTGGTCTTGGTCTCATGTGGGTGTGTGACAATGCTGGCAAGGGCCTCCTTATGGATCACCTCGTCAGCCTCCTCTATGCCTATGAGTTCTCGGTGACGCGCGACCTCTTTGTCCGCCCTGGCATATCTTTCGATTTCAAGAACAGGTCCATCGATCGCAGTAAGATTATTACCTGGAGCGATATTTCGAGCGATGGCGTCGTCACTCCTGGTGGCGGCTCAGCTCTTGACATTGAGCGTACCCGCGTCTCGAAGTTCGATGCTTCGGCCTCCGTTATGGTTTATAATGATGATTGGTGGGCGGGCGTGACTTTCAACCACCTTATCCAACCCGACATCTCATTTACCGATGCTCGAGATAAGATTGGTCTCAAGACCACTGTCTTCGGAGGTTACCGAATCACCTATCAGGCAAGTTATCGAGGCAGCGAGCCTAAGACCATTACCCTCTCACTCAACTATAAGCACCAGTACCAGTACAACCAGCTTGAACTTGGTGTCTCTTGGTACTTCTACCCAATCGAGGTGGGTGCCTCTTACCGAGGTCTCTTCTTCAAGGTGGCTGGCGAGATTTCGAACACCGATGCGGTAATTCCTAACCTTGGTGTCAATGTTGGTCCTTTCCGATTCGGTTACTCTTATGATCTCACGGTGTCCGACTTCAGCTCTTTCGGCAATGGTGCTCACGAGGTGTCTATGATTTACCGACTCATCCCCGACGACGTACGCCGACGCAGCTACAAGAAGAAGCCTGTGCCTTGCTCGGAGCCTATTATGGGCTACAGCTACTCTGGCAGTGGTCAGAAGAAAGCCAGGGCACGCCGAGGTCTCCACAGGTAACATTTTGCTGACATAAAATAAGGCTACAAACACAACGAGGCGACGAAAACTTGAGATGGTTTCCGTCGCCTCGCTTTTTGTTTCAGACAATAACGACAACATTCTAATTATGAAGAATTTTTTAGTTTCTGGATTGCTTTGTGTCGCGACAATGGCAAATGCCCAGACCTATGAGTCTTTGACCTTCTCTACAGGTTTTGAGACAATAAAGATGATATGCGTCGAGGGTGGGCAATTCCAAATGGGTTCGACTCTTTTCAACGATGCGCAGCCCGTGCACTCTGTCAGCGTCGCCACTTTCTATATGGCTGAGACAGAGGTGACCAATGCCGTATGGGCCGATGTCTACGGTGATGATGGGTTCGACACTCAAGAAAAGGACGATTATGGGCGGACTGTTGACGACAATGCGGCTAAAGGCCGAATATCATATACAATGGCGGTTGACTTCGTTAATAGGCTCAACACGCTTTTGGCGAATCAGTTGCCATCAGGTTGCTATTTTGCCATTCCTACTGAGGCTCAGTGGGAATATGCTGCACGAGGAGGCGCAAATCATGACGATTACGCCTATTCTGGCGGCAATACAGCCAATGTTGTGGCTGTTTGGGGTGGTGCGACGGAAAAACCTGTCGATGTGAAGACCAAGGCTGCAAACTCTTTGGGTATTTATGATATGTCGGGCAATGCAATAGAATGGTGCACCGATGAGTATGCCTATGGTTATGACGCCGAACCGTCGCAGTATTCCGTCAAGCGCATCCAGAGGGGTGGGGGAGTGCATTCCCGCAATGAGAAATATCTTAATGTGGCGTATCGCGATGGGCAGACAGAGACTTCCGTGATGTGGTATTTCGGTTTGCGTCTTGTGCTTAACATGCCAGTCGGTGAAGAACCTGCTGCTATGCCTGTGGTCGAGGTTGAAAATGAACAGAGCCCGCGTTTGGTTATCGCAGGCGGTTCGCTTTCTGTGCGGATGTCAGACGGTAGGCTTGTGGACCTTTGCGGGCGGGAAATGTAAAAGTCGGGAGTAATTCTTTGGCTGTTGTCTATCTAAGTAAGAGGCTTAATTAAGCCTCTTTTGCTTTTATGCTTAGGAAAAGAAGTGCCAAAGAGTTATTTTTGTCGTCCGATTGATTAAAGCAATGACAGATAGCAAAGATATACTTGAGAACCTCGAGAACGAGGGGTATAAATATGGCTTCACGTCCGACATCGAGACGGATTCCATACCCAACGGTCTGAGCGAGGAGGTTGTACGCCTCATCTCAAAGAAGAAAGGCGAGCCGGACTTTATGCTCGAATTCCGTCTCAAGGCCTATGCGCAACTGCAAAAAATGCAGATGCCCGATTGGGCGCATCTCCGCATCCCGCCCATCGACCTCCAAGACATTATATACTATGCCGCTCCGAAGAAAAAGGAGCAGCCGGGCAGTCTCGACGACGTGGATCCCGAGATTAAGAAGACTTTCGATAAACTCGGCATCCCCATCGATGAGCAGAAAGTCCTCTCTGGCGTGGCTGTCGATGCCGTGCTCGACTCGACTTCCGTCTCTACGACTTTCCGCGAGCGATTGGCAAAGGATGGCATAATTTTCTGCTCTATAAGCGAGGCGATTAAGACGCATCCCGACCTTGTCAAGAAATATCTTGGCTCGGTGGTCTCATATGCCGATAACTATTTTGCGGCACTCAATTCGGCTGTCTTCTCCGATGGCTCGTTTGTCTATATTCCCAAGGGCGTCCGTTGCCCTATGGAGCTTTCCACGTATTTCCGAATCAATGCCGCTAAGACTGGTCAGTTTGAGCGCACGCTTATCGTGGCCGACGACGATGCCTATGTGAGCTACCTTGAGGGTTGTACGGCTCCTATGCGCGACGAGAACCAGCTCCATGCGGCTATTGTCGAGATCGTCGTGGAGAACCATGCCGAGGTCAAGTACTCCACAGTGCAAAACTGGTATCCTGGAGATAAGGATGGCAAGGGCGGTATATACAACTTCGTGACCAAGCGTGCCCTTTGCCGTGGCGAGCAGAGCAAAGTGAGTTGGACGCAGGTCGAGACCGGTTCGGCCATCACATGGAAATATCCGTCGTGCGTGCTCATGGGCAATGGCTCCGTTGGTGAGTTTTATTCCGTTGCCATGACTAATAACTATCAGCAGGCGGACACTGGAACCAAGATGATTCATCTCGGCCGCAATACCCGCAGCACCATCATAAGCAAAGGTATCAGCGCTGGCCACAGCGAGAACTCCTACCGAGGTCTCGTAAAGGTTGGTAAAAATGCCGAGGGCGCACGCAACTTCAGCCAGTGCGACAGCCTTCTTATGGGTGATAAGTGCGGAGCTCATACCTTCCCCTACGCCGACGTGGCAAACCCTACTGCCCAGATTGAGCATGAGGCCACGACAAGCAAGATTAGCGAAGACCAGCTTTTCTATTGCAACCAGCGTGGCATAGGCACCGAAGAGGCTGTCGGCCTCATCATCAATGGCTACGCCCGCGAGGTCCTCAAACGCCTGCCTATGGAGTTCGCCGTCGAGGCGCAGAAACTCCTTGCCATTCAGTTGGAAGGCTCGGTGGGATAATTTGACCCTTTGCTGCGCCAATTAGGCGTAAGACGGTTCCGAAAAGAATATCAGAATATAACGCGCGCTGTAAGATTGCACGTAAAAGCTCGCACTACTCGGCAGCGCACATTTTGAACATATACAAATGCTCAGTATTAAAGACTTGCATGCCACTGTTGAGGGCAAGGAAATCCTCCGCGGCATCAACCTCGAAATAAAGGCGGGCGAGACGCACGCCATAATGGGCCCCAACGGCTCTGGCAAAAGTACCCTATCCGCAGTCCTCGCGGGCAACCCCGCATATACTGTGACTGGCGGTTCCGTGACTTTCAACGGCAAGGATCTCTTGGCCCTCAAGCCTGAGGAACGAGCCAACGAGGGCATCTTCCTCTCGTTTCAGTATCCTGTGGAGATCCCGGGAGTCTCGATGTCCAATTTCCTCAAGGCTGCTGTGAACGGTAAGCGTAAATATCAGGGTCTCGAGCCTCTCTCTGCTGGCGATTTCCTCAAACTTATGAATGAGAAGAAGAAGCTCGTCGAAATCGACTCAAAGCTCACGAACCGTGCTGTGAACGAAGGTTTCTCTGGTGGCGAGAAGAAGAAGAACGAGATTTTCCAGATGGCAATGCTTGAGCCTTGTCTCCGTATTCTTGATGAGACGGATTCCGGCCTCGATATTGACGCTCTGCGCATTGTGGCATCCGGCGTCACCAAACTCAAGAGTGAGAAGAATGCTACGGTGGTCATTACGCACTATCAGCGTCTGCTCGATTACATTGTCCCCGATTATATCCATATCCTCTACCACGGTCGAATTGTCATGACTGGCGACAAGAGCCTCGCTCTCGACCTCGAGAAGCGTGGTTACGATTGGATCAAGGAGCAGTTCCCCGATTAATGTCAACCCGCAAAAGGATTGTTTATGCCTATGAAAAACAATAACTATCGGGTAAGGGAGAATGCTCAGCTGACAAAGATTTTGGCAAATGCGCCCAAAGGTGAGTATTATCTCTACACCGATATGGCGCAGGCTCTCGGGGCTGTTGCTTCAGTGAGCGATGCCAATGTGAGCGTAGCGGGTTGCGTGGCTCAACGTGAGGAGTCTGCGCCTGCCTCTGAGGCCCTCGATGCTTTGGCCGATATGTCTGAGTCTAGCGCACGCCGTGGTGACTACATCGATATCTTTGCCAATGCCGCTGCCGAGGATCAGACTTATGTGACTCTCGGAAATGCTGAGCGTGCGGACATTTATGTATCGGCTCTTGAAGGCTTCGATGGCATATCTGTAGCTCGTCTCGTTATTTCTGCGCCAGCAATGGTGAAGACTACCGCTGTGGTACGCCTCTCCTCTTGTGGCCGTCTCGTTCTTCAGACCAAAGTGAATATTGGTAAGGGTGCCAACCTTACACTCGTGTTCCTCCAGGATGGCGATGGTGATAGGGTAATGCTCACTCGCACTACCATAGATATGGATGCTGACTCATCGGCCGACATCTCGTTCGTCAATCTCAATCCTGCATTGGCCCGTAATGAGATACGCTGTGGACTCCATGCCCAGGGTGCTGATCTCCGTATGGGGGGCATCTACACTGTTGCGGAAGGTGGTCGTGTGGACAACGAGAGCCTTGTGGAGCACATAGCAGGTCATACGCAGAGCGACCAGCTCTTTAAGGGCATTGCGGATGCAAATGGCGTGATGGCCTTCGGTGGCCTTATCCTTGTGAAGCCCGACGCTCAGAAGGTTGACGCCAACCAGACAAACCGCCATATGCTTGCCAGCCGCGACGCAAGGGCCTATGCCAAGCCGCAACTTGAAATTTACGCCGACGACGTCAAGTGTTCGCACGGCGCCACGACAGGCCAGATTGACCCTCAGCAACTCTTCTATATGCAGCAACGTGGCATCGACGAGCGTACGGCTCGCAAGCTTCTTTCCGCTGCCTTCGTGGGCGAGGTCGTAGATCGCATACCTCTTGAGGATGTGCGTGCAGCTCTCCACGAGAAACTCATAGGATAAATGAATACAGAACTCGACATAGACGCCATCCGCGGGCAATTCCCCATACTCGCCGAGAAAGTCTACAAGAAGAACCTCGTATACCTCGACAATGGTGCGACGACGCAAAAGCCGCTGGCCGTTATCGATGCCTACGACAACATATACCGTAAGGTCAATAGCAACATCCACCGTGGAGTGCATCATCTCAGTAATGTATGTACTGACCTTTACGAGAAAGCTCGCCAGACCGTGGCTCGCCATATCGGAGCGGCCGACCAAAGTGAGATTGTTTTCACCCGCAACACTACTGAGGCCATCAACCTCGTGGCCTATGCCTACGGTGATAAGTTTGTCGGTGAGGATGACGAGATTGTTGTCTCCGAAATGGAGCACCATTCCAACATCGTCCCTTGGCAGCTCCTTTGCCAAAGGCGTGGTGCGACTCTTCGTGTGGCTAAGGTCAGCGATGCCGGTGAACTCGATATGGATCAGTTGGCAAGCATCCTTAATAGTCGCACTAAGATTGTCAGTATTGCGCACGTGTCCAATGTAATGGGCTCAGTCAATGATGTTCGCAAGATTTGTGAGATGGCTCACTCTGTGGGTGCTGTGGCTGTGGTCGATGCTGCTCAGAGTGTTCCTCATAAGGCAATCAATGTGAGTGAGATAGGTTGCGACTTCTTGGCGTTCTCGGGCCACAAGGTTTATGCTCCGCTAGGCTCGGGCGCTCTGTATGGCCGTCGTCAACTTCTCGATGCTATGAATCCTTGGATGGGTGGCGGTGAGATGATAGACAAAGTGTCATTCTCGGGCACCACTTTTGCCGAGCCGCCTTTGAAGTTTGAGGCTGGCACTCCCGATTATGCCGCGGCCATTGCATTGGGTGCTGCTTTCGATTATGTTGATGGCATCGGAATGGAGGTCATTGAGGCTCATGAGCAGAAACTTGTGCGCCGCACTATTGAAGGTCTCGATGCCATTGGTGATGTGCGAATTATCGGCCGAGCCGCCAATCATTCAAGTGCTGTCTCTTTCCTCATAGGTTCCGTCCATCCGTATGATGCAGGTATGATTTTGGATAAGTTGGGAATTGCCGTGCGCACGGGTCACCATTGTGCGCAGCCTCTTATGGAGCGATTCGGTATACCTGGCACGGTCCGTGCTTCATTTGCCGTATATAATACTGAGGCTGAGGTTGACGCTCTGCTCAACGGAGTGGAGTGGGTAAAGAAGATGTTTGCATAGCTTGATTTGATATATTAAAGGTATACGGCCAAAGGCGGGCTTCAGAAAGAGGCCCGCCTTTGCTATTTCTCTGCAATCTCAAAGTATTGCATAATGGCTTTGTAGTTGTCTTGCGCCGTTGTCTCTATGATGTCGTCCGCGTGCACTGCCTCGTCTGAGATGCCAATAGTGTTGGTTTCAAAAATGTAGCGCGTCTGGTCCTTCGTCAATCTACTGCCCTCGATGTGATTTGAGCTATATGTCATGTCTATCTGCGTACGATGGTAGATGCCTCCGCGTAGTCTCATCTCTTTTTGCTCTCTGAGGGCAGCAAGGAGGGGAGATATATTGCTGTTTTTATGCTTGTTTGTTGGCAATGTGGCATCAGCAGGGATGCTCCACGTTTTGCCTATTAGCTGTGCACCAACTATTATCGGCAAGAAAGGTGAAAAATCAGCGTCTTGCTAGTCTATTCTTTGCCGATATCGGAAATTATTGTGGGCTGAAGGTGCGACTATTCGTACGGCTTGCGCTTACGAACAGGACGAACAAAACCCTTGTATTTTCCTTTCATTTTCAAGTGAGATTTTATCATAGGGTGGTACTATGTTTACTTCTACGCTATATTGACGTTTTGATTGATG
The DNA here is from genome assembly GCA_963631865.1 of Eggerthellaceae bacterium. Classification (GTDB taxonomy): domain Bacteria; phylum Bacteroidota; class Bacteroidia; order Bacteroidales; family Marinilabiliaceae; genus W3P20-009. The sequence goes on from CAVGTO010000022.1 coordinate 15,442, forward strand.
CGTGTGTAATGCTGTGAGTGCTATTGCGTTATATGTAATTTAGAGAGCGTTTACTAACTGTTCGTTTGGTTGCCCTATTTTAACAGATAATATTCGCGGACCTGTCTCGTGTGTCTTTTTTTGTTAATTTAGTACCCAAAGATTAAAATAGAACCGATGGAACAGCAGAACGTTAATAACGCAAAGAGCACCAAGCTGTCTGTTGGCGAGAAGATAGCGTACGCTTTGGGCGACGCTTCCGCCAACATCGCATGGCGAGGGGTCTCGACCTTCCTCCTTATTTTCTATACCGACGTGTTTGGTCTTGCGCCGGCCATTGCAGGTCTCGTTTTGCTTGTCGGCCGATTTACCGATGGCATCTCGGACATCCTTATGGGCGTAGTCGGAGACCGCACCAAGAGTAAGTATGGCCATTTCCGTCCATGGGTTCTTTGGACCGCCATCCCGCTTGGCGTTACCCTTTCGCTTATCTTCACGGCGCCCGATTGGTCGATGGATTGGAAGATTGCGTACGCTTTTATCACGTATGTTGTCTTTATGGTAATATATACGGCCAACAATGTGCCTTATGGCTCACTGATGGCTGTCATGACTCCCGACGATAAGGAGCGCACGAGTCTCAGCTCATATCGTATGGTTGGCGCTTTTGCTGGTGGAATGCTTGTCCAGGGCGCACTTCTTTTCCTTGTCGCTTACTTTGGCAATATCAATCCGCAAGTTAATGTTGAGAAAACGGCAGATGCCACCTATACCGTATCATTCTCTGCTCAGAGTGATTTCCAAAAGGTAAAGATTTCAACATCCGATGGCATTGCCCAGATTGCGTGGGCTGATTCGCTTGGAGTGGAAGGCGCACAGGTTACTACCTCCAAGAATCTCTCCGTTTCGGCAGGCAAGACGTATAACTTTGTTGTAACAGGTCAAGAGGAACTTTCAGCCGACGACATCACCATCATCGACCAGAGCCGTGGCTATAGCCATTCCATTTACCTTATGTCCGTAATCCTTGTGATTGCCCTCCTCGTGACATTCCGCTTCACTCACGAGCGCGTCCAGCCACCTGCTGGCCAGAAGACGGACCTCAAGAACGACCTTAAGGACCTCGTTCACAACAAACCGTGGGTCGTACTCCTCTTCGTCGGCCTCCTCTTCAACATTTACAACAACATCAAGCAGGGCATTACGGTTATGTACTTCTCGCACTATGTGCATGACCAATTCCTCGCTGCGACGTATATGGTGCTCCTTATGGTGGCATCCATTGGTGGTGCAATGCTCACCACGCCACTCGGCAATAAGATGGGTAAGAAGAACCTCTTTATCATGGCTCTCGTAACAACGGGTGTAATCAATGCTTTAATAGCTTTTTGCGGCCCACGTGATGTGTCCGCCATCTTTGCCATTGGCATTGCCAGTGAAGTCTTTGCGGCTTTCCTGCCGACGCTCTTCTTCGCAATGCTCGGCGATGCTGCCGATTATTCGGAGTACGTCAATGGTCGTCGTGCCACGGGTCTCGTCTACGCCGCTGGTTCGTTCGCTACGAAGTTCGGTGGCGGCATTGCGGGTGCGATTATTGGTGGCATCCTTGGCTACTTTGGCTACAATGGCATCGACCCGTCAACCTACGCGGGTGCGCAAGAGGGTATGGTTATGCTTATGAGTTGGGTGCCTGCCATAATTGTCGTCCTCGGCGCAGTTGTCATGCTCCTCTATCCTCTTAGCCAAAAGAAGCAGAGCGAGATTACCGCTGGACTTGAGGCGAGAAGAGCCAATTCTGTCAACAACTAACAGTTTACTGTGAATGTCACAGCAATTGTCAATTGAAGAAATATAACCTTAACTAACAAATTGAAGATTGTCGATTGCCAAACTTCGGTGATCGCCAATTACAGATTATCCAAAAAGTATGAAAGAGTACGGTCACTTCGACGACGCCAACCGTGAGTACGTCATCACCGACCCCAAGACCCCCTGGCCTTGGATTAACTACCTCGGCAACGAGGACTTCTTCTCGCTCATCTCGAACACGGCAGGTGGCTATTCCTTCTACAAGGACGCCAAGTTCCGCCGCATAACCCGCTACCGCTACAATGGCGTCCCGATGGACAACGGCGGTCGCTATTTCTACATCAACGACGGCGGAACTGTATGGAGCCCGGGTTGGAAGCCTTGCAAGACCCCTCTCGACAAGTATGAGTGCCGCCATGGCATGGGCTACACCCAGATTACTGGCAGCAAGAATGGTGTCGAGGCTAAGGCTCTCTTCTTCGTCCCCCTCAAGACCCATGCTGAGGTTCAGAAGCTCACCCTCACCAACAAGAGCGCAACTGCTCATAGCATAAAGCTTTTCTCTTTCGAGGAGTGGTGTCTCTGGAACGCAGCCACCGATATGGAGAACTTCCAGCGCAACTTCTCCACTGGTGAGGTTGAGATTGACGGCTCCGTAATTTACCACAAGACCGAGTATAAGGAGCGCCGTAATCATTACGCTTTTTACAGTGTCAACACCCCTATTCAGGGCTTCGATACTGACCGTGAGACTTTCATCGGTCTCTACAATGAGTTCGCATTGCCTCAGAATGTTGAGGCTGGCAAGCCCTCCAACAGCGTTGCACACGGCTGGAGCCCTATCGCAAGCCACTACATTGAGGTTGAGCTCAAGCCCGGCGAGAGCAAGGACTTCATCTTCCTCCTCGGCTACGTCGAGAATGAACAGGATAAGAAATACGATCCCGCAGGCCGCCGTCCCGGCCTCTTGACCAGCCTTGGCGACCTCGATCGCACCATCGTCAACAAGGAGCAGGCTAAGGCCATCATCGCGGCTTTCGACACCACAGAGAAGGTTGACAAGGCCCTTGCAGACCTCCGCAAGTTCTGGGACGACCTCCTCGACCGTTTCACTGTCAAAAGTGGCGACGAGCGTCTCGACCGTATGGTCAACATCTGGAACCAGTATCAATGTATGGTCACGTTCAACTTCTCGCGCTCGGCTTCTTTCTTCGAGAGCGGCATTGGCCGTGGCATGGGCTTCCGCGATTCAAATCAGGACCTCGTCGGCTTCGTACATCAGATTCCCGACCGCGCTCGTCAGCGCATCATCGATATCGCTTCCACCCAGTTCCCCGACGGTGGCTGCTACCACCAGTATCAGCCTCTCACTAAGCGCGGCAACAACGATATCGGTGGCGGTTTCAATGACGACCCAATGTGGCTCATCTTTGGCACTGTGGCATACATCAAGGAGACTGGAGATTTCTCCATCCTCGATGAGCCTGTTCCGTTCGACAATGTTCCTGGCAGCGAGGTCAGCCTCTATCAGCATCTTGTCGTGTCGTTCGACCACGTCGTCAAGAACCTCGGTCCCCACAAGTTGCCTCTTATTGGTCGCGCCGACTGGAACGACTGCCTCAACCTCAACTGCTTCAGTTGGGATCCTAATGAGAGCTTCCAGACCACCGAGAACAAGACCGAGGGCAGCAAGGCCGAGAGCCTTATGATTGCCGGTCTCTTTGTTGTCTGCGGTCGCGACTACGTCGAGCTCTGCCAGCAGATTGGTAAGAAAGACGAGGCTGCCCGTGCACAGAAGTGCGTCGACGCTATGGTCGAGGCCGTCAAGAAGGACGGCTGGGACGGCGATTGGTATCTCCGCGCTTATGACTTCTTCGGCAACAAGATTGGCTCGAAGGAGAACGAGGAGGGCAAGATCTTCATCGAGAGCCAAGGCTGGTGCACCATGGCCGGCATTGGCAAAGAGGAGGGTATGGTAGACAAGGCTCTCGACTCCGTCAAGAAATATATGGACTGCGAGCACGGCATTGTCCTCAACTGGCCTGCATTCACCACCTACCATGTCGAGATGGGTGAGATTTCTTCTTATCCCGCCGGCTACAAGGAGAACGCCGGTATCTTCTGCCACAACAATCCTTGGGTCATCATTGGCGAGACCGTTGTCGGCCGTGGCAACGATGCCTGGGAGCACTATGCCAAGATCTGCCCCGCCTTCATCAAGGATCAGGATCTCCACAAGGTTGAGCCCTACGTCTACAGCCAGATGGTTGCAGGTAAGGATGCCGCCCGTCCAGGCGAGGGTAAGAACTCATGGCTTACCGGTACCGCCGCTTGGAACTGGTACACCATCACCGAGTTCATCCTTGGTGTGAAGCCTGCATACGCAGGTCTCGAGATTGACCCATGTATTCCTTCTTCGCTCAAGGGCTACACCGTCACCCGTAAGATCCGCGGTGCCGAGTATGTCATCAACGTCCACAATGAAAGTGGTGCGCAGAAGGGCGTCAAGAGCATCACTGTTGACGGTCAGAAGATTGAGGGTAACATCGTTAAGCACTCCGCAGGCAAGCACATTGTCGAGGTTGTGATGTAGTTCCCAGTCTACGCATAAAATCCCAGAGGGTCGCAAGGCGAGAATATTCTCGATTTGCGACCCTCTTTATTTCTTCTTTGCCTATCTTTGTCTACCAATATCATCAAAGCAAAAAATACCATAATGAAACAATTGACAACTAAACTGCTGACACTCGCCGTGCTCTGCCTCCCGCTGAGTGCAGTGTCCGTGACGGCTTGCTCGAGCGACGACGAGCCTGAGCAGACAACAGACTCCTCGAAAGACAATAATACGGACTCATCGAGCGACGAAGAGAACAAAGATGAAAGTAAGGATGAGGATAATAAAGAAGAGGACAATAAGGACGAAGAGGAGACTCTCAAGTATGTCTTCGCTGGCATAGAGTCCGAGTTGAGTGCGCAGAATACTCCTGATGGATGGACTGCCGTGGCTCTGCCTCAGCTTCCCACAATCAAGTCTTCCAACACTTTCGTGATAACCGATTTCGGTGCTACGACCGATTCTGAGGATAACACTTCAGCTATTCAGAGTGCGCTCAATGCTGTAACTTCTGATGGCGGCATGGTTGTGGTCCCCGCTGGCACATGGATGTTCGGCAGTGCGCAACTCAAGATTAAGTCCAAAACCATACTACATATCTGCTCGGATGCCACACTCAAATTGCGTCCGCTTGCCGAGATCCCTAAGATGAACGCAAAGATTAACTTCATCACGGGGGTGGACAACTCTACCGATATTGTGATTGAGGGCGAGGGCGAGACCTCCGTCATCGATGGCCAAGGTGCCGATTGGTGGCTCGCAAAGGAAAATGGCGACACATTCAACCCCGGTGCCATGATCCGTTTCACCAAAGGTAAGCGCTACCTTATTCGCGACCTGAAGGTTATGAATACCCCGGGCGTGAACATTACCATCAGCCAAAGTGGCAATGCAAGCAATGCCACCATTCACGATGTAATAATCAGTGAGCCAGCATCCGAGGCTGGCAAAGGCAAGGCTTCGCACAACACTGATGGCGTATCCGTATGGGGGCCGTATGTCAACATCTACGATTGCAACATCAGCAATGGCGACGATAACGTGGTTTGCGACAGCGAGTCGCAGTATATCCATGTCTGGAACTGCTATTTCGGTACTGGCCACGGAGCTTCTGTAGGCAGCTTTACTTCCAACATTAAGCACGTCATTTTTGACCAGATTACGATGAACGGAACAACATCCGGCATTCGCCTCAAGACTGGCATCAACTCTGACGGTACGCTCCGCGGCGGTGGCGAGGAGGATTTCACCTTCTCAAACTTCACTATGACGAGTGTCAAGAGCCCATTCTCAATGGACTGCTATTATGACAAGAACTATAGTTCCGATCCTGCAACCGATGCGGCTAATGCTCGTGACCTCGACTCCACCACGCCGACCTACAACGGCATCCTCCTCCAGAACGTCAAGACCACCGACGTATGTTCCAACTACGCCATTTTCCTCGTTGGCCGCCCCGAGAGTCATATCAAAAACGTGACGCTCGACAACGTCCAAATTAAGGCGAAGAAAGGTATCGACATCCGCTTTGTGGACAACCTCGTCTTCAAGAACGGTTCGAAGATAACCAAGTCGAGCGGCAACATGTGGGTCACTAACTACGACTCTACTTACTCCGACGAATGTGGCGCAACAGAATAGCCTCAAAGGCTGACACTAGCCACTAATACAGAAACGGCGTGAACGCAATCTGATATGCGTTCACGCCGTTTCCTTCTTCTTGTTGTAAACTCCAGCAACTGAGTTCTGTTAGCTGAGCTCAGTTGACTGTTCTATTACCTCGGCCGTCCATCCTCTAAAGACGGCCACAGCTGCCACAAGCGTCCACCCCTTGGCCTCCGCCTCGGCTTGCAGACGCTTGTCAGCCACGTAATTGGCCACTTGCTTACGCGCCTCTTGGCATGCCTTCTTTACGTCAGTGTCGGTAGCCGTCGGCTTGAGATATTTGAGCTCCAGTACGAGAGAGTTGCGGAACTCGGGTACGATAGGGTAGAGGTATATATCTGAATATCCATGATTCATCTCGGTCTCTGTGCGAACGATGAAGCCCTTGCTGTTATACAGGTGGGCGAGTATGAACCCTTTGATGAAGCTCTCTGCTTGCGGGGCGAAGTCGCGCACGCTGTCGTTGTCGTGCATGGCGGAGGCAATGTGGGTGATAAGAGGTTGCCACTGCCCGAAATATGACCAGTTGGCCCACAGCTTGTTCATCGTGTTGATATCCGTGCGCCACTGTAGGGTGTCGGCATAAGCTATAGCAAGGTATTTTGCGTATTGCTGGCGCATAGCCTCGTTGGCAACGACAAGTGTTACAATCGACCTTCCGCCTCCCTCTGGCGGAGTAGCTTTGCCGTAGGTGAGCATGCCGAGGTAGAAGAGTAGGCTCGATAGGTTGCTCTCGTCCGTCAACTCGCGGATTTGGAACTGCGTGTTGAGCTGTGCGAGTGTATATCCGTCGTTCAGTATTGACTGCATCAGACTGCTACGGTTGCCGAATCTGGACTCATAGCGAACCATCATGCGAATCTTGTTGAAGTCCTGTTTCACGTTGTCGTCGAGTAGCACATTGGGCGCTTTCCCTCTGCGGCCGACGAATTTGTCTATGAAGTAGAGCGTCATGTCGGAGTTGAATACGTGCTCGCCGTCTTCTGCGGCCTCCTCACTGAAGCAGTAACTGTCATAGTACGACTTCATCAGAGGCAACTGAGACTCTGCATCTTGGAGTGGAATATCATTTGCTTCGGCGTAATAAGTCAACATAATACGCACATCGTCCTCGCTGAAGCCCACCATCGCATTGAAACGAGGTTCAATAGACAGGTTTGCCGCAATATTGAATCCGCTCGTTACGTCGCTTAGGCACAGTGGCGACACTCCCGTTATGAAGATTCGGTCAATGGCACACCCATTGCCCGCAGAAGCATCCTTCAACATGTTGTAGAAGAGTCGAATGGATCCATCCGCATGCATTATTTGAGAGTACTTGTTCTCGTCGACAGTCATGAGCGTGTTGGCATAGTTGTCGTACTCGTCAATCATGACATATAGTTTCTTGCCGCATTCGCTTATGATATTCGCAAGAGAAAAGAGCGCATTGTGGCAAGATGTGCATCCGTTAATCACTCTATTATATGTATCCTGCGGAAGATTTGTCGCATTGACATTTATGAAGGACTCGATTGTTTTAAGCGCAATCCAGTTAAAACTCTCCTCTACTTTGTCCGGATTGCTGTTTACGCTTGCAAAGCTAAACCGGAGGGTAAGGTAACTACTACGAAGCTTTGTTGGATGTTTGCCTATCTCCAAATCACCGAATAGACTATCGAACTTATCTGCATATCGAACGCTGTAGTATGCTTCCAACATATTAAGGAATAGGCTTTTGCCAAAGCGTCGCGGACGAAGGAAGAGTACGTAGTTATAGCCCTCAACGCTGGGAATGTATC